>CAKTIH010000008.1 GCA_934565615.1 uncultured Oscillospiraceae bacterium | reverse complement strand
CTGGAATTTAATCTTACGAGTCTTTGAGGAAACTAGAAGTAAATTGTGCAAACTGGAAGTTACTTTTGCAATCTACCGGCACAGGGGACTGATGTCCCCTGTGCCTTTTTTACGCCCTTATTGAAACTGAAACTCAGCAAATAATTATCGATAAACGATAAAAAATCCTTGACAAACGATGCACAGAGTGTTAAGCTCATTCCGTAAACAAAAGGAGGGACTGTCATGGACATGAACAGTGATAAGAGCATAAGCCTCTCGCAGTGCTGCGTTGTGCTGTTCGCGCTGCTGCTTGCGGCGCTGGATATAGGGGGCTATTGGTTCGTCGGCTTCTTTATCCGCCTGCGCGGGATGGTCTGGCAGAGCGGAGTTTTAATGCTCGTCTCGATATATACCGGCAGCGTTTTCGGCTGGGTGACGCTCTGGAACCTGTGGAAGCTGCTGGGGAACATAAAGGCCGGACGCGTCTTTGAGGATGAGAATGTCCGCATCATGCGCACGGTGAGCCGCTGCTGCGTCGCCGCCGCCGTGATATGCGCTCTCAGTGCGCTGTATTATGCGCCGTTCCTCGTCATCGCAATGGCGGCGGCGTTCATGGCACTGATCGTGCGCATTGTCCGTAACGTCTTTCAGACCGCGATAGGCATGAAGGACGAGCTGGACTATACCGTCTGAGGTGACGCATATGGAAATCATAGTGAACCTCGATGTCATGATGGCCAAGCGCAAGATATCCGCGGGGGAGCTTGCCGAGCGCGTCGGCATAACCCCGGCGAATCTTTCGATACTCAAGAACAACAAGGCAAAGGCCATCCGCTTTTCAACGCTCATGGCGCTGTGCCGGGTGCTCAACTGCCAGCCGGGCGACCTGCTGGAATTTGTGGACGATGGAGGTGACGAGCATGGATGAAAGAAACGAAAACACTCAGCCTGTCTTTACCGCGTCAAAGGCGGAAAAGTACACCGCGCTGTTTATGTACATTGCGGCATACATCTATATCCTGACGACCGGCAGCCGCTGGGAACTCTGGCTTGCGGTATTTGTCGCGCTCTTCGTGCTGATGGTCGAGTATCTTTACCGCGATGCAAAGCGCTCGAAGGAGAGCTGGGTCTGGCTTGGCTGCGCCGTACTCGTGACGGTCTGCACTGCCCTTGGCCGCAGCCGGGTATGGGGAGAATTTTACAGCATCGCCGCGGTGCACATCCTTGCCGTGTGGTGGGTGCTCTCCCGCAGCGGAAAGCTCATAGAAGGGGAGAGCGGACACCTGCTGCCGCTCGATGCGCTCAACGGCTTTGTGCGTATCCCGTTCGGGAACTTCTCTCTGCGCCTGCGCTGCGTCGGCGCTTGGATAAAGGACATGAGCCGCGGCAGAAAGAGCAATAAAAACACCATCATCGCGTCAATTACCGCGATCGTCCTCGGCGTGCTGCTGCTCTGGTGGGCGGCGTCGAGCCTCGCCTCGGCTGACAGCGGCTTCGGCAGGATGGTCAGCGGTGTGCTTGACTCTCTCCGGATAAACCTTGGCACGGATTTTTGGAACTTTCTGTTCCGCCTTGCGGTGAGCCTGCCCGTCGGCGCATATGTATTCGGCCTGATCGCGGGCACGGCGCGCCTGCCGGAGGAGAAGCTCCAAGCGCAGAGGGACGGCGTGAACAGCTTTCTCTCAAAGCTGCGCGTTGTGCCGAACGGCGTGTGGGTCGCTGTGACGGCGGCCTTCGCGGCGGTGTACCTGCTGTTCTTCATCGTGCAGGGTTCGTACCTTTTCGGCGCGTTTGCCCGCCGCCTGCCTGAGGGCTTCATCGTCTCGCAGTATGCGCGCGAGGGCTTCTTTGAGCTTTGCAGGGTCATCGCCATAAACTTTACTCTTCTCTGGCTCGTCACGCGCAGCTCGTCAAAACCGGTGCGCTCTATCCGCGCGGCAATGCTGATGTGTACTCTGCTGCTCGCCGCCGGGGCACTCTTCGCGGTGATCTCGATATCGAAGCTCTGCCTATATATCTCCTGCTTCGGCTTCACGCCCCTGCGCCTGCAAAGCTTCTGGTTCGCGCTCGTCATGCTCTGCGGCTGCGTCTGCGCCGTGTACTCGCTCTGGACGGGGAAGAAGAGCTTCCGCTTCTGGATGATGTTCGGCGCGGTGACACTGTCACTCTTGAGCGTATATTGAAAAATAAGACTCGGTTCTAAACAAACCGGGTCTTATATGTTGGTATCAAAGGCTCCCCTTGTTTCTCAAGGGGAGCTGCCGCGAAGCGGCTGAGGGGATAAAGTGTTGTGTCTATCTGTACGGTCACGGTTTTACCGCGGTGCTGCTTTTGACAGTCCATTATCGCTCCGGCAGCAGACTGTTCAGCGCGTCGATATAAAGCCCGCTGTGCGCGGTGTGTATCGCGTGGCTGCTGTCCTCCGTTTCAATGAGCTTTGCGTTATCGCCGATGTACCCGACCGCGCGCTCCGCCTGCTCGCGTGACGCGGCGCAGAGGTACGTTCCATCCGGAGCTATGCTCTCCTTCGCGTGGAGGTATACGCATGGCACGTTGATGCCATTCAGCAGCTCCTCATGCGTTATGCCGTTGTTCCAGCTCAAGTCATAGAAATGTTCACCGTAGTTCAGGTCGTAGTCTGCCGCGTAGTGAAAGGACAGAACTGCTGAGCTTGGCATGAAGAATATTTTTACCTCCTCGCCGGGGTGCTTGGCGCGGTAGCTCTGCGCATAGTCGGCTATCTTCGGCATGGAGTCGGCCATGTACAGCCGCCCCCACAGGCAGCGGCGCAGATAGAAAGCCTCCCAGCACTCCGACTTATCGGATGCGTTGTATTCGTGTATCGTCCTGTATGTGTCAAGATAGGCGAAGCTCTGCTCCCAGCCCTCGCCCTCGGTGGAGAACACCGGAGGGTCCTCCAGCAGCACACCCGCGATGTTCTCCCCGCCGTTTGCCGCGATGTATGCCGCCGTCAGCGCACCGTTTGAGTGCCCGGCGACTACGGTCTTTTCGCCTATCACATTGTCAATGAACCAGATCAGGTCGTCGCCGTTCACGTCTATGTAGTACAGTTCCTCATCGTGGCTCGATTGCCCATGCCCGTAAACATCGACGGCATATATATGCCAGTTCTTTGAAAGCTCCGGCATGATGAGCGCATAGTCCTCCCACGCAACGCCCTGACCGTGGATCAGCAGCAGCGCGGGCTTGCCGTTTGCAGACTCACCGTAATTGATAACGCTCCCACCCGGAGTTGTGACCTGCTTTTCGACGGCCCCGGCCCTCTTCAGCGCGCGGTCATAGGCGCTGAACCAATGGGTGTTCTTGTACGCGAATACCCCGAACGCCAGAAGCGCCAGCAGGAGGAGTCCGAGAATGACGCTTACGATAATAATAACAGCTTTCCGCATGGAAATATCCCCCTCTGAGTAGATAAAAACTATTTTACCCCACCACGGCGCGATGTCCACCAAACGGAAATAACATATTTTGCGTCTTTATGCAACCGCAGGTTGCAAGGGAATGCCGCAGCGCGTCAAAGGACAAGCAGCTTGGCAAAAATGTTTTTTGACAGGCTATGACCTCCCGGTACTTAAGTATCGGGAGGTCATGCTTTAGATTACGCCTGCTTCTTCCTCACCGGGAAACAGACCTCAGTGACGAATTCATCAGGGTTCTGCGTCTCGTGCGGGGAAACGTGGTAGATGTTGAACATCGGCCCGTCGCTCTCGTAGCCGTTTGCCTCTATCCATGTCGCAACGGCGGCTATCGCCTCGTTCGTGAAGCGGTAGCTGCCCTTGAAGGTGCAGCCTGCGTAGGTCACGGGCGGGAGCGTTTTGAACTTCACGTGCTCCGTGTCGGGGTAGCGCCCCTTCACGGTTTTCTGCGCTTCAACGTCGACGTCGACTTCCTTGTATTCCCCGTCGTGGAAGGTCACGCTGCACAGGCATGGGTCGGCGGGAATGAGGTTCATCCCTGCCGTCTCCTCGCACAGCACGCCCCAAACCATTCCTTCGGCCTCATAGCGGGGTATCGTCATGCGCACGCAGGCGGCGTAGCGCTCGGGCAGAGTTCTTATACTTACGGAGTGATCCATGTTTCCTTCCTTTCTCAGCCGCTTTCGGGCTGCGTCCAGGAGCCGCAGCTTTTCCTCGGTGTCGCTCGCGAGGGCGCGCAGCTCCGCCTGACGTATGGCGTAGAAGCTGTCTAAGCGCTCCGGGTCGTCGAGCTTGAGCATTTCGCCTATCGCGGCAAGGCTGAAGCCCATGTCGCGCAGGGAGATTATCTTGCCTATCACCGTCAGCTGCGCTTCACTGTAATAGCGGTAGCCCGTGAAGCGGTCGATCTCCGCCGGTTCGAGCAGACCTATCTCGTCATAGTGGCGCAGCATGCGCACGCTGCATCTGGACAGTTTTGAAAAATCACCTATTTTCAGCATAGCGGTACCTCCGTGCTGTTCTTCCTTGAGCTCATGTGTATAATAATGCCTTACACAGTGTCAGAGTCAATAGGGAAAATTAAAACTTTTCTTTCCCATGAATAGGACAAAGCGCCGCGCATGTATACTTTTTTCGAGGGGGTGTGCATGGCATGATGTGCTATTTTTCCGAGCTGCGGTATAAGGAGGTCATCGATATCCACACGGGCTTCCGTCTCGGCTATATCTGCGATGTGGAGCTTGACGATGCCGAAGGGCGCGTCGTCTCCATCATCACACCGGGGCGCGCGAAGCTCTTCGGGCTGCTCGGGCGCGAGGACGACTATGTGCTCCCGTGGAGCTGCATCGTCAAGGTCGGCAGCGATATCGTGCTCATAGAAGCCAAGGGCGAATTTATGCGCCGCAAGCGGCAGCACAGACTGTTTTGAGATGCAATAAACAGTTGGCAAATCAGGGAGTTTGCTATATAATATAATTTTAGTAAGAATGCAGATCAAACACCCTGATCCGGAGGTGCGCCATGAGAAATAAGATCGCGCTGCTGCTTGCCGTGCTCATGCTTGCCTCGGCGCTGCTGTGCGGCTGCGGCGAAGAGAAAACGCTTGAGCCGTGGACGATGCCCGTCGTGGACGCGAAGCCCACCGTGGAGCCGACGCCTGTTCCAAGCTACGGCGGCGGGAGCCCCGAGGAATATATATGGAACGAGGCCGAGAGCTTTGATATGTCCGACCCAGGTGCCGCGCCAGAGAGCATACAGGAGACCATCAGCCATAATGACTGCCTTGCGCTCTTCCCGTATAACTTCCTGCCGGCGGCGCTCTTTACCGAGAGCTATTCTGCCTATCAGCGCCTAAACCGCCAGAAAACGAACCATGACGTGCTGCGTGACCCGGACGACGGCGGCCTTGCGGAGCATTCGTATGTTGAGTTTATTTACCTGCCCTCTAACCGCAACGAGATGCGCGGCCTTACCGTTATGGCGGAGCTGTGCAGCTATGACGCCGTGAATGAAATTTACTTCCAGCGCCTCTATCCGCACATCAGCTACCCTGAGCAGGCAAAGCCGCAGCTGTCGAAGTATTATCTTGACAGCTTTGTCCTCGCCCGCTTCGGCGATGTGCGCCTTGCGCAGATACTCAAGTTGCCGTCCAGCTCTTATTTTTCCGATGCCGAGAAAGCCGCGGCTGACGCTGCCGAGAACGGGGAGGAGTACGTGCCCGCCCGCCAGATACTGCTGACGATAACCTGCGGCGAAAATATGAGCGACGAGGAGTTTATCGCCGCCGTGTGTACACTGTTGAAGTTCAGCGATGGCAGCGAGATAACCGCCCCCGAGGAGAGCCGCCTGCCGGTTCCCGGGGAAAAAGGCGCGGCTTAGCGTCAGAAGAAGCTCGCACCACGTCAGAAGAAGCTCGCACCGTTCCGCTTCCGCCTTGCGGCGAAAGCTGCACTATGCGATCTCCTTCTTCCTTTTCCACGCAAACCCGCGTTGCTGGGCTTTGCGTGGAGATTAGGCCGCTTTTGCGGCTTTAGAGTTAGCGTTATCTTCAAATTAATAAGGAGAACTATGGAAAATACTGAGATAAAAAAAGAACGTGCTGTGCTTGCGGGTCTTTCCGCCGCGAGCATGGACGAGCATGAGCGCTCGACCGAGGTGTCGATGGAGGAGCTTGCCGCCCTTGTCGAGACTGCCGGGGGCGAGACTGTCGCCATGCTCATGCAGAGCCGCCCGACGCCCGATCCACGCAGCTTCATCGGCGACGGCAAGGTCAGGGAAATGAAAGAGCTTATCGCAATGAACGACTGCGACCTCGCGGTTTTTGACAACGAACTCAGCCCCTCGCAGATGCGTGTGCTGTCCGAGGAACTCGGCGTCAAGGTGCTCGACCGCTCCGGGCTTATACTGGATATCTTCGCCCAGCGCGCCCAGACGCGCGAGGGTCAGCTTCAGGTCGAGCTTGCGCAGTATAAGTATCTGCTCCCGCGCCTGACCGGTATGTGGACGCACCTTGTCCGCCAGACCGCCTCCGGCGGCTCGTCTCCTATCGGCACGCGCGGCCCCGGCGAAACTCAGCTTGAGACCGACCGCCGCCATATCCGCCGCAAGATCCAGAAGCTTGAGGAGGAGCTGGCAGATGTGCGCAAGGTGAGAAGCACCCAGCGCCGCAAGCGTGAGAAGAACGCCATGCCCGTCGTCGCCCTTGTTGGGTATACGAACGCGGGCAAGTCCACGCTGCTCAATTGCCTTACCGGCTCCGATATTCCCGCGAACGACCGCCTGTTCGATACCCTCGACACCACGACCCGGCGCTTCCGCATCGACGAGACGCAGGAGGTGCTGCTCTCCGATACCGTCGGCTTTATCCGCAAGCTGCCTACGCATCTTATCGAGGCCTTCAAGGCAACGCTTGAAGAGCTGAGCTATGCCGATGTGCTCCTGCACGTCATCGATATCTCGAACCCCGAATGGGAGGAGCAGGCGCGCGTTGTCGATTCTCTGATCCGCCAGCTCGGCGCGGAGGACACGCCCTGCATCCGCGTGTTCAACAAGTGCGATGCCTATATCGGCATCCTGCCGCACGGAGAGAACATCGTCTGCATTTCCGCGCGCAGCGGCGAGGGGGCGAAGGAGCTTGTCGATGCACTCTCCGCCATGCTCGACCGAGGCAAAAAGCGCGTCACGCTGAAGATACCTTACGCAAACGCCGGCCTTGCCGACAGCCTCAACCGCGAGGCGCAGGTACACTCTATGGAGTATACCGATTCCGGTATCGAAGCCGAGGTCACTGTTGGGCCGGAGCTTTTCGGCAGGGTCAAGCAGTTCATCCCCGGCTATGTTGAACCCAAGGAGGACTGGGAGGATTGAGCGAGTATTATATCCCATCCGCCCCGGGCGAGGCCGAGTTCACCGAGAAGCGCTCACGCTTTTTGGGGCATGTGCGCTGCGTCGAGACCGAGGACGAGGCTAAAGCCTTCGTTGCAGAAATGAAGAAAAAGTACTATGACGCGCGGCACAACTGCTGGTGCTATATCATCAGAAACGGCGCCGAGCGCTACAGTGACGACGGCGAGCCGCAGGGCACCGCCGGTATTCCCATGCTTGAGGTGCTGCGCCGCCAGAATATGACCAACTGCGTCTGCGTCGTCACGCGCTATTTTGGCGGCGTGCTGCTCGGTGCGGGCGGGCTGCTGCGCGCGTATACGAAAAGCGCCGGGGACGCGCTCACCGCGGCTGGGACGTCGGTCGTGCGCCCGTGGTCGTGTATGGATGTGATGTGCTCATATTCAGGTGCGGAACGGCTCAAGACCGAGTGTACCGCGATGGGCGGCATTGTCGAGGACGTGGAGTATTCATCCAGCGTCACGCTCAAGGTGCTCATCCCGGCGGAGACTGAGGCTGACTTCACCGCGCGCATCTTCGATATCAGCGGCGGGACTGTGACCCCGCTCAGAACCGGCGAGACGCACCGAGCCGTGAGAATAAAATGATATGAAGAAATTTAGGCTCCAAACTAAAAGTTGGGGGTATCCGGTTTTCCCGGTTACCCCCAACTTTTGATTTAGAACCGTAGTTGCTGCTCTGCTCCGACTGTTGACGCAGAGTGATTTTAGCGTCATTCGCCTTTTTTGAAATACTCTATCGCCATTATGACAAGGCCGAGGACGATGAGGACGATCGCCATTGCGAACAGCGGGACAAAGCCCATTTCCGCAACGGTCGTGAGGAAGCGCCCCGGCGGGGTGGCCCAGCCGGAGACGAGGTTATTCGACGCCGCCACTGCTATGGCAAGGCCCCAGATGGTGCCGAGCAGCGAGATAAAGCCGCCGATCAGTGCTCTTTTCATGTGCCCTCCAAACTTAACGGACTATCGCCTTTATAAAGGCGGGGCGCTCAACGGGAGAGTCGGAGAACTGATAGCAGTCACGCAGCAGCTTTGCCGCCTCCTGCGCTTTCTCCTCGGAGGAGGCGTGGATGGTCGCAAGGCTCTCGCCCTTTTCGACTTTGTCGCCGACCTTCTTGTGCAGGATAACGCCGACGGAGAGATCGATCTCACTGTCCTTCGTGGCTCTGCCGCCGCCAAGGTGCATCGACACAAGGCCGACGTGCTCGGCAAGAATGCGTCCGACATAGCCCGAGACCTCGGATGGGACTTCGAGCTTCACCCTTGCATCCGGCAGACGTGAGGTATCATAGACGTCATTGCCGTCACCGTCCTGCGCGGAAACCATTTCGGCAAGCTTCTTGAGCGCCGCGCCGCTCTCAACAGCATGCGTGAGCTGGGCGCGCGCGTCCTCGATGCTTTCGGCGATGCCGGCTTCGGTGAGGATGCAGCTGCCGAGCGTCAGGCACAGCTCAAGCAAGTCGCCCTTTGTCTCGCCCTTGAGGACGGAAATGGCTTCCTTGACCTCAACGGAATTGCCGACGGCGCAGCCGAGGGGCTGATCCATATCGGTGATGACAGCGGCGCACTTGCGCCCGGCGAGCCTGCCGATGCGCGTCAGGCCGCGGGCAAGCTCCTCCGCTTCGTCCACGGTCTTCATGAAAGCGCCGTCGCCGCACTTGACGTCGAGGACGATAACGTCCGCCCCGGAGGCCAGCTTCTTTGACATGATGGAGCTGACGATCAGCGGGATGCTCGGCACGGTGCCGGTCACGTCGCGCAGGGCGTAGAGCTTTTTGTCCGCCGGGTCAAGATCGGCCGTCTGACCAATGATGGCGATGCCGTGCTTGTTGACATTATCGAAGAAGCGCTGCTCGCCGATGCTGATGTTGAAGCCGGGGAAGCTCTCAAGCTTGTCCAGCGTGCCGCCGGTGTGGCCGAGGCCGCGGCCCGACATCTTCGCTATCTTTACTCCGCAGGCCGAGACCATCGGGCAGAGGATAAGGCTCGTCTTATCGCCGACGCCGCCGGTGGAGTGCTTATCGGCCTTGATGCCCTTGATGGGACTGAGGTCGAGCGTCTCGCCCGAGTTCATCATGGACATGGTGAGATCGAGCGTTTCCCTGTCGCTCATGCCGCGGAAAACGATGGCCATGCACATCGCGGACATCTGGTAATCCGGAATTTCCCCGCGGGTGTAGCCCTGTATCATAAAATCTATTTCTTCGGTGCTCAGTTCGCCGCCGTCGCGTTTCTTTACGATGAGATCATTCATCAACATGTTATGTACCTCCGTGCTCTTTCTAAGTAATTTTGTATTATATAACAAAAACGCAAAATACTCAATAGCGGAATATCATGTATTTCCGCCCCGCGATCTCGCGGATAACGGCGCGCCGGTCGGCATGGCGCAGCTCCGCCGGCAGCGCGACAAGGCAGCTTATCCCGTCGAAGGAGACAAGCGTTCCGTCACGCCGGGAGAACCATTGCAGGGACAGTGTGTCCTCCGGGATATCGGCCGGGAACGGGCAGGAGGGAGTACTTGAAGCACCGACTAAATTATGTAAACTAACATCGAAATCAACAGGCTCAATATCGACTTTTGAAGTTGAATTATTTACGTTATGTAAACTTTCTCCGCCTTGATCCGTCGCGTATTCTATCTGCGCGGGAAAGCCCTTCAGCTCACTGCGGCTCAGCCGGCGGCGCAGATATAGCCCGCCGCTCCACGGCTGCATGACGCCGAGGTAGGCGCGCTCCACGCCGCCGCAGACCCAGAGCCGCACAAGTCCGTCGTGCTCCCCGGCGCGCGCCTCAAAGCAGGTGTACAGGCCTTCCTCACTGACGGAAAGAGTACCGGCTTCAATGCCGTCTATTATAAGCGGATAGTCCATAGCGTCGCCCCCAAATAAAGTCTCCCGTCCAATTATATGGGCGGGAGATATATGAGATACATGCCGATTCATATAAAGCCGACTCAGTTGAGCAGGCCGAAGCTGACGGCCAGAGCGTTGTCAACGGCGGTCATGGTTCCGTCGTCAAGCTTACCCATCCGCTCGCGCAGACGGGACTTGTCGATCGTGCGTATCTGCTCCAAAAGAATTACACTGTCGCGGTTCAGTCCCACGCTCTGGGCGTGAAGCTCTATATGCGTCGGCAGCCGTGCCTTGCCTATCTGGCTGGTTATGGCTGCGGCGATCACAGTGGGACTGTGCTTGTTGCCGGTGTCGTTCTGGACGATAAGCACCGGGCGCATGCCGCCCTGCTCGCTGCCCACTACAGGGCTGAGGTCGGCGTAATAGATATCTCCTCGTCTGACCATGACTGACTCACACTCCGACTTTGCGGCGGGGTATTGCCGCCGCCTGAATAGTCGCCCAATACATAATATGTAAAATAATATACCGGGTGCTGAAATTAGTCTCACCAGATACGATGAAAATTATACTTAAAAATGATAAACCGGAATAGCTGCGTTTACTTATATGGGGAGAGTGTGGTATAATTAATATATACCGAGTGAACGGAGGGGCGCTATGGCTCTTGAAAACAAATTGGGCATCACCGATTCGGCGGAGCTTGCCCGTGAGGAAGAAAGAATAAGCAAGAAGAAAGCGGCGCAGATGTTTGAAAGCGGCACTCTTGCCGCGCTGCCTACCGGTACGTTCGCAGCGCTGAAGGAAATACACAGGTATCTCTTTGAGGATATTTACGGCTTCGCGGGCGAGATACGCACGGTGAATCTTGCAAAGGGCAATTTCCGCTTTGCACCGCTGATGTATCTCGACGCAGCGCTTGCAAGCATTGATAAAATGCCGCAGTCGACTTATGACGAGATCGTCGAAAAATATGTTGAAATGAACATTGCCCACCCGTTTCGGGAGGGCAATGGACGCAGCATGCGCATCTGGCTTGACCTGATGCTGAAAAACGGCATAGGTAAGGTAGTGGACTGGAGCCGGGTAGACAAGGAGGATTACCTGCTTGCTATGGAGCGCAGTCCCATCCGTGACACAGAGATCAAGGTGCTGCTGAAAGCGGCACTGACGGATGATGTAGACAGCCGCGATATATATATGAAAGGTATAGACCACAGCTATTACTACGAGGGCTATACCACTTTCAAGACTGAGGAACTGTAATTATACGAATACTTCTAAAACAGATGGAACCAGCGGCTGAGAGGCTTTATCCATTCAGCCGAAAAGAGCCGACTCCCCTTGCGAACAAGGGAAGTCGGCTCTTTTCGATTTGCATGCCGTAATATAAGTGCTTGTATCTACTTGGTCACTCTTTGCGCCGGTTCTTTCTCAGGTGCTCGGCAATTTCAAACAGCAGCTCAACATCCTCATGAGAAAGTCCGTCTGCGCTTATCGTGGCTCGATCGTTTATGCCGAGCAGAAAATCCGATGAAACGCCAAATATATTTGCCAGTTCGACGATATATTGAGTGGAGGGTACAGATATCCCCATCTCCCACGCATTGACGCTCGACCGGGTTATTCCCAAACGCCGGGCGAGCTCCGATTGGGTAAGACCCTTCTTCTCACGAAGGCTTTTTATTTTTTCAGCAATCATTTTAACACCCTCCAATGTTGAGTATGGTAAAGCAATCACCGAGATATTTCATTATCACAAAGATGTTTGCACTTGACATTTTGCCCTTATAACGTTATATTACAGACAGACACTTTAGTTTGCACGATACTAAAAAGAAGGGATTTGAGAAAATGAAAAAGATAATAAGTGTCATTTTACTATGCGCTATGGCGCTCACTTTATGTGCCTGCGGAGACAAAGGGGCAAAAGCCTTTGAAGAGGCAAGCCAGATGTATGACGCAGGAGATTATGCCGGAGCGTTTGCCATTCTGGATGAAAACCGCGATAGCGGCAACGCGGATGTTCAGGCGCTGCTCGGCGACTGCTACTATTACGGTCAGGGCACGGAGCAGAACTATGCCAAGGCAGCGGAGCTATACGCCGCCGCGGCTGAACAGGGCAGCGCAGGAGCACAGTATACGCTTGGATCTATGTATCTTGATGGCAGCGGTGTGAAGCAGGATTACAGCAAGGCTGTTGATCTCTGCACGAAAGCTTATGAGCAGGGCAACATGGACGCATGCGTCACCCTTGGATATATGTATGAAAATGGCTACGGCGTGACAAGAGATTTGGCGAAAGCGGCAGAACTGTACACGGAGGCGGCTGATGCCGGGATGGCCTGGGGGCAGAACAACCTCGGCTGGTGCTACTATTACGGAGCAGGGGTAGATTATGACCTGAATAAAGCGGCAGAGCTGTTTGAAGCAGCCGCATCACAGGAAAATATAAACGCGCGCTACGGTCTTGGTCTTTGCAATTTTGATATGGGAAATTACAAAACCGCGCTTGACTGCTTCAAAACCGCGGCGGGCGACGGCTATCCCGGCGCAAAGGACATGCTTGCCAGATGCTATCTATTTGGTTACGGCACGGACGTTGATGAAGCCGAGGCCTTCAAGCTTCTCAAGGAGGCGGTCAATGAGAATCACGATACAGATTCCATGTACTACCTTGCGCAGTGCTATCTTTTCGGCGTGGGTTCGGAGCCGGATACTGATACGGCAATAAGCTGGTTCACCTCGGCGGCGGAAGCTGGCAATATAGATGCTCAGGTATTTCTCGGTGATCTTTATCTTGGAGTAAGAGACAGCTATGTTGAAATGGACACCGAGGAAGGGATCAAATGGATGACAATGGCGGCCGATGCCGGAGACGGCGATTCGATGTATATTCTGGAACAGATATACCGCATGCCGTTTTACGGAGCGGTAGATATGGACAAGAGTCTGGAATACTGCAAGGTGGCTATAGAAAACGGCATTGTGGACGCGGCAGACGATCTTAGTCTATATGACATGGAGGACAGCGATTACATAAACTGGACGATCAAGGGGGCCGAGCTTGGCAGCATGCTATGTCAGGTAAATATGGCAGGAGCATACTGTGATGGCGAATACGGACTGGAGAAGGACTTTGCCAAAGCGGCAGAATATCTCAAGATGGCCAAGGACAATACGGATTCTTCGTATTACGATACTATGGTGCAAATCGTAGACCAGTATCCGGATCACTATCCTGAGCTTAAAGATTTGATGGCCTGAAAAGGTTAAACCTAAAAGAGGATGCAGCGAAATAAAACTCGCAGCATCCTCTTTTCAGTATTGATTCTTAATGGAAAATAATCTCAAATTATAAACCCGCCGTCAACGGAGATGACCTGACCGGTGGTGTACTCGCTCCTTGCGAGAAACAGCATGGCCTCGGCGATGTCCTCAGGGCGGCCGAGCTTGCGCAGCGGTATTTCGTCGGCGAGCATGTCCAGCGTCTCGCGGCCGAGCACCTGGACCATATCGGTGTTGATTACGCCGGGGGCGATGCAGTTGACGCGGATCCCGGAGGGCGCAAGCTCCGCAGCGAGGGAGCGCGTCAGCCCGACGATAGCGTGCTTGGTGGACGAATATGCGACCTCGCAGGACGCGCCGTGCATGCCCCAGATGGAGGACATGTTGATGATGCATCCGGAGTGCTCATGCAGCATGTGTGGCAGGACGGCCTGAATGGTATTGAAGCAGCCGCCAAGGTTCACGTCAAAAATGCGCTTCCACGTCTCAGGCTCGATGTCCTGAAACTGCTGCTGCTTTGCGATACCTGCATTGTTGACGAGCAGGGAGATATGCCCCAGCTCGCGCTCCGTGCGCGCGACCATTTCGCGAACCGCCAGCGCGTCGGCCACGTCAGCCTGCTGCCAGATGGCATTAGCTCCGTTGGCCTTGAGTTCCTCGGCAAGGGCCTCGGCCTTGTCTGTGCGCTCAACGCAGTTTATGCACACTGCATAGCCCTCTTTTGCGAGAGCTCGGGCGCACTGCGCACCGATGCCGCGTGAGGAGCCCGTAACAAGTGCGACGCGCATCATACCGCCTCCTTCGCAGCCTGCGGAAGGCTGCGCTCGATAAGGCCGCGGCTGTAGTCCGCAAGCTCGTTTGTGCTCATTTCCTTGACCTTATCCGCGGGGACGACGTCGAGAATGTTAAGATCAACATCAGTGGGGCGGAGGAAGAGATTTTTCTTGATCTTCTCGCTGCCGCTTATAGAGGCGATGACCAGCGGGACGCCGGCCTTCTGCGCGATTTTGAAGGAGCCGGGGTGGAAAGGCAGCAGCGACGGGGTCTTGCTGCGCGTACCCTCGGGGTAGATGCCGACGGAGCAGATGTCCTTTTCCAGATAGTCCGCGGCGGTGAGGATGGTCTTGAGGGCGTTGCGGTTATTCTCGCGGTCGATGGGCAGGAAGCCCGCGCCGTAGGACACGCGCCCGACGACGGGTATGCGCATGTTGGAGGGCTTGGAGATAAAGGAAATGTTATAATCCCGGAGCTTGCTCATAACGATGAGCGGGTCGAACATCGAGCGGTGGTTGCACACGAACAGGAAGCGCTCGCCCATGGGCAGCTTATCCATGCCGTGGATGTGCGTGCGCACCCAAGCGTAGCCGCACATGACAGAGCTGACGGAAATGCAGCCGAGACGGCAGATACCGCTCTGCTTTGTGATGGGCTTCGCGGTCGAGACAAAGATCGCGACGACTGCCCAGAACAGCAGGAACAGAATGTTCAGCGCGATGAAGCAGCCCGCGAACAGCAGCAGGGTTTTCCACATCACAAAGCCCGCGAAGTGTACATATATAATTGCCGCCGCAAGTGACAGCAGAAGAAACAGAAGTATCAAAGCTAAAGCACCGCCTTTTGAAAACTAAAATTTAAAATATTTAAATTTCATTAAGATTCATTCTACCACGGCTTTTGATTTTGCCAAGAGTATTTCAAATTTCTTGATTAAAATTTTACATTTTATGGGCACTGAGCATTGACTGTATAGCGCAAATGGCTTAATTTATATATGCTTTATATAAAGGAGAGTGAGCGCTGTGCGAGAGGATTACTGCCTTGAGGACTCCACGAGTCTGCCGGAGGGTACTGACTTTTGCTTCGTGGCGGAGAGCGACTGCATGGAGCCATACATAAAAAGGGGAGAGCGCGTGTGCGTGAGCCGCAAGCAGACACCGGCAGAGGGGGAAGCGGGGCTGTTTCTCTACCGCGGCGCGGTCTACTGCCGCCAGTGGTGCGAGGATTATACCGGCGCACTGTACCTGCTGTGCGCAAATCCGCGGCGGGAGAGCGAGAACATCCGCATCGACCGAAAAGAGCGCGGGCAGTGCCGCTGCCTCGGCAGGGTGCTGACGGATAAAAAGCTGCCGATGCCGATATACGGCACGGCGGGAAAAAAGCCCATAAAATTGTCTTGAGCGCGGTCCGCCGTTTTGGACTGCGCTCAAGTAATTATTTATACACCGGCGTTGTCTTTGCCAATGGCGCGGCGGCGTAGGCTTTATTCCGGGTTGCACCCGGACATCACCGCTGCGCCCGGACAGCTCCGGCGGGACGGGTCGCTTGGCTAACGACTTGTCAACGCTCATAGACTACCACATATTGCTTAACAAATCCTGAAGCGGATGTAAAAAGTTTTTTAAATCAAGCAGATAAACCATGAAAAAAAATTATGGATGTTCCCGAACTTTGGCATGAGCAAACCGGGCAGGGAATACCGCTGCCCGGTTTGCTCATACTTCCATGTTTTGAAGCATTATTTATAATAGTAGAAAACTGTGCACTGCCTCAGAGATGATACGGCTCGTTATCACGGCGGTGCATCCATTCGCGCAGACGCACAAAACGGCTGCGTTTGCTCACAAAAAGCTTGCCGGACTTTTTCTCAATAAAGCGGCGGAACTCCTCGCTCTTATCGCCGAGCTCGGACTTCGGGATCATGTACCCACCGAACTCTGTGCGGAAGATATAGTAGTTATACAGATCCGCTCCGAGCCCTACGACCTCGGAATAGGGGAGCGGATCGAGCTCTGAATTATTAGGAAGAGTAATGATGCGCATGCGGTTTTCTTCAAAAACATACTTAGAGGAGGGGTACTCCCCGCCGGACTCCCTTATCTGCTGGGCGAGCTTCTTCGCGGTGCGGTTCGCGGCGGCATACTTGCTGGAAATGAGATAGCTGCCGTAGGCGATCAGCAGCAGACCCCACCACTGCGTGTAGTTCAGCGCGCCAAAGACAAACAGACCCGCGGCTATAGCCGTCCTGCCGATGCGGTTGCCGGTGCAGAAAAGGTCATACTGCATGTGCGCGAGGGCGGTAAGGCTCTCCTCAGTGTGCTTGATATGTGCTTCGTATAATACCATTGCAGCTCCTGTGAAATAGTGATATAGGCAGAACCTGCCGGAACAAGTTTACAACATCGGAAAAGAAATTGAAACAATTGTCAAAATATTATTTATGACAAAAGTACAAAGGCATTTTGTAGCAAAACGCCAATCTTTGCGTTTTTTGACAAAAATCACAAGAAATCAGATTGACATTTACCGAAAACATGGTGTATGCTACATGAGCGTTAACAATCTGTTAACAGCTTGCTTATGCACCGGACGATATCTGTACAAACCAAAACGCGAAAACAGGGCATGTTTGAGCGGTGAGGAGCGCGGACAAGTTCGGGGATATGGAAGCTCGAGACAGAGAGTTGAAACACGAAAAATTTTTGAACTAAGGAGAGACAAATGAAAAAAATTATTGCAATGCTTCTGGCAGTAGTCATGGTCTTTGCACTGTGCGCATGCGGCAGCAACAACGCATCCGCTCCCGCAGCCGACACGGCTCCTGCAGGTGATGCCGCCGCGGCTGATCCCGCAGATGATTTCCATCTGGACATCAAGTTCTCCAACGTCTTCCAGCCCACCGAGTGGAACTACAAGGCTTCCGAAAAGCTCGCTGAGATGATCACCGAGCAGACCGACGGCCACATCACTGTTACCTACTACGGCCAGAACGAGCTTGACTGCTACGGCGACTCCGTCACCCGTGCCGTCAATGGCGAAAACTGGATGGGTCTTGAAGAGCCCTCTCTGTTCGCTGACTACGCAGGCGATGCCGCTATGGTCCTCGCTCCGATGCTCTACAGCAGCAATGAAGAGTACAACTACGTTATGGACTCTGATTTCGTTGCAAAGCTCAAGGACGATCTGGCAGCTCAGGGCATCCATGTCCTTGACACCCACTACTCCTTCGGCTTCCGCTCCGTCGTCACCAACCTCGACGTTAAGACTCCTGAGGATCTGAAGGGTCACGTTCTCCGTGCCACTTCCTCCGCTCTGTTCACCAAGACCCTTGAGTGCCTTGGCGCGACTGCTAACCCCATGAGCTTCACCGAGTGCCTCTCCGCCATTTCTTCCGGCGTTGTTGAAGGCTTCGAAGGCTCCGTCTCCACCCTCGCCGGTGCAGGCAACCCCTACGAGCTGGTCAAGAAGGTTGCTGAGACCAACCACCTGATCGCTACCCGTTGGCTGTTCATCTCCGAGGATTGCTGGAACAGCATCCCTGAGAAGTACCAGCAGATCATCTCCGACTGCGCTTACGAGTGCGGCATGTGGGAGCAGACCTCCTGCGAGGATGATGAAGCTACCCAGATCGAGTTCCTGAAGAGCCAGGGCGTTACCTGGAACGAAGTCGACCTCGACGCTTTCTCCAAGGCCTGCGAGCCGGTCATCGACTGGATCGTTGAAGAGTACGGCTCCACCTACGAGGCATACAACGAGCTGAAGGGTCTCGTCGCCGAGTACCGTGCAAACAACGCTTAAGCTGTCACTTTAGCATCAGCACAATAACTGTTTACGACAGGACTGCCTGAAAGCTTTCAGGCAGTCCGTGTCGGATGTTTAGAGCTTTGTTAAAAATCTTTACGCGCGTGCGAAAGTTTTTAACAAGATGCTTATGCAAAACGCGAGAAATGCCCAAATAAGTTGAAGTTATTCAAAATCTGCTACTAAAGGATCCTGTTAATGAAGAAAAAAATAACCTTTAAGTACATACTGAAAAACCTCGACGCTGTCATCACCGGCACTACCCTCGTAGCCTGTGTCATCATTGTTAACCTGAACGTCATCATGCGCTACATGCTCAACTCTCCGCTCCAGTGGAGCGAGGAGATAGTCACGAGCCTGTTTGTCTGGACGGTTTTCATCGGCAGCGCCTACGCTTACCGCAAGCATGCCCACCTCGGCGTTGACATCGTCGTCAACCTGCTGCATGGCAAGACAAAGAAAACGCTCATGTTCATCGTCAGCATCATTGAGCTTGCCATCCTCATCATGCTTACCGTTATCTGCTCTCAGTATGCCTATAACCTCCTCTATGTCAGAGGTGTTTTCAAGCCTGCAGTTACCGATATTCTGCGTGTGCCCAAGATATTCACCGGCATTGCAGTTCCCCTCGGCTTCGGTCTGTCCACGATCTACTCGATCTACTTCTTCCTGACCGAGAGACTGCACATCATCAAGAAGAAAGAAAACGACGACCCCGACGAATATCAGGTTGAAGGAGGGAACTTCTGATGACATTGACATTTACACAGTTGATCCCTGTATTTCTGGTATTTATACTCTACTTCGCGGGTCTGCCCATAGTGTACGCACTGTTCGGCTCCACCTTCTTCTACTTCCTCGTTCTTGACCCCAGCACCCAGTGCTGGCTACTGCTGCAGAAGGTCATGAACTCCACACAGTCTTTCTCCATGCTTGCTATCCCGTTCTTCATCATGTCCGGCTCCGTTATGAACTTCGGCGGCATAAGCGACAAGATGATGGACTTCTGTGAATGCGTCACCGGTCATATGCGCGGCGGCCTTGCACAGGTCAACGTCCTGCTGTCCATGCTGATGGGCGGCTGCTCCGGCTCCGCAAACGCTGACTGCGCCATGCAGTCCAAGATGCTGGTTCCCGAGATGGAAAAGCGCGGCTACTCCAAGGCCTTCTCCGCTGCTATCACCGCGGCCTCATCAGCTGCCACGCCCGTTATTCCTCCCGGAGTTAACCTCATCGTCTACTGCCTCATCGCGCAGGCATCCCTCGGCCGCACCTTCGCAGCCGGTTATGTCCCCGGCATCCTGATGTCTCTGTCGATGATGATCACTGTTGCGATCATTGCAAAGAAGCGCAATTACCCCACCACGAGAGAGAAGTTCCCCCCTGCAAAGGTCGTTGCCAAGCAGGCGCTCGACTCCTTCTGGGGTCTGTTCTTCCCCTTCGGCATCATCCTGGGTATGCGTTTCGGCATGTTCACCCCGTCTGAGGGCGGCGCTGTCGCAGTTCTGTACTGCTTCGTTATAGGCAAGCTCGTCTATAAGCGCCTGTCCTTCCGCAAGCACTTTGTCCCCATCGTCCTCGATACCATTGCCGGTACTTCGAGCGTCGTTCTGATCATGGTCTCCGCTTCCGTTTTCGGACAGTACATGACCTGGATCAACCTCCCCAAGATCGTCACCACCGCCGTTCTGAACCTCACCTCCAACAAGTATGCGTTCCTGATGCTCACGAACGTCATCCTGCTCATCATGGGTATGTTCCTTGAGGGCGGCGCGGCTCTGATGATCATCACCCCGCTGCTGCTGCCTGTGGCAAGAAGCCTCGGCATCGGTGTCTACCACTTCGGCCTTGTCGCGATCGTCAACATCATGATCGGCGGTATCACTCCTCCGTTCGGCTCCATGATGTTCACCACCTGCGGCATCACCAAGTGCCCGATAAGCGAATTCCTAAAGGAAGTCTGGCCGTTCATCCTATGCTTGCTTGTCGTCCTGATACTCCTTACCTTCTGCCCGACTCTGATCAATATCGTCCCCGATCTGATCTACGGCGCCGAAGGCGGAATCTGAGCTTAGAAAACTTAACCAACAAAAAAGACCTTCGGATCACTCCGAAGGTCTTTTGCTGTCTTGCGTTACATCAGTGCGCTTATGCTTTCCAGCACTGCGCTGAAGTCCGAGCGTGCCACGAGCAGCCGCGCCGTGCCGTCGAGGGAGACAAGGCAGTTGCTGCTGTCGTAATCGTAAAACTCCAGCACGACGGTCTTGAATTTATCCGTATTGCGGTGGAAGGTGAAGCGCAGGAGCGCGTTTGCGCCCGGCTCCTTCTCGCTGCCGCTGTCGCTCGGGCGCATTTCATTGAGCCGGTCAAGGATCGGCTGAAGCTCCTTCTCCTCACCGTCAAGCAGCCACGATGTCTCGCCGTCCGCGTTTTCGCTCTTCGTGAAAGCGGCGGAAGAATTGGGCAGGTCGACGTCTACGGAGTCCACGGTGTCCCAGTCCATGTCGAGGACTTCATCCGGTTGCAGAGATTCATACGTTGCATGGAGGAGATTGTCGCAGATCGTCCCGTCGATGAGGTACACCATCTGTGAGCCCGCGATACGGGCATAGCACTTATCGTCAAGATAGCCGCCTATCTCAAGCTTGAAGGTGTGCTCGGTCTCCTGCGTGTCGTATATGGTGTTGCCGTCGCTGTCGGTCATGCTGGTGGCGACATCGGAGCTTTCGATGTAGTCCACCTTGACGACGGCTGTGGGTTTTGCCAGACTGTAGGCTTTGAGGTCATTGTCGTTCGCCTTGTAGTTTACGCACTCGCCCCAGGTAAGCCCGGTTATCTTGCCGGTGAAAGCATTCGTCAGGGCGGTGTCGAGCGTCAGATAATCGTCCCCGTCCTTATAGAACCAGACGTAGCCGTCACTGTATGCAAGGCCGCTGCTTTCGATATGGTCAAGCTCATAGTGGCTGTCGCCGGACTCGACCGTGAAGCTCACGATATTGCTCATGTTTGGCAGCTGTTCCTTAGTGACGAGGTCGTAAAGTCCGCAGTCAAAGCTGTCGATAATGTTCTTATCGACGAGGTAAACCTTGCCGTCGCCGGTGGACATGTAGCGGCTGCCGCCAAGCTCCGCTTCGCTGCCGAAGGAGAGTACCGACTGCTCGCTGCCGGTGGAGACCGTGACCTGACATATCGGGTCACTCAGCCCGTACTCTGAGAGCGCGGATGGTTCGTCTATCGTGCGCTCTGCGCTTATGCTGCTGATGGCGCTCACCATGCGGTCAATGCGCGTCCCGTCAAGCGGAAAGTCCGGATCATCATTGGAGTACCATGTGCCGCCGTCGCGCTCAAAGCTCAGACTTCCGGTGTACTTGAAGCTCAAGGCGGTCACGGAATCGGCATCGAGCGTGAACACGGCGGAGCTTTCGGTATCGTCGCTGCCGGTGTTCAGCTCCGGGTTCAGCTTTGACGCGGCAAAGGCCGCGGCGCAAACCACGATGAGCACACCGAGGAGTATAAGCAGTTTCTTCGCTCTTTTCATTTGCGCCTCCTTCTGAGCCACACACAGACGCCCGTGCCGAGGAACAGCGCCGGGATCAGCCAGATGATGACCGCGGTCATCACCGATGCGCTGGAGCTATTTATCGTGAGGTATTCATAGTTCATGCTCTTTGAATGGATGGATATGCCGTCCTCGTGACCGCACATCCAGCTGAGCGCATTGAGAAACAGGTCGAGGTTTCCGCCCGAGACCATCGAGCTGCTCTGCTCATCCAGCAGTGCGCCCGAAGAGACCCAGACTATCTGCGCCGTGCTGCCGTCGTCATTTTCGGCGGTGACGGTAACGCCAAGCGCGAAAGCGCCGTCAATGTCGCCGTCCTCTTTTTCGTAGGTCGCGCTGTCATAGCCCGCGGCTTTGGAGTACGCGGAGGAAGAAGTACTGAGCAAGGTATCGACCGTTACACTGTCGGGCAGGTTATCGCTCACGCGCAGCCCGTGCGCGATGGACAGCAGCACATAATAGCCGCCGTCAATGAGCGGTTCGGTGATGCTGTGGCTCTTGAGGTCGGGCAGCAGGTAATAGGGCGTACCCCATGCGTAGTTATTCTGGTTCGCCTCGACGACGATGCCGTCGACGGCTTCAACGCCGTAGCCCGCCACGAGCGCTTCAAGGTTTGTGAGCTTTCCGTCCTTCGGCGGGTCGGTGACGAGCATCAGCCTGCCGCCGGAAGCGAGATAATCCGCAATTTTCTGCGCCTCGTCCTCAGAGATATCGCTCTGCGGGGTGTTTATAAGCAGCGCACCAGCATCCTCCGGTACGGCTTCGACCGTCAGAAGGGACAGGCTCTCGGTCTGTATATTCTGCTTCTCGACCGCGGTTTTGAACGTGGAGCTCAGCTCCGCTTCACCGTGCCCGCTGAGGATATAGAGCGTCGGCATGGCGTCGTTCACGACGTAGCTGATGGCGCTTGTGAGCTCGCCCTCACCGGCAAAGTTCTGGCTGACGGAGCCGCCGGAATAGTAATCGGAGTAGTCGTATTCGTAGATACTGTTGTAGTCGATGTAGCGGTAACGGTCGCCGCGGCAGACGACAAGGGAGTTGTTGTAGAGCTGCCCGTCGTAATACTGCTTGGCGAAAGTCGGGTAGACATCCGGGTCCTTTTTCGTCACGCTTATCTTATCACTCAGGCTGCTGTAGCGGTCAAGGAGCGTTGCGATGTTCGTGTCCTCATACCCGCTCTGGACGATCCAGTAAATGTCGATGCCCCCATCCAGTCCGGATAAGACCTTTTCCGTCTGCTCGGAGACCGTGTAGAGTCCGTTTGAGGTAGTGTCGAGCTTCGTATAGGTCGAGGGGAGGTTGCCGGCGAGGGCGTTCACCGCGACGGCTATCGCCAGCACTATCACCGCTGCCGCGACACTGTAGCCGCCCGCGTGGAAGCTGCGGGTGCTGAGTGAAGAGAACGGGCGCTTTGCGGTATCTTTCTTTTTCATCAGCTCCACCTCCTCTTTTCCATAGCCTGTACGCTGAGAAACAGGAACACGGCGGCCACGGTGATATAGAACACTATCGCGGTCACATCGAAGATGCCGCTCACAAACTGCTCAAAGCGCGCAAAGAGCGACAGGCTTGACAGTATATTCGGGAACAACCCCTCGAAGCTCTCTTTCTTAAATGTGTAGAACACAAAGACGAGCACCTCAGACGCGATGAAGATGACCGCGGAGGCAAAGCCGCTCTTGGTCATCAGAAAGAATATCAACGCCAGCGCCGCGACGGCAAAGGTCAGCGCTGCGAAGGACGCGAAGGCCGTGGACGAGAAAAAGCTGGACAGGCTAGCGAGGAAGTAGTTCACAAGCAGCGCCGCGAAGCACAGCCCCGCCGCGACGCCTTGACTGTCCGTGACCGAGGAGATGAACGCCCCGACAGCGAGCAGCGCTGCACCGAGGAAGAAGAAGCCGACGAGCGCGCTGTAGGCCGCGGCGAGGTTCACCTTGCCGAAATGGGAGAGCACCGCCGGGTATATGCCGGTGATGCACAGCGGGATCAGGAACATGACGAGCATCGCAAGGTATTTGCCCATCACGACCTCGGTCATCGTAAGCGGCAGGGAATAGAGAAGCTGATCGGTCTTTTGCCGCTTCTCCTCGGCGAACACGCGCATAGTGAGTATCGGGACGATGACGAGGAAGATAAACGACATGCTGCTCAGCACATATTCAAAGTTGCTGACGGCGGCCCTGATGTTGTAGGCCATAGTGTATATCCCCGCGAACAGCAGCAGGAACGCACCGAACACATAGCCCGAAAGCCCCGTGAAATATGAGGACAGCTCATGCCGGAATACGGCTTTCATGCTTTGTCAGCCTCCTTTTCTCCGCCGGTAAGCTCGATGAAGATATCCTCAAGGCTTGCCTTGGCGGTTGTCATCTGGAGTATCGCGTGCCCCGCGCCCGCGAAGTGGAGCGAAAGCTCGCGGCAGACGCTGCCGGTATCGTCCCCGGAGAGTTCTATCGTCAAGCGGCAGCCCTTGTCGTGCGGCTGCGCATCTATCTTCGTGACGCCGGGGAGAGTGCCGGCAAGCTCCAGCGCCTTGGCCTTATCAGCATCCGTGTCAAGCTCGATGCGCGCTTTGCCGGCGAAGAGCTTTTCAAGATTCTCAGGTGTATCACATGCGACGAGGCGGCCTTTGGAGATTATCAGCACCGTGTCGCACACGGCCTGCACCTCGGAGAGGATGTGGCTTGAGAGGACGACGGTGTGCTCACGCCCAAGACTCTTTATCAGCTCGCGTATCTCGACTATCTGCTTCGGGTCAAGGCCGACGGTCGGCTCATCAAGGATGATGACCTTCGGGTTTCCGAGCAGCGCCTGCGCTATGCCGACGCGCTGACGGTAACCTTTTGAGAGATTGCGGATGAGCCTGTCCGCCACGTCGGTGATCTGCGTGACCTCCATCACCTGCGCGATCTGCCGCTTGATATCGCTCTTGGCCACGCGCTTTGCTTCAGCGACGAATTGCAGGTACTCCCTCGGCGTGCTGTCGATGTACAGCGGCGGCTGCTCCGGGAGGTAGCCGATGAGCTTTTTTGCCTCGCTTGCGTCCTCGAAGATATCGTGCCCGTCGATGCTCACGTCACCGGAGGTGGCGGCAAGGCAGCCGGTCATGATGTTCATGGTCGTGGACTTGCCAGCGCCGTTCGGACCGAGAAAGCCGTATATGCGCCCGTCCTCTATCGTGAAGGACAGATCCGACACAGCCGCGTGTTCGCCGTAGAGCTTTGTCAGATGCTTTACTTCTATCAAAAAGAATCAGCTCCTTTGCATGGTTTCCGACAAGGGGAAATTGTAGGCCCGAAATCTTAAGCGAACCTAAAATAAAATGGAACATTCTGTTAACATTGCCTGGATGCGTTAAAATCAGCTTTACCGCACCAGCAATGATACTGTATAATCAAAATATAAACAGTCGCAAAGACATGAAAGGGGACAGATATGAATTTTACCGATGACGGCAGCTACAGCAGCGGCCCGGCACCAAAGCCGAAAAAGCGCATACAGCTGCCAACGAAGCGCCTGCTCGTTATCCTGCTGGCCGTGCTGCTGGTGATAACGGCGCTCGATTCCTTCTACACGCTCAAGGAGGATCAGTACGCCGTTATTACGACCTTCGGCAAGCCCAGCATGGTATCAAGTTCCGGCCTCAAGCTGAAGATCCCGTATATCCAGCGCGTCATCAAGGTCGCAAAGACCATACAGGGCTTCCCTCTCGGCTACCGCACGGACGGTTCGGAGGTCGAGGATGAGTCGCTCATGATCACCTACGATTATAACTTCGTGAATGTGGACTTTTATGTGGAATACAGGGTGACCGACCCGATAAAGTTCCTCTATAATTCCAGCGACCCGCTCGATATCCTGCGCATGCTTTGCCAGAGCTATGTCCGCGACACGATAGGTCTCTAGGACGTCGACAGCGTCATCACCACCGGCAAGAGCGAGATACAGGCCGCGATAAAGCAGAAGGTCGTGACGCGGCTCGAGAGCGAGGACATCGGCCTGCAGCTTACGAACATCACCATTCAGGACGCGGAGCCGCCAACGAGCGATGTGCAGCAGGCCTTTACCGCGGTCGAGACGGCCAAGCAGTCGGCTGACACCGCGGTGAACAACGCCCGCAAGTACGCAAACGAGGTCATTCCCGCCGCGAATGCCGACGCCGACCAGATCATCAAGAGCGCCGAGGGCTACAAGGAGAGCAAGATAAACGAAGCCAACGGTCAGGCTGCGCGCTTCAAATCGCTGTTTGACGAGTATGAAAAGTACCCGCTCATAACAAAGCAGCGGCTCTATTATGAGGCGATGGAGGAGATACTGCCCGGCATAAAGCTCTATATCCTCGATGAGAACACCGGCGTACAGACTGCGCTCCCGCTGAGCCCGTTTGCAAGCGTCGACATGGGAGGAGAAGGCTGATGAAAAAGAAAATAATACTCCCGATAATCGCCGTGATCGCGGCGGTCATACTCTTCGGCGGCTGTTTCTATACGACCCAGCCGAATGAATACACCATCGTGCGCCAGTTCGGCGCGGTGGTCAAGGTCGTGGACGAGCCGGGACTTAGCATGAAGCTGCCGTTTATCCAGTCGGTCAGCACCCTGCCCAAGACCGAGATGCTCTATGACCTCGCCGTGAGCGACGTTATCACGAGCGACAAGAAATCAATGGTCGCCGACAGCTTTGTGCTCTGGCGCATTGACGATCCTCTGCTGTTTATCAAGACTCTCTCCGGCAACATCGCGAACGCCGAGTACCGTATCGACACCATTGTCTATAACAGCCTCAAGACCGTCATCAGCTCCATGAAGCAGGAGAACGTCATCTCCGGGCGCGATGGGCTGCTTGCCCAGAAGATAATGGACAACGTCGGCAACACCTTCGACGCCTACGGCATAACCGTGCTCGCCATCGAGACGAAGCGGCTCGACCTGCCGGACGAGAACAAGGCCGCCGTGTACGAGCGCATGATCTCCGAGCGCGGGAACATCGCCGCGTCCTTCTCCGCCGAGGGCGAAGCCGAGGCAAAGCAGATCCGCAACGAGGCGGATAAGACCGTGCAGATCACGCTCTCCGAGGCAAACGCAATGGCCGAGAAGCTCAAGGCCGAGGGCGAGGCGGAGTACATGCGCATCCTCTCCGAGGTGTACGACACTCCGGAGGAAGCGGACTTCTATGAGTTCATGCGTGCGCTCGACATGGCGCGCAACTCCCTCAAGGACGGGGAAAAGACGCTTGTCGTCTCCTCCGATTCTCCCATCGCCCGCGTGTTCTCGGCGCTGAGCTGAGCAGATATTTTTGCGCACTCCCTGTACGTTATGGGGAGTGCGTTTTCTTTTATAGAGAAATTTTCTTCCGGTATTGACAAAGGCATATGCGGATGATAACATTCAAAGTTAGTTAAGGCTAACTTATTATACATAAAGACGAGGGCTGCATATATGACTTTGGATGAGCTTAAGACCGGCGCTTCCGCCGTTATCACCGCCGTCGGCGGCGAGGGGCCGCTGCGCTGCCGCCTGCTGGACATGGGGCTGATCCCGCGCACGGAGGTCACGCTTCAGAAGATCGCGCCGATGGGCGACCCGATACAGATCCGCGTGCGCGGCTATGAGCTGACGCTGCGCATCGAGGACGCGAAAAAGATAGAGGTGCGGGAGGTCGGTTCAAAATGATATTTGCGCTTGTCGGAAATCAGAACTGCGGCAAGACCACGCTCTTCAATGCCCTGACTGGCTCGAACCAGCACGTCGGCAATTTCCCCGGCGTCACCGTCGAGCAGAAGTCCGGCGAGGTGAGGGGAGTGAAGAACTGCTCCGTGGTCGATCTGCCGGGTATATACTCCCTGCGCCCCTATACGCAGGAGGAGATAGTCTCGCGCGACTTCATCATCAACCAGAAGCCCGACTGCATCATCAATATAATCGACGCGACGAATATCGAGCGCAACCTCTACCTCACGCTCCAGCTGCTCGAACTGCGCGTGCCGACGGTCATCGCGCTCAACATGATGGACGAGGTCTACGCAAACGGCGGGACGGTCGATGTGCAGCAGCTCAGCCGCCTTATCGGCGTACCGGTCGTGCCCATCAGCGCTGTGAAGGGCGAGGGCGTGTCCGAGCTTATCGACCGCGTGGTCGATACTGCGCGGAAAAAGGCGCTGCCGGGCGTGACGGACTTCTGCGCGGACGATTCGCCTGTCCACCGCTGCATCCACGCGGTTATCCATCTCATTCAGGACCACGCCGACAGGCTCGGCGTATCCTCCCGCTTCTGCACGGCGAAGCTCATCGAGGGCGACCCGGAGCTTGCCGACCGGCTGGAGCTTGACGAGAACGAGCGGGAGCTGCTGGAGCACTGCATCGTGCAGATGGAGAGCGAGTCCGGGCTCGACCGCAACGCCGCCCTTGCCGATATGCGCTACAGCTTCATTGAGGGCGTCGTTTCAAAGACCGTCGTGAAATGCCATGAGAGCCGGGAGCACGCGCGCTCGGTGCGCATGGACAGGGTGCTCACCGGGAAATATACGGCGATCCCGACCTTCCTTGCGATAATGTTCCTTATCTTTTATCTCACCTTTAATGTCATCGGCTCTGCGCTGTCGGACTGGCTGAGCCTCGGCATCGACGCGCTGACCGGCCTTGTCGACCGCGGCCTCACGGCGTATGGGATAAACCCGGTCGTCCACTCGCTGGTGATCGACGGCATCTTCGCCGGTGTCGGGAGCGTGCTGTCGTTTCTGCCGATAATCGTGACGCTGTTCTTCTTTCTCTCCATCCTTGAGGACACGGGCTATATGGCGCGCGTGGCCTTCGTTATGGACAGACCCTTGAGAAGGCTCGGCCTTTCGGGGCGCAGCTTCGTGCCGATGCTCATCGGCTTCGGCTGCTCGGTGCCCGCCATCATGGCGACGCGCACCGTCTCCTCCGACCGCGACAGGAAGATGACCATCCTCCTCACGCCGTATATGAGCTGCTCGGCGAAGATACCGATATACGCGGTGTTTGCCGCGGCATTCTTCCCGCAAAACCGCGGCCTTGCGATGATCTGCCTGTACGCGCTCGGCATCGTCATGGGCATCATCGTCGCGCTTATCCTCAAGAGCACGGCCTTCCGCGGCCAGCCCGTGCCGTTTGTTATGGAGCTTCCGAACTACCGCATGCCGTCGCTCAAGAGCGTGGGCCTGCTGCTGTGGGAAAAGGCGAAGGATTTTCTCGAGCGCGCCTTCACCGTCATCTTTATGGCGACCGTGCTCATCTGGTTCCTCCAGACCTTTGACACGCGCTTGAATGTCGTTGCCGACAGTGCCGACAGTCTGCTCGCCCTCATCGGGCAGCTTATCGCGCCGGTGTTCCGTCCTCTCGGCTTCGCCGACTGGCGCATGGTCACGGCGCTGATCTCCGGCTTCACGGCGAAGGAGGCTGTCGTCTCCACGCTTGCGGTGCTCCTCGGGACGAACGTCGCGAACCTCAGCTCCGCCCTCGGCTCGGTGTTCAATCCCATAACTGCGGTGAGCTTTCTGGTGTTCACGCTGCTGTACACCCCATGCGTTGCCGCTGTAGCGACCATTCGGCGCGAGCTCGGCTCGGCTGTGAAAACTATAGGCGTGGTAATAATGCAGTGCTCGGTCGCGTGGCTGACGGCGTTTGTGATCTATAATGTGATAAGGGTGATCGTGTGAAGCCGCTGGATATAATCATACTGCTGGTCGTTACTGTGCTGCTGGTGCTCGCATGGCGCACCGCACATAAAAAGGGCGGCTGCTCCTGCGGCAGCGGCTCCGGCTGCTGCGGAGACTGCGCGCGCTGCCGTCACAGCTGCGATAAGAAAGAAGAGTGAGCGATGGGTAGCTTCGCAGAATCGCCAAATACGCGGCGTCGGTTTTGTGAATTGTGACATATAATCCGAGTGAGCAGATAGGCTTTCTGTTATTTTCGGAGAGTTTGCAATTTCCTGTTGACAACGGAAAAAACCGGTTATATAATCACACCATCAAAGAAAGAAGGAGACACGGGTCATATGCGTAAGTTCAGCACCAACAGCATGATGATGGGTATGATGTGCATGTTCAGCATGTGCATGATGATGCGCGCGCAAAAATGTGACTCGCCTTGTTTCATACCCGCCTGATAAGAACGTGATTAACACCGGGCTTGGAAAACAAAGTGAGTTTTCCAAGTCCGGTTTTTTGTTGAAAGGAAGCGGCTCAATGATAGAGATCAAGGACCTGAGCAAAACATTTTCCTCAGCCTCCGGCACGGTCGAGGCTCTGTGCGACATTAACCTTACCATTAACGACGGCGAGATATTCGGCATCATCGGTCTGTCCGGCGCAGGCAAGAGCACTCTGGTGCGCTGCATAAACCTCCTTGAGCGCCCCACCTCCGGTCACGTTATTATCGACGGCAAGGACATGACCGTCCTTCCCCGCAAGGAGCTGCTGGAAATGCGCCGCAGCATTTCGATGATCTTCCAGGGCTTCAACCTCCTCGAGCAGCGCAGCGTTCTGAGAAACGTCTGCTTCCCACTTGAGATGTCAGGCACGAAGAGCGGCGAGGCAAAGAAACGCGCACTCGAGCTGCTGAAGCTCGTCGGTCTCGAGAGCAAGGCAAACGCCTATCCCGCGCAGCTCTCCGGCGGCCAGAAGCAGCGCGTCGCCATCGCGAGAGCACTCGCGACAAATCCGCGCTATCTCCTCTGCGACGAGGCAACAAGCGCGCTCGACCCGAACACCACTCGCTCGATACTCGAGCTGCTGCGCGAGATAAACCAGTCCCTCGGCGTCACGATAATCGTTATCACGCATGAGATGAAGGTCATCGACCAGATATGCGACCGCGTCGCCGTCATCGACCAGAGCCGCATCGCTGAAGAGGGCAAGGTCAGCGACGTGTTCACCAATCCCCAGTCCGAGATCGCGCGTGAGCTCATCATCCCGCAGGACCGCGCGGCGCTCGACACCACCGGCGGCAAGAAGCTCCGCCTTATCTTCAACGGCCAGTACTCCCAGGAGCCGCTTATCTCCAAGCTCGTGCTTGAGTGTCAGGCTCCGGTGAATATAATCTTTGCCGATACCCGCGAATTTGACGGCGCAATATACGGCCACATGATAATTGAGCTGCCGAGCGATGAGCGTCAGGCAGACAAGATCCTCGTCTGGCTCAAGAACAGCCCCGTCACATGGAAGGAGGAAGAGTAATGCTTTCCGAAATGTTTTATAAGCTCTGGAACAACGGCCTTATCCAGCTCGGCGTATGGGAAACCATATACATGACTCTTATCTCCTCCGCGATCGCTTATGTGATCGGTCTTCCCCTCGGCGTGATCCTCTCCGTCACGGACGCCAATGGCATCCGCCCGACCCCCTGGGTCAACCGAATCCTCGGCTTCATCGTGAACTTCTTCCGCAGCATTCCGTTCATCATCCTCATGGTCGCAATGCTGCCGGTCGCAAAGTTCATCATCGGCACCAGCCTTGGAAACGGCGCTGTCATCGTGATGCTCGTCATCGCCGCTGCCCCTTATGTGGCGCGCATGGTCGAAAGCTCCGTCAAGGAAGTCGGCTTCGGTGTCATTGAAGCGGCGCAGTCGATGGGCTGCACGAATATGCAGATCGTCACCCATGTGCTGCTGCCCGAAGCAAAGCCCGCTCTCATCCAGGGCGCGGTCATTTCGATGGTCACGATCCTCGGCTACTCGGCCATGGCTGCCACGATAGGCGGCACCGGCCTCGGCCAGATCGCCATCATCTACGGCCACCAGAGAAGCAACGACGATATCACTTGGATATGCGTTCTGCTGACGGTCGTGATAGTTCAGATAATCCAGATAGTGGGAACATATATAGCCCGTAAAACAGATAAGCGCATCAAGTGATGCGCCCCGGTACGGAGGTAAAAAGTATGAACTTTCCTGAGTTGTATGTCCTGCGAATGCGGCCCTTCGCCGCTTGTTGAATCGCAGAAAAGGAAAAACACATCACAAAAAACCAACAAACCATCAATTATCTGATTAAAGGAGAAATTAAAAATGAAAAAGATCATTGCTCTCATCCTGACCCTCGCAGCAGTATTCAGCCTTGCCGCATGCGGCTCCTCCGCAGCCCCCGCAGCCACCGAAGCTCCCGCAGCCGACGTTACCGAAGCTCCTGCCGCAGCAGAGCCCGTTGAGATCACCGTAGGCGCGACCGCAGTTCCCCATGCCGAGATCCTCGAGCAGGTCAAGGACGCTCTCGCAGAAGAGGGCTACACCCTGAACATCGTTATCTATGACGATTACGTCCTGCCCAACCAAGCTCTTGCCGAGGGCACTCTCGATGCAAACTACTTCCAGCACCGCCCCTACCTCAACAGCTACAATGAGTCCAACGGCACCGATCTCGTCTCCGCAGCAGTCATCCACTATGAGCCGTTTGGCATCTACGGCAACGGCGTTGCAAGCATCTCCGAGGTTCCCGAAGGCGCAACCATCATCATCCCCGCTGACGACAGCAACGGCACCCGCGCTCTTCTCCTCCTCCAGCAGGAAGGCCTGATCGAGCTGCCTGAGGACGCTTCCCTTGAAAAGGGCGTCACCGTTCTCGACATCGTTGACGACCACGGCTACAATGTCCAGGCTGTCCAGGCTGACACCGTTCCCGCACAGCTCAAGAACAGCGACGAAGGCACTATCGCCGTCATCAACGGCA
>CAKTIH010000007.1 GCA_934565615.1 uncultured Oscillospiraceae bacterium | reverse complement strand
GTTATAATGCCGTTGGTCAATAAGAGCATTCAGATATAAAGGAGGTTGGGTATGGCTAAAATAATAGCGGTGGCCAGTCAAAGGGCGGGGTAGGAAAGACTACCACCTGCGTAAATATGTGCGCGGCACTGTCGCTCATGGATAAGCGCATTCTTCTCGTGGACTGCGACCCTCAGGGCAATGCAAGCTCGGGTATGGGTGTGTCCAAATCGCAGCGGCCGAACACTTATGACATGGTCATAAACGGAGCGTCCGCAGCGGACTGCGTCGTCCACACTGAATACGGCGATGTGATCCCCGCGTCAAAGGAACTGGCCGCCTCATCGGTAGAGCTTATAAATAAGGATCGCAGAGAATATGTCCTCAAGGAAGCAATAGCCTCCCTTTACAGCGAATATGACTATATTTTCCTTGACTGTCCTCCTTCGCTTGAGCTGCTTACGGTCAATGCACTCGTCGTGGCGGACAGTGTGCTCATTCCCATGCAGTGCGAATACTACGCGCTTGAGGGTATAGCAGACCTCATGACGAGCATCAAGATGTGCTCAAAGCACCTCAATCGCCGTCTCGACGTCGAGGGCATTGTCCTCACGATGTATGATTCCCGCGCGAATCTCACCGTGCAGGTCGAGAACGAGCTGCGCAAATACCTCGGCACTAAGGTCTATGACACCGTCATTCCGAGAAGCGTCCGTCTTTCCGAGGCACCGAGCCACGGCCAGCCCGGCGTGATATACGACCGCGTCAATCGCGGCAGCAAGGCATACATGGCACTGGCAGTTGAGTTTCTTGCCAGAAGCGGTAAGTGAGGGCAGTGATGGCAGCAAAGGAAAAGAAAGGTCTCGGAACAGGTCTTGACGCTCTTTTCGGCAGCGCGTCCTTTGACGATGAGGAAGCGGAGCTTCTCACTCTTCCGATATCCAAGGTCGAACCGCGATCAGAACAGCCGAGAAAATATTTTGATGAGGACGCACTTCAGGAGCTGGCCGATTCAATAGCCCAATATGGTCTGATTCAGCCAATAACGGTCAGAAAGCAGCCAAGCGGCTACTATCAGATAATTGCCGGCGAACGCCGCTGGCGGGCGTCCCGGCTCGCGGGGCTTACCGAAGTTCCGGTTCGCGTTATCGAAGCGGACGACCGCAGAACGGCGGAGCTTGCGCTGGTCGAAAACCTCCAGCGCGAGGACCTGAACCCCATTGAGGAGGCCAAGGGCTACAAGTCCCTTATCGAGGATTACGGCCTCACTCAGGAGGAAGCGGCAAAAAGCGTCGGCAGGTCGCGTCCCGCTATCGCAAACTCAATGCGTCTGCTGAGTCTTTCCCCGGCGGTGCTGGAACTCGTTGAAAACGGCAGCCTTTCCGCTGGACATGCAAGGGCTCTGATCCCGATAAGCAGCGATGCAAAGCAGCTCGCAGCGGCAGAGGAGATAATCAAGAAGAACCTCTCCGTGCGCAAGGCAGAGCAGCTTGCCGCAAAGCTCATGAAGGAGCCGGAGATTGAAGAAGAGCCGGAGAGCAAGGAGATCACCGTGGACTACAGCGCGGAGGTCGCCGAACAGCTCAGCCGCTGTCTCGGCAGAAAGGTCAAGCTCATAGACGGCAAGAAAACAGGCAGGATAGAGCTTGAGTTTTACGGCGCGGACGACAGGGAAGCGCTCATTGAAAAGCTGAAAAATCTGAAATAAATTATTGGGAGATAGCAAAAATGCTCGACATTAAGTTCATAAGAGAAAACCCCGATGCAGTAAAAGAGAACATCAAAAAGAAGTTTCAGGACGCAAAGCTCCCCCTCGTGGATGAGCTTCTCGACCTCGACGCGAAGAATCGCGCGGCCATAACCGAGGCAAGCGATCTGCGCGCAAGCCGCAACTCTCTCTCCAAGCAGATCGGCATGCTCATGGGTCAGGCGAAGAAGGACCCCTCAAAGCTTGAGGAGGCTGAAAAGGTCAAGGCGCAGGTCAAGGCGCAGGCCGACCGGCTCACCGAGCTTGAGGGTCTCGAAGAGGACTATGCAAAGCGCATCCATGAGATCATGCTGACCATCCCGAACATCATCGATCCCTCCGTCCCCATCGGCCCAGATGACAGCGCAAACGTTGAAGTCCAGCGCTTCGGCGAGCCAGTGGTCCCCGATTTTGAGATTCCTTATCACACCGAGATAATGGAGAGCTTCAACGGCATCGATATGGACGCCGCAGGCCGCGTCTCCGGCAACGGCTTCTATTACCTCATGGGCGACATTGCCCGCCTGCACTCCGCAGTCCTTGCCTATGCGCGCGACTTCATGATAAACAAGGGCTTTACCTACTGCATCCCGCCGTTCATGATCCACGGCAACGTCGTTGAAGGCGTCATGAGCCAGACTGAAATGGACGCGATGATGTATAAAATTGAGGGCGAGGATCTCTACCTCATCGGCACCAGCGAGCACTCCATGATAGGCAAGTTCATCGACCAGATCATCCCCGAGGACAAGCTGCCCCAGACTCTCACCAGCTACAGCCCTTGCTTCAGAAAGGAAAAGGGCGCGCACGGCATTGAGGAGCGCGGCGTTTACCGTATCCACCAGTTTGAAAAGCAGGAAATGGTCGTCGTCTGCAAGCCTGAGGATTCTATGGCTTGGTATGAAAAGATGTGGCGCTTCTCTGTGGAGCTGTTCCGCAGCATGGAGATCCCCGTGCGTCAGCTCGAGTGCTGCTCCGGTGATCTGGCCGACCTCAAGGTCAAGTCCTGCGATATTGAAGCCTGGTCCCCCAGACAGAAGAAGTATTTTGAGGTCTGCTCCTGCTCTAACCTCGGTGATGCACAGGCGCGCCGCCTCAAGATGCGCGTCAAGGGCGAGGACGGCAAGATGTACCTGCCGCACACGCTCAACAACACCGTGGTCGCGCCGCCGCGTATGCTCATCGCTTTCCTTGAAAATCACCTTCAGGCCGACGGCAGCGTGACCATCCCCGAAGTCCTGCGTCCCTACATGGGCGGGACGGAAGTGCTCATACCCAAGAAGTAAATTGAATTACCTTAAATACCAAAACCGGCGATCCGCAGAACACGGAGCGCCGGTTGTGGTATGAGATCAAAGCTTATTCGACAGTGACAACTCCGTCGTCGCCGACGGTAACGGTCATGCCGGTCTTGACATAGTCAAGAAACTCCTCGCCAAGCATATCGACAACGGGCATCTTGGCGTCTGTCCAGACATCGCCGAGAATAGCGCCGGAGGCGGCGAGAGAATCGATCGGCATGCTGAAAAGCATGCAGGCCGGCTGCTTGCCGACAGAGCAGGCGGTGTAGAGAACCATGCCGCCGGTGGTAGAGCCGATGGTCTGCGGCAGGCACAGCGCCTTGCCGATCATGGGCTGCTTATAGATATCGGGGTTATTCTGGTCGCCGCACTTGACCTTCTTATCGCCGAACATCAGCGCCATCTGGTAGCTTGCAAGAGTATTGAAGCCGCCGTGGCTGACAAGCGCTTCCGCGGTGCAGGTGCCGGGGACTATAACACGTCCTTTGAACTGCTTCATTATTTGCCCTCCTTGCCGGTGATGATGTCAAGAATTTCGGCCTCGGTATAATACCTTGCGCTGGTGTAGGTGCGCAGCTTGTTGGAGCAGGTGATGACGGCCTTCTTCTTGCAGAGCGGGTTGTTCATGTACATCAGCGGGCAGATATAGCTGACGACAACGCCGTAGGTAGCGAGCTTATCGAGATACACCGTGCCTTCGAGAGCCTTGATGACAGCGGGAGCCGCGGTGAACACAGTGGGGACCGTGACCTTGCTCAAGCCGTTTGCGCGCAGCTTTTCTTCTATCGCGTCCGTCCAGTCCTTGAGCTGCTGCACGCTCATATGCGGGCAGCCGATGAAGCACAGCTCGGGCTTTGCGTCCTTGTTTTTCCAGATAATGGGATAGCTTGCCTTGACGCGCTCAAGCTCCGCATCGTCAATGACGTATACCTGCGCGCCCTCCTTGATGAGCGCTTCGCCCTGCTCCTTGGCTTCGGGAGTGAGGTTCTCGATATGGTACAGGCCGACGGAACCGTTCGACGCGGTCGCCGCGCCGAAGTCCTTAAGGTAGGCGCACACGCCGTCGGTAAGCTCGGTGCCGAGCCACTGGTCAAGCCCCTTTATGTATGGCACTTCTTCCATGACCTTCATGCCGATGGCGGAGCCGAGAAGTTGCGCTTCGGGCTTCTTCTCGCACTTCACCTCGACGATCCATGTCGCCTTGCGTCCTTCGTCAGTCAGCAGGCCGAACTCGGGAACGAAGCCCGCGACGGAGCCCATGAGCTCTATGATGCCGGAGTTGCGGTTGCAGCGCGCGCCGAGGACGGAGTTTGCGTACACGACTGCGGAGGATTCCGCCCAGGAGAGCACCTCGCCCTTTGCGGGCTTGTTACCGACCTCGTCCATATAGCAGGTGCAGGTGTAATCATCCTCGCCCTTGATGCCGAGCTTCTTGAGCTGCTCCTCATAGCTTGCCTGATGGGTGTACATGATCTTCTTAAAGACGATGTCCTCAAGCAGGGAGGTGGGGATATTGTCGTCAATGGGTCTTGGGTCCGCAGTGAACTTCTGCGCGCTGGTAAGGCCGGCATCAATAAGCTGATCGTACAGCTCATAGACGGGTTTGATTGCCTTGAGACCGAAGGATATGACCGTGTGGCCATACTTGCTGGTGACGGGAACCATGCGCTCCGCGCCGAAAGCGTCGCCGTACATGACAAGGGTCTTGACGACCTTGGCCATGGTTTCGCCCTTTTCGCCGTTGAGCATGGCCTGCTGTTCAGGTGTAAGCTTCAAAATACCACTTCCTCATTCTTAATAGGATGTACTCGCTTGTGAACATTCTAACACTTCATAATGGAAAAGTCAATTTAGACCGTGCTAATGTTTAACCTTTTGCGAAAGCTTTCTGCACCCGTGCTATCGATATTGTGACATAGACTGCCGTGGCCGCTTCGGCTATCGGCATCGCAAACCACACGGAGCTGCTGCCGATGAGAAGCGGCAGCAGCATTATCAGCGCGCCGCTGATGACTATGCCGCGCGAGACGGAGATAATTACCGACGTGCCGGGTCTCAGCATCGCCTGGAAATAATACGTAGAAAACACATTATACGGCAGCAGTAGGAAAGAGACCGCATATATGCGCATGATTATCGGGGCGATGGCGAGGACTGCTTCGGTCGGCGTCATGAAGAGTCTTATAAATCCGTTCGGCAGAGCAATGACTGCCGCCGTCCACGCCGCGCTGATAGCCGCGCAGCTTATCAGACAATATCGCAGGAGCAGCGACACACGGTCGGAGTGCCCGGCACCGTAGTTCTGCGATATGATTGGCTGCGCTGCCTGACCGACGCCGTAGGCGCAGCACTGCACAAAGGTGCTGATGTTGACGATGACGGCATAGACCGCGAGAGCGTCCGAGCCGAGATACCGCATGATCTGGCGGTTGAAGAGCATGGTGAGCACGCCCATAGCGATATCGATAATGAAGCTTGAAAAGCCGTTTGCGGCGATCTTGCCGAACATCTCCGGCAGGCGCGCGACCGGCACAAAGCGCATCGTGTTTATAGAGGAGCGGAAGTGCGTCAGCATCATAAAGACTGACATGCAAACGCCCATCGCCGTCGCAAGTCCCGCGCCGAAGATGCCCATATCGAGCGTGAAAACAAAGAAGTAATCGCCGAAAACGTTGAATATTCCGCCAAACAGCACCGACTTTGTCGCAAGAGCGGGGTTGCCGTCATTGCGCAGGAATGAGGACAGCAGCGTCGAGAACGGATAGAACGGGACGGTGAACTTGACCGGGATAAGATAGCGCCGGCACAGCGGCAGCAGGGCATCGTTTGCGCCGAAGAGACGCAGCAGCGGCACCTCGAATAGCCACAGCCCGGCCCAGAGCAGCAGAGCAATAATGCCGCCGAAGATAACAGAGCCGGTGAAGTAGGCATTTGCCGGGCGCTCGTCGTGGCCGTCGCTGCCCTTGGCGACGCTGAAGAGAACCGACCCGCCGATACCGGCGAGGAGACCGAAGCTATAGACAATATTCCAGACCGGCGCGATAACGCCCATCGCCGCCGAGCCCTCCGGTCCGTGGTACTGCCCGACCATGACCATATCGACGAGGCCGAATACGCTGCCCATGAACGCGCTGCCGAAAGCGGCGGCGAGATATTTCAGATAGATTTTACTGAGCTTGTCGTTTATAAGATCCATATCGTTCCTCCAAACAAAAGAACCGGATAAGAAGCGGGCGTTTCAGCCTGCCACCTTATCCGGCTCGTCGTTTCCAAATATACGAACGGCTTGCCCTCCGAGTGAGCGAGAGGAATAATACCACAGTCGTACGGATAAATCAAGCGACAGATAACAAAAAGAGTATAAATTTTTTCCAAAAACTTTGAAAAATTGTACTCAAGCCCTTGCAATCCGGGAACAATTCTGGTATCATATCAGAGCATTTCGCACGGGAATGGACTTTCCCCCATGTGGCCTTGTATTCAGGGCTTGGTGGAGGGGTTGAAGTTCCCGGAGGAAAATAACAAATTACGGAGGAAAAGAAATGTCAGTAGTATCCATGAAGCAGCTGCTGGAAGCCGGTGTCCACTTCGGTCACCAGACCCGCCGCTGGAATCCCAAGATGGCCGAGTATATTTACTGTGAGCGTAACGGTATCTATATAATCGACCTTCAGAAGACCGTCAAGAAGCTCGAAGAGGCTTACGACTTCGTGCGCGATCTCGCCGCAAACGGCCAGACCGTTCTCTTCGTCGGCACCAAGAAGCAGGCTGCGGACGCTGTCAAGGAAGAGGCTGCCCGCGTCGGTATGTACTATGTCAACGCCCGTTGGCTCGGCGGCATGCTCACCAACTTCAAGACCATGCGCACCCGCGTCGACCGCCTTGCTCAGCTCAAGAAGATGCAGGAAGACGGCACCTTCGATATGCTTCCGAAGAAGGAAGTCATGAAGCACCTCGGCGAGATGGAAAAGCTCGAGAAGTACCTCGGCGGCGTCAAGGACATGAAGAAGCTCCCCGGTGCACTGTTCGTCGTTGACCCCCGCAAGGAGCACAACGCCATCGCCGAAGCACGCAAGCTGCACATCCCCATCGTCGCTATCGTCGACACCAACTGCGACCCCGATGAGGTCGATTACGTTATCCCCGCAAACGATGACGCTATCCGCGCCATCCGCCTGATCTCCGCCACCATGGCCAACGCCGTTCAGGAAGGCCGCCAGGGCGCAGACGCAGAGGTCGAGGAAGCTCCCGCAGAGGCAGCTGCCGAAGCAGCAGAGGAATAATAAATAAACGCAGGGGCGACAGGCAGACTCTAACAGACCGCCTTTTGCCCCTTTTTCTAAATCAAAACAGGAGGATAAATTATTATGGCATTTACCGCTCAGGATGTTAAAACTCTCCGCGAGATGACCAACGTCGGCATGATGGACTGCAAGAAGGCTCTCACCGAGACCGACGGCGATATGGATAAGGCAGTCGAATGGCTGCGCGAGAAGGGCCTTGCAAAGGCCGCAAAGAAGGCCGGCCGCATCGCTGCCGAAGGTATGGCTTATGCAGACGTCTGCCCCAAGTGCGGCGTCGGCGCTGTCGTCGAAGTCAACTGCGAGACCGACTTCTGCGCAAAGAGCGAGCCGTTCGTCAATTTCGTCAAGGACATCTGCCACGTCGTCATCAACGACAACCCCGCAGACGTCGCAGCTCTCCTCAACTGCAAGTACCCCAACTCTGACCTGACCGTCGCCGAGACTCTGCCTGAGAAGGTCATGTCCATCGGTGAGAATCTCCAGATCCGCCGCTTCGTCCGCTACGCTGAGAACACCAGCGTCGCTTACGTTCATGCAGGCGGCAAGATCGGCGTGCTCGTGAACCTCGCTGTCGAGGGCGGCATTGACGCCACCGCTATCGGCAAGGACGTCGCAATGCAGATTGCTGCTCTGAATCCCCGCTTCTGGGACAAGAGCGACGTCACTGAGGACGTTCTCGCAGAGGAGAAGAAGATCGCTCTCGCGCTCATGGATCAGGACCCGAAGATGGCCTCCAAGCCCCAGCAGGTCAAGGAAAAGATCGTCATGGGCAAGATGAACAAGTTCTACGAAGAGAACTGCCTGCTCCAGCAGGAGTTCGTCAAGGACGGCTCTATGACCGTCGAGAAGTATATCGCCAGCGCCGCAAAGGCTCTGGGCGGCTCCGTCAAGTTTGTTGACGCTGTCCGCTTCGCCAAGGGCGAGGGCATTGAGAAGAAGGAAGAGGACTTCGCAGCAGAGGTCGCAGCCCAGATGAACATGGGCAAGTAAGCCTTCCGAATAGCATAATACCGCAGCGCCTGCCGATTTCTCGGCAGGCGCTTTGCTTTATCCAGAAAGACAGACGGAAAATCCATCTGTCTTTTCTTCTTTATTATAATTTAATTCTTGCTGAATCTTGAAAAAAAAGGGGCGGTCTGTTATAATAAATTGATTAAATATACGCCATTGAGGTAGACCGTTATGGGGATGAATTCGCTCAACGATATATGGGATAAGGTCATTGAGATTCTCTCAAATCAGCTCACGCCGACCGCGATAAATACTTGGTTCTCGGACTGTACCCCGGTCGATATTGAGGATTGCAGGCTCGTGCTGCACACGACGACGGAGTTCAAGAGAAACATTATAAACAGCCGCTTCAGTGAGAGCATCAAGGCCGTGCTGTCAGATATCTTCGCGTGCGACTTCGACCTGCTCGTCCTCGCCGGTGATGAAGTAAACGACTTTGAGCTGAAGAAGAAGTCCGAAAACTCTCTGCCCGAAATGGACGGCTACACCTTTGATAATTTCATCGTCGGCAGCTCCAACAAGTTTGCCCACGCCGCCGCGATAGCCGTCGCGGAGAACCCTGGCAAGGCCTATAACCCGCTCTTTATCTACGGCAACTCCGGTCTCGGCAAGACCCATCTGCTGCTTGCCATAGGCCAGGAGATACACTCAAGGTCGCCGGAGAAATCCATCGCCTATATAAAGGGCGACGAGTTTACGAATCAGATGGTAAAGTCCCTGAGGGAGAACAAGGCGGAGGAGTTCCGCACAAAATACAGAAACGTGAGCCTGTTTCTGGTGGACGATATTCAGTTCATCGCCGGCAAGCAGGGGACGCAGGAGGAATTTTTCCACACCTTCAACAACATCTACGAGGCCGGCAACCAGATAGTCATCACCTCCGACCGGCCGCCGATGGAGATGGCGCAGCTTGACGACCGTCTGCGCACCCGCTTTGAGTGGGGGCTGATGGCGGATATCCAGCCGCCCGACCTTGAAACGAGAATGGCGATCACCCGCAACAAGGCGGCGCAGCTCGGGCTCATCCTATCGGACGACGCCGTCGAATATATCGCGACGAATATAACATCGAATATAAGGCAGCTTGAGGGCGTCATAAAGCGCCTGACGGCCTATAAGGAGATACTGGACGACGTTATAACGATAGACTCCGTCAAGCGCGCGATAAAGGACGTCATAAGGATAGGCACCTACACCCCGACGCCGGACATCATCATACGCGAAACGGCGAGGTACTACTCCCTCAAGGAGGAGGACCTGCGCGGACAGAACCGCTCGAAGAACATGACTATGGCAAGACAGGTGTCGATGTACCTGATGCGCTCGCTTACCGGGCTCTCGCTCAAGGATATAGGCACGCACTATGAGGACAGGAACCACGCGACGGTCCTGAGCTCCATAAGGAAGGTCGAGCAGCTGCTGAAAAACGACCCGTCGATGGCCGGAACGGTCAGAGATATCACCTCGAATATCAACTCAGTTTGAGCGGAAGTTTTCGTAAAATTGATGTTGAAAAGTTGACAGAGGAAAGTGGGAAAATTTTGCGAGGGGAAGCCGTGTTAAAAGAGAGAAAAGTTTCCACAGAAATGGGCACAAGGGAAGTGCCCTGAAATCAAGGGCTGGGGTATGTTTTCCACAATCCACAGCGCCTACTACTAAAGCTACTTAAAATAAAGATTTATTTATTGATAAAAAAGAAGGAAGATTTTGTTTCATCTGTAAGGAGGAGCCGAAATGAAATTCACATGCGAAAAATATCTGCTTCAGTCCGCGTGCACGATAGCATCAAGAGCGGCCGCAGGCAAGAGCCCGATACCGGCTCTGGAGGGACTGCTGATAAAGGCGGACGATAAGATAACGATAACAGGCTACGACCTGAAGAAGGGTATATACACAGGCATTGAGGCGGACATTGCGGAACGCGGCTCGATAGTCGTCGGGGCGCGGCTCTTCGGCGAGATGATACGCCGTATGCCGGACGGGATAGTTTCCGTCACGGTCGACGAGAAGGACAATGTCAACATTAAGTGCGGCAAGAGCGAGTATAACATCATCGGCATAAGCCCGGACGATTATCCCGAGATGCCGAAATTCGACGCGGTGAATAATATAAGCTTGCCGCAGAATATCCTCAAGAGCATGATAAACCAGACGATATTCGCAGTGTCGACCGACGATATAAGACCGATATACACCGGCACGCTGTTTGAGATCGATGGGGATGAGCTGACGCTTGTCTCAGTCGACGGCTACAGGCTCGCAAAGCGGACGGAGAAACTCGAAAGCTCCAAGCTTGAGAATTGCAGCTTCGTTGTCCCCGGCTCGACGCTCTCAGACGTTGAGAAGATATGCGCGGACGAGGATGCGCCGGTATCGATATCGGTCGGTGAAAAGCACATATCCTTCGCGATAGGCGACACGGTCGTCGTATCGAGAAGGCTTGAGGGCGAGTTCCTCAATTACCGCCGCTCGATACCGGAGAGCTTCAAGTACGAGCTCAAGGTCGACAGAGGGGAGCTTATGTCAGTCATCGACCGTGTGTCCCTGATCGTCAGCGAGAAGAACACAAGCCCTGTGAGGATCACCTTCAACGACGGCAGCATCGACTGCGTGTGCGTAACTCCGATAGGCCGCGCGGACGACGTCTGCACCTGCGACGGAAACGGCGAGGGACTCATGGTCGGCTTTAACGACAGGTACCTCAAGGATGCGCTCAAGGCAGCGGGCAAGGACGAGCTTTTCGTGTGCGTGAATACGGCGTCCTCCCCCTGCGTTATCAAGGCTGCCGACGGGACGGAGAACTTTACCTATATGGTGCTGCCGGTTAGGTTGCACGCCTGACGTCAGAACAAACTCGCTGCATTTCGCTTCGCCCTGTCGGGCAAAGCTCCATATACGCTCCTTCGTTCTTCCTTTTCAATTTGAACCCGCCTGCGGCTGGGCTTCAAATCGAGTTATTGGTGATTGATTGACGGTAATGAACTTACGTTTGTAAGATTGGAAAAATAGAAAAATGGAAAAAATAGCTATAGATACAGAATTTATAAAGCTGGATTCGCTGCTTAAATTCGCAGCAGCAGTAGGCACCGGGGGCGAAGCGAAGTTCGTCATCAACGAGGGGCTTGTGTTCGTAAACGGTGAGGTCTGCACCCAGCGCGGAAAGAAGCTGCATCCCGGAGACAAGGTCGATTTTCAGGGGATGAGCTTTGAAGTGGTCCAGGGATGATAATCAGGAAGATCGCGCTCAACGGCTTTCGCAATTACGAGTTTGAGACTGTCGAGTTTGCGCCGGGGACGAACGTGATATCCGGCCAGAACGCGCAGGGCAAGACCAATCTGCTGGAAGCGGTATATATGCTCTCGTGCGGCAGAAGCTTCCGCACGCGCTTTGACCGCGAGCTTGTAGGCTTCGGGTATTCGGGCGCGGATATATTGGCGGACGTTTACAGCCACGAGCGGGAGCAGACGATAAATATACAGTTGCGCCCCGGTCAGGGGAAAAAGATACTTGTAAACGGCGTGAAGAAAACAGCGGGCGAGCTTGCCGACACGGTGAATACGGTGTTGTTCTGCCCGGACGACCTGAACCTCATAAAGGACGGCGCGGCCGTGCGGCGCAGGCTCCTCGACAACGCGATAAGCCAGATACGCCCGAGATACGCGGAGTACCTTTCGGAGTTTAACCGCCTGTATGAGCACAAGACGCGCATACTCAAGGATTGGCGCGATAAGCCCTCACTGCTGGAGACGCTGGATGAATTTTCCGACGGGATGTGCCGTGCGTCGGCGCAGCTCATACGCTACAGGGCGGCATTTTCCGCGAGGCTCAACCAGGCCGCGGCACCGATACACAGGGATTTCTCAAACTCCCTTGAGGAGCTAAAGATAAAATACAAGACCGTCAGCACTGTGAAGGACCCGTTCGCGAGCGCGAAGGAGATATACTACGACATCTGCGAGCATCAGGAGAAGCACCGTCAGGCGGAGCTTGAGAGCGCGCAGTGTCTCACCGGCGCGCATAAGGACGATTTGGAGATATTTATAAACGGCACTGCCGCAAGGAGCTTTGCCTCTCAGGGGCAGACGAGGACGGCGGCGCTGTCGATAAAGCTTGCCGAGCGCGAGATATTCTTAGCCGAGACCGGCGAGTACCCGGTGCTGCTGCTCGATGATGTGCTCTCCGAGCTTGACACTAAGCGGCAGGAGTTCGTGCTCAACCGCATAGGCGGCGGGCAGACGCTTATAAGTTGCTGCGAGGACGAGGGCATATCCAAGCGCACCGGCGGCAGAGTGCTGTTCATAAGCGGGGGGACCATCAAGTGATGGTAGGATAAGCTGATGTACCTGCATCTCGGAAAAGGTAAGATCGTGAGCACGGAGGATATAGTCGGGATATTCGATCTGGACATTACAAGCCAGTCGCACCTGACGAGAAAGTATCTGACGATGGCGGAAAAGGCCGGGGAGGTCGTGAATGCCAGCGAGGATATACCGAAGTCCTTTGTCGTGTGCCGGTCGGGGAACAAGAAAATACTTTATCTGAGCCAAATGGCTTCTGCGACGCTGCTGAAGCGCGCGGAGTCAGGGCTGTTGTGATAAGAATCCGCGGGGGCTTCCCCGCACGGAATGGAGAAACATATGTCTGATAACATCAAAAATCAAGCGTCGGAATATGATGCTTCGCAGATCCAGGTCCTTGAAGGGCTTGAGGCTGTAAGAAAGCGCCCGGGTATGTATATAGGCTCGACCTCGCTGTCGGGTCTGCACCACCTTGTGTATGAGATCGTCGACAACTCCATCGACGAGGCTCTGGCGGGCTTCTGCACCGGCATCACCGTGACGATAGAAGAGGGCAACATCATCTGTGTGTGCGATAACGGCCGCGGCATCCCTGTCGACATTCAGGAACAGACCGGTAAGAGCGCGCTTGAGGTCGTATTCACAGTGCTGCACGCGGGCGGCAAGTTCGGCGGCGGGGGCTACAAGGTCTCCGGCGGTCTGCACGGCGTCGGCGCGTCGGTCGTCAACGCCCTGTCCGAGTGGCTTGAGGTACAGGTGCACAGGGACGGCAAGATCTATCAGATGAAGTTCTCCCGCGGCGGCATCACCGAGAGCATAAACGTCGTAGGTACGACGGACAGAACCGGAACCACAGTACGCTTTAAGCCCGACCCTGAGATGTTCGACGACACGGTCTACGACTATGAGACGCTGCACACATGGCTGCGAGAGCAGGCATTCCTAAACGGCGGCCTCACCATCGCGATGGAGGATAAGCGCGAGGGCAAGGAGCAGGCGGAGATAATGTGCTACGACGGCGGCATAAAGGAATTTGTCGCATGGCTCAACCAGCACAAGACGCCGATACATCAGGACGTTATCTATCTCACCGGCAAAAAGGGCGACGCGATAGCCGAGATAGCCCTGCAGTATAACGACGGCTACAGTGAAAACCTCGTCTCCTTTGCAAACAACATACACACTCCCGAGGGCGGCATGCACGAGACCGGCTTCAAGACCGCACTCACGAGAGTCATAAACGCCTATGGGCAGAAGAACAACATCATCAAGGGCGACGACAAGGTCTCCGGCGACGATGTGCGCGAGGGCATAGCGGCGGTCATATCCGTGAAGCTGCCCGAGGCACAGTTTGAAGGACAGACTAAGCAGAAGCTCGGCAACGCCTATATAAGGACGCTCGTCGACTCGGTCGTGAACGACCAGCTGACGGTCTATTTTGAGGAGCACCCCGCGGCGGCCAAGGCCATACTCGAAAAGGCGATGATGGCAAACCGCGCGCGAGAGGCGGCAAGGAAAGCCAAGGAATCCGTCCGCCGCAAGACCGGACTCGAGAGCGGGCAGATGCCCGATAAGCTTCAGGACTGCAACGAGCGCGACCCGTCGCTGTGCGAGATATACATCGTCGAGGGCGACAGCGCCGCGGGCTCTGCGATACAAGGGCGCGATTCGCGCTTTCAGGCGATACTCGCCATGTGGGGCAAGATGCTCAACGTCGAAAAGGCGAGAGCCGATAAGATATACGGCAACGACAAGCTCTACCCGCTCATCGTCGCGCTCGGCGCGGGGATCGGCGACGAGTTCAATATCGAAAAGCTCAGATACCACAAGATCATCATCATGGCCGATGCCGATGTTGACGGCTCACATATCCGCACGCTGCTGCTGACCTTCTTCTTCCGCTATATGCGCCCGCTTATCGAGCACGGCTATGTCTACTCCGCGGTTCCGCCGCTCTATAAGCTCTCGCGCGGCAAGACCCAGCGCGTGGCATATTCCGACGAGCAGCGCGACAAGATAAGCGCCGAGATGCGCGAGGATAATCCGAACGCCAAGGTCGACATCAGCCGATTCAAGGGTCTCGGCGAAATGGACCCGCACGAGCTGTGGGAGACGACGATGGACCCGCAGACGCGCTCGCTGCGCCGCATCACGTTAAACGACGCGATACACGCAGATCAGGTCTTTACCGTGCTCATGGGCGAGGACGTCGAGCCCCGCCGCGAGTGGATCGAGCAGAACGCGAAGTACGTTGTAAATCTGGATATATAAACAATTCAACAAAAAGCCGGATACTAATACAGGGAACTACGGTTCCGAAACGGAGAATTTTTAATGGCACATAAGAGAGATTACAAACCTGAGGATATAGCGTTTCCGGATCAGGTCATAACCGAGTCGGAGCTGGTGAGCGAAATGCAGACCAGCTATATCGACTACGCCATGTCCGTTATCGTCGGCAGAGCGCTGCCGGATGTGCGCGACGGTCTCAAGCCCGTCCACAGGCGCATACTCTACGCAATGTACGAGGACGGCCTGACGAGCGACAAGCCCTTCAAGAAGTCCGCGACCTGCGTCGGCGACGTGCTCGGCCGTTACCATCCGCACGGCGACGCTTCGGTCTACGACGCGATGGTGAGACTTGCGCAGAACTTCTCCATGCGCTATATGCTCGTCGACGGCCACGGCAACTTCGGCTCCGTGGACGGCGATCCCCCCGCGGCCTACCGATACACCGAGGCAAGGCTCTCAAAGATATCCAATGAGATGCTGCGCGACATCGATAAGGAGACGGTCGACTGGGATCCTAACTTTGACGAAACGCGCAAGGAGCCGAGAGTGCTGCCTTCCCGCTTCCCGAACCTGCTGGTGAACGGCTCGTCCGGTATCGCGGTCGGCATGGCGACGAACATCCCGCCGCACAACCTCAAAGAGGTCATAAACGCCTGCGTGTGCGTACTTGAGAACCCTGATGCGACGCTCGCAGACCTCATGCAGCACATCACCGGACCGGACTTTCCGACGCGCGGCATTATCATGGGGCGCAGCGGCATCCGTCAGGCCTACGCCACCGGGCGCGGCAAGGTCGTTGTGCGCGCGCGCACCGAGTTCGAGGAGCACGGTCAGGGGCGCACGAGGATAATCGTGACGGAGCTGCCGTATCAGGTCAATAAGCGCCAGCTGATAAAGAACATTGCAGATCAGGTGCATGACAAGCGCCTTGAGGGCATATCCGACCTGCGCGATGAGACCGACCGCAACGGTATGCGCATCGTCATCGAGCTCAAGCGCGACGCAAATCCGCAGGTCGTGCTGAACCGTCTCTTTGCACAGACGGCGATGCAGACCACATTCTCAATAAACATGCTGGCGCTGGTGAATAACCAGACCCAGCCGAAGATACTCTCACTGCGCCATATACTTGACGAGTACCTTACCTTCCAGGAGGAGATAATCGTCCGGCGCACAAAGTACGACCTGCGCAAGGCCGAGGAGCGGGCGCATCTGCTGGAGGGCCTGCTGATAGCCCAGGACAATATCGACGAGGTCATCAGCATTATCCGCACCAGCTACGACAACGCAAAACAGCGCCTTATGGAGCGCTTCAATCTCAGCGACGTTCAGGCACAGGCAATATGCGATATGCGTCTTATCTCGCTCCAGGGTCTCAACCGCGAGAAGCTCGAAAACGAGTACAAGGAGCTTGAGGACAAGATCCGCTACTTCAAGGATCTGCTGGCAGACCCCGAGAAGATAAAGGGCGTACTTAAGGACGAGCTTATCGCCCTGCGCGACAAGTACGGCGACGACAGAGTCACCGAGATACAGGACGTCGCGGACGAGATAGACATCGAGGACCTCATCGAAGAGGAGCAGTGCGTCTACACTCTTACCCACGGCGGCTACATCAAGCGCATGCCCGTCAGCGCGTACCGCGCTCAGGGCCGCGGCGGCCGCGGCATCCGCGCGATGGCGACGAAGGACGAGGACTTTGTGGACACAGTATTCACCGCCTCAACGCATGACTATATCCTGTTCTTCACCTCGAAGGGGCGCGTGTTCGTAAAGAAGGGCTACAATATCCCCGAGGCCGGGCGCAGTGCGCGCGGCACGAACATCATAAACATTATCCAAACCGAGAACGGCGAGAAGATAAGCGCGATGATCCGCGGCCGCGGCAGGGATGACGACGGCTATCTTGTCTTTGTCACAAAGCGCGGCACGGTAAAGCGCATGGAACAGTCGGCGCTGAAGAACATCCGCTCCAACGGCCTGCGCGCAATAGTCCTCGACGAGGGCGATTCGCTCATATCCGTGCTCCAGACGACGGGTGATGAGAATATATTCATCGCGACCTATAACGGCATGGCGGTCTGCTTCAATGAGAGCGACCTGCGCCCCTTGGGAAGAAATGCAATGGGCGTGCGAGGCATAAGGCTAAGAGAGGGAGACTATGTCGTCGGCGCGGGCAACAGCTTGGCGGGCGAAGCGGTGCTTACCATAACCGAGAAAGGCTACGGCAAGCGCACTCTGCTCAGTGAGTACAGCATTCATGGCCGCGGCGGCATAGGCATCAAGAACTATCAGGTCACGGACAAGACCGGCGGCATCGCCGATGTGAAGATGGTGAACCCCGGCGAGGATATCCTCGTCATCAGCGACGACGGTACGATAATCCGCATGGCGGTGGACCATATCTCCGTGCTTGGACGCTCGACTCAGGGCGTGCGCATCATGCGCCTTGCCGAGGGCAGCCGCGTGATATCCATAGAGCGCACCGAGAGAGAACAGGGCGAGGACGAATCGGAGGAAAATGAAGCCGAGGAAGCGCCAGAGGGAAGCGACGAAGAATAAGCGACGGCGAACGTGTAAAGGAGAACCGGCGTGAATAAGGACAGAAAAAAGAATAAATATAATCCGCTCGGCGTTATTGCCGCGATAGTGATAATCTTCCTTGCGGAGTTCGCGGACTCTGCCGAGGGCTTGGGGATCCTGATATTCATCGCGGTCATCGTCGGTATCGCGGTGCTGCTGGTGAATAAGCTGAAGCCGAAGGCAGCAGCCACGGCACGGGAGAGCACCGAGCAGCCGCACAGCGAGGGCAGGCACGTAAGCTTTGTGCCGGAAATTCATCTCCACTCCGACGGCAGCGAGTGTGTGAACACTCTGCGCGGCAGGGAGAAGTATTATGCGCAGCTCGACAGCTTCCTGAAAAATGGCATTATCGACCGCGACGAATATAAGTTCATGCGCGAGAGATACGCGCGGATGGATATTCCGGATGATCTTTGACGAATGAAAACAGTTACAATTTACACCGATGGAGCATGCAGCGGCAACCCAGGCCCCGGCGGCTGGGGGGCGATACTGCGCTATAACGGCGTTGAGAAGGAGCTTTCCGGCGGCGCTGCGCAGACGACAAACAACCGCATGGAGCTCACCGGCGTGATCTCCGCGCTCTCGGCGCTCAAGGAGAGCTGCGCTGTGGAGCTGTACTCGGATTCAAAATATGTCATTGACGCGCTTGAAAAGGGCTGGGCGCGCACATGGCGCGCGCGCGGCTGGGTGAAGTCCGATAAAAAGCCCGCGCTCAACCCCGACCTCTGGGCGCAGCTGCTTGAGCTGTGCGAAAAGCACGAGATGCACTACCACTGGGTAAAGGGACACGCCGACAACGAATACAACAACCGCTGCGACGCGCTCGCCGTGGAGCAGCGGGACAGATACGCGAAATGAAAAAGAACTATAACGACAAACCGATAAAGGTCTTCATATCCTACATCGCCGGGCAGAAAAAGCTCTTCGCGATAGACATGGTCTGCGCGGTGCTGGTATCGGTGATAGACCTTGTTTTCCCATACGTATCAAGGCAGTCGATGAAAACGCTGCTGCCGCAGAATTTGTACAGGACATTCTTTATCATCATGCTCATCATGGCGCTGGCCTATGTGCTCAAGGGCGTGCTGTACTACGTGATAACGGTCATCGGGCACAGGATGGGCGTGCTTGTCGAAGCGGACATGCGCAAGGACGTTTTCTCGCACATGCAGGATCTTTCGTGCAGCTTCTATGACAAGAACCGCACGGGCGCGCTGATGAGCCATATCACGAGCGACCTGTTCGAGGTGACGGAGCTTGCACACCACGGCCCAGAAAACATATTGATCTGCGCGCTGACGATACTCGGAGCGCTGGCAGTGATGTTCACGATGGAGTGGCGGCTCGCGCTGGTGCTGACGATAATTCTGCCGCTCGGCCTGTGGTTCACGCTGTCGCAGCGCGGGAGCATGAGGCGGGCAAATGTCGAGGTCAAGCGCAAGACGGCGGAGATATATTCCGCCATCGAAAGCAGCATATCCGGTATCCGCACGGCGAAGGCCTTTGCCAATGAGGATCAGGAGAACAATAAATTCGACAAGGCAAATGACCTCTTCCGCGGCGCGAAGGTGAACTACTACAAGGCAATGGGCATGTACATGAGCGGCATGGAGTTTACGACAAGCATCATGCAGGTCGCAATAGTCGCTTTCGGCGGGCTGCTCATCATGCGCGGAGATATGAATTACATAGACCTCATCACATTTACGCTCTATGTCTCCACTTTCATATCCCCGGTGAAGCGCCTTGTGCAGTTCTCAGAGACCTATATGCAGGGCGCGGCGGGCTTTGAGCGCTTCCTTGAGGTCATGCGCACTGAGCCGACAGTGAAGGATAAGCCCGATGCTAAGGTCCTGGACAGCGTCCGCGGCGAGATAGAATACAAGGACGTCTGCTTCGACTACGGAAACGGTGTGCCGGTGCTTGAAAACGTGAGCTTCCGCATCGAGCCGGGACAGAGCCTTGCGGTAGTCGGTCCCTCGGGCGGCGGCAAGACGACGCTGTGCCAGCTTCTGCCGCGTTTCTACGACGTGAGCTCAGGCAGCGTGACGGTCGACGGGACGGACGTGCGCGATGTGACACAGGCGAGCCTGAGGAAAAACATCGGCATGATACAGCAGGATGTGTTCATGTTCGCCGGGACGATACGCGAGAACATCCGCTACGGCCGACCGGACGCGACGGACGAGGAAATCGTCGCCGCGGCGGTCAGAGCCGAGATACACAGCGAGATCATGGAGATGCTCGACGGCTACGATACCTATATCGGCGAGCGCGGAGTGATGCTCTCCGGCGGGCAGAAGCAGCGCATATCCATCGCCCGCGTTTTCCTCAAGAACCCGAAGATACTCATACTCGACGAGGCGACAAGCGCGCTCGACACCGTGACAGAGCAGAGGATACAGAACGCCTTCGACAAGCTCAGCGAGGGGCGCACGACGATAATCATCGCGCACCGGCTCTCGACCGTGCGCAATGCTGACAGAATAGTTGTTATCGAGGACGAGCATATCATCGAAATGGGCAGCCATGACGAGCTTATGGCGAAGAACGGAGCATACGCCGAGCTGTGCAGAGCACAGTCCTTGGATAAACATAGTGGGGGGAACGACAATGCTGAACATTAAAAAGGGCGGACACAGAGACCTTGAGCGCTATTTTACCCTGATCGAAATGGACTTTGACAGCGAGGAGCTGCTGCCGAAGATCGCAATCCACAAGGGCATGATGAACGGCTCGCTTGAACTGCTGATCGCTTACGATGAGGACAGCGGCATGGACGCGGGCTACGCGCTCGTCGCGACGAAGAACCTCTACGGCTATGTGCTGCTGAAGTATCTGGCGGTCATGCCGTGGTGCCGCGGTCAGGGGCTGGGCATACAGATCATGCGCCTGATAAACAAGCGCTATGCCGACAAGCAGGGAATCATCGCGGAGCTGACGGAGTTTGAGGATCCGGATCCCGACAGGCTCAGAAAGCTGCGCAAGTTCTTCAACCGCTTCGGCTATGAGGAGATCGAGAGCAACTACACGATAAGCGGCGTCAAGGCAAATCTGCTTGTGAAGCAGATAAAGGGAAAGACCGACATAACGCCGGTGGCGCAGAGGATCATTCCGGATTTCTATTCGCGTTTTCTCACCGTATTCACGATGGAGAAGATGCTGGATATAAAACCGGTGAAATGAAAACAGCAAACCTGCTTCTGTTTTGCACGGAAGCAGGTTTTGCGTTTTGATGGGGAGATACGGGGGATGGGTGTTCTGAGTTGGTTTTTTGCAGCAACCGACTGCTGGTTGCTCCGCAGGGTGACTTTCTGTGCGGACAGAAAGTCACCAAAGAGCCGCACAGGGAGAGGGTGTTTCGACTCCCCCTCTCCCTGTGAACCCTCACCCGCAACGACAGAAGTGGGATTGCGATCCCCCTTCTGGAACCCCCTGAGGTTGGTGCAATGCTTAACATTGCCGACAGACTTTTTTGCAAAAATAAACTTGGTACAAAAAACGACGCTGGTTAGCCGAAGCTTTGCCATCCTTGGAAGGAATCGAAGGGAAACCGCGCACGGTTTCTCTTCGGCGGTTCAAGGGTGGAGGTTTTTAGGAGGCGGGGAAAACGCAATCCCCGCCTCCTAAACGATTCTTTGGTAACTTTCTGTTCGCACAGAAAGTTACCCCACGGAGTGACCAGCAGTTGGATTCTGTGAAAGAGCCACATAAGAAAACAAATGTCAAGGGTGCGGCCCTTAGTCAGTGTCGTCCTCCTGCGAAATGTAAATTTCCTCAGTCTTTTGCTGTGCGGCAATAAGAATTTTTGCAGCGAGCGAATCCGCATCGATGTGTTCGAGTGCGTCGGTTATGGCGTTAAACAGGGTCAGGTACATTTTCTTATACATAGCAAAGCTCCTTTGTACACAAATTATGATTGCAAACATGTACATTATATATCAACCTTGCTGCAATTACAATAGAGTACACAAGGGGGCGATAGGGTGGAAGGCTTCAAAATCGATACAAAAGACGAAAAAATCTCATCTATCAGCAGAACGATAAGAATGAAAACGGAAACTTTTGATAAGATAAATGAGATCAATATGAAAACAGGCGTGTCCTTCAACAAAATCGTCAATCAGTGTATAGAATATGCATTGAAGAATTACGAAGAGTGATTTGCCAGAGTGCCGAGGAAAAGTTTTTCCCCGGCACTTTTTCTCTTGACAACTCACATAAGCAATGTTATATTGATTAAGCAAATTCTTAATTAAGCAAAAACTAAATCAAGGAGCTAACATGGATAACATAGAAGCGGTGCAGGTGATGACTCACCCGACGAGATTTCAACTGATGCAGCTGCTTGGCAGACACCCATACTGCGTCAAGGCGCTTGCAAAAAAGCTCGGCATAAGCGAGAGCGCAGTGTCGCAGCACATGAATGTGCTGAAAAAATACGGGATCGTCAGCGGCGTCCGAATGGGGTACCAGGTCCATTATATAATAGACGAAAAAGCGGTGAACCGTATCATGGAGGAGTTCACAAAGCAGCTCAGCCGGCTTACGGAGCAGCACGGCGACGCAAGCTTTGCCTGCGAGTTTGCGGGCGAATGCAACAGAAGAGACGGCGCGGGGGAGAAGTCCTGTGGTAAATGACTATTTGATAGAGAAAAAGCCGATAAAGGCGCTGCTGCTTTTTGCGCTGCCTATGATAATCGGCAACTTCTTTCAGAAAACATACATAATGGCGGACTCCGCCATCGTCGGGCGCTTCGTGAGCGAGGGCGCGCTTGCAGCGATCGGCGCATGCGACGCGCTGACGAATATCTTTATCTGCATCGCGATTGGCGGCGGTATCGGCGCGTCGGTCATCGTCAGCCGTGATTTCGGCTCAAAGGAATATGTCAAGATGCGCGAGGCCGTGAACACGGCGCTGCTCGCATTTCTCGGTGTGAGTATACTGCTTGGCGCGGTCGGTCTGCTCCTGAGCCGCAGCATCATGGTCGCGCTCCATACACCGGAGAACGTGCTCGACATGGCGGATGAATACCTGAGGATATATTTCATCGGCCTGCCGTTCCTGTTCATGTATAACGTCATTTCCTCAATGTTCAACGCACTTGGAAAATCGCGTATCCCGCTCGGCTTTCTGATTTTCTCCTCGGTGTTCAATGTCTGGCTCGACCTGCTGCTGGTGCGGCGCTATAACATGGGCATCGCGGGCGTGGCATGGGCGACGCTTATCGCGCAGGGGATATCGGCGGCGCTGTCATTTATCGTGCTGGTCACGGAAATGAAGAAGTTCGGCAAAGAAAAGGTACGGCTGTTCGACCCGGCGGGTTTCTCGGCAATGACGAATATCGCCCTGCCGTCCATATTGCAGCAGTCGACAGTGTCGATAGGAATGATGCTGGTACAGTCGGTCGTCAACAGCTTCGGCTCCGAAGCGCTGGCGGGCTTCTCGGCGGCAATGAGGATAGAGGGGATATGCTGCGTGCCGCTCGCGGGCGTCGCAAACGCGATGAGCTCCTACACTGCGCAGAACATCGGAGCGGATAGGCTCGAGCGCGTGAAGGAGGGCTACCACGCGGCAAACCTCTTCATCGCCGTGTGCGCGGTCATCACCGCGGCGATAACGGAGACCTTCACGACGGAGATCATTTCAATGTTCCTCGGCGCGGACGGCACGGCGACGGCGCTCGGCACGGGCTGCGCATATCTGTCCTTCATAGGCTGGACCTACAGTGTGCTCGGAGCAAAGCTCGTGGTCGACGGACTCCTGCGCGGCGCGGGCGACACGAGGATGTTCACGATAGCGAACCTTGTGAACCTGTTCATACGTGTCTTTGTCGCAAACGCGTTCGCCCCGCGCTTTGGGATAGCGCTGGTATGGTATGCGGTGCCGACAGGCTGGTTTGCAAACTGGCTGATCTCTTATATCCAGTACCGCAGAGGAAAATGGCGGAGCATATACGTAAAGCACGCGGAATGATGGATCATGCCAAATGTTAACTAAGTTTAACATTACCGCTTTCCCGTTGAATTTACAGTGCCGGAATGCTATAATACCGGCGATATGGATATTCTTATAAACCAAATACTTGAACACAAGGAAGCCGCTGCCCTCCCCTCGCTGCCGGAGAGCGGAGGGCTTCCTGCGCTCATTTCCGGGCTTTCGCCGGTACACAGGGCAAACCTCGCCGCAGCGCTCTACAACAAGCTTGACCGCCCGCTCTTTGTCCTGTGTCAGGACGATACGGCTGCCGAGAGCTTCGCGCGCGACCTGCATGCCATGCTCGGCATAGAGGCCGACACGCTCCTGATGCGCGAGTTTATATTCTACCCCGCCGAGGCCGCATCGCGCCAGGCGGAGCAGCGGAGGATATCGACGCTCTATAAGCTCGCCAAGGGCGAGAGCCGCGTATGCGCCGCGTCCGTCTCGGGCTTTGTGCAGAGGACGCTGCCGCCGGCGGCGCTGCTTAAAGCTGCGTTTGAGATAAAGGACGGCGGCACATACCCGCCCGACGAGGTGGAGACGGCGCTCATCAGCTGCGGCTATTCGCGCACTGAGCAGGTCGAGGGCCCCGGCCAGTACGCGCGGCGCGGCGGTATCCTCGATTTCTTCTCGCCGCACGATACGGAGCCTGTGCGTATAGAGTTCTGGGGCGATGACATAGATTCGATGGCGCACTTCGAGATATCGAGCCAGCGCCGCACGGAGCATATAGACGAGTGCGTGATACTCCCGGCGACGGAGGCGCTGCCATCCCTTGCCGAGGGCGGCATACCGGCTCTGTGCGAAGAGATAGAAAAATTTGCGCTGAACTATTCCAAGCGCCGCAGCAGCGAGACGGCATCGACCCTCGCGGCGAACATGCGCGCGGACGCGGAAAGGCTCAGCCAGGGCATACTGATATCGGATGCGGACAGGTACCTGCCGATGCTATACCCGATGGCCTGCGCGGCAGACTACATCCCGGCTGACGCATTTGTATTCCTCGACCAGCCGAACCACTGCGCCGAAAAGCTGCGTGATTATGAAAAGCAGCTCGGCGCGGACGTCGCGCAGCTCCAGCGCCGCGGGCTTATCGCCGCGGGGGCGGACAGCTTCAGACTCGGGACAGATAAATTTTTCAAGAACCTGCCCGAATGGCCGGTATACATGGCGGATTCTTTCACGACAGGCCGCTGCCCCGTTGCGCCGAAAACGCTCACGAGCATTTCGGCAAAGCAGCTGCCGTCATACGGCGGCAACGCGCAGGCCGCGGCGGACGACGTTGAGGCGTACTTAAAGCAGGAGTACCGGGTCGTCGTCCTTGCCGGGGACGAGCGCCGCGCGAAGGTATTGCAGGAGCTCTTCGGGAAGAAAAACATACCTGCGATCATATACACGGAGCTTAAAAAGCTGCCGGAGCCGGGGCACTGCTCCATTGCGATCGGCGCGATATCCGCGGGCATAGAGTACCCGGCGCTGCGCCTCACGATACTTACGGATTCGCAGCTGCTGCGCGGCCACGGACGCAAGGCGGGCACGGTGAAGAAGCTGCCGCCGAACCGCCAGCGCATCAATTCCTGCGCCGACCTTTCGATAGGCGACTTTGTCGTTCACGAAAACCACGGCATCGGCAAATTTGCCGGTATCATAAAGATGCAGGTGGACGGCTTTGAAAAGGACTATATAAAGATAAACTACGCCGGGACAGATACGCTGTACGTCTCCGCAACGCAGCTCGACCTCGTGTCAAAGTACACGGGCGGGGGCGAGGAGAAGCCTGTCAAGCTCTCGAAGATGGGCGGCAGCGATTGGGTCAAGACCCGCAGCCGCGCAAAGAGCGCCGCAAAGGACATGGCGAAGAAGCTCATCGCCCTTTATGCCGAGCGCCAGCGTCTGCCGGGGCACGCCTTTGCACCGGACAGCGAGTGGCAGCGAGAGTTCGAGGAGAACTTCGGCTACACGGAGACGGACGATCAGCTGCGCTGCACGGCGGAGATAAAGGGGGACATGGAGTCCTCCGTGCCGATGGACAGACTGCTGTGCGGAGACGTCGGCTTCGGCAAGACCGAGGTCGCCATGCGCGCGGTGATGAAGTGCGTGCTCGACGGCAAGCAGGCGGCAATACTCGTGCCGACGACCGTGCTTGCCCAGCAGCATTATCAGACGGCGCTGCAAAGGTTCTTCGGCTTCCCGGTGAACATCGGCGTGCTCAGCCGCTTCCAGACCGGCGCGCAGACGACGAGACTGCTCGCAGACCTCGCTTCGGGAAAGTGCGATCTTGTTATCGGCACGCATAAGCTCCTGCGCAAGGACGTGAAGTTCAAGGACCTCGGCCTGCTCGTCGTGGATGAGGAGCAGCGCTTCGGCGTGACGCACAAGGAGCACATCAAGGAGATGAGCCGCGGGGTCGACGTGCTGACGCTCTCCGCAACGCCAATACCGCGCACGCTGAACATGGCGATGAGCGGCATACGCGATATGTCCACCATCGAAGAGCCGCCTGAGGACAGGCTACCGGTTCAGACCTTTGTCATGGAGCACGACTGGGGCGTTATTGCCGACGCGATACGCCGCGAGCTCCAGCGCGGCGGGCAGGTATATTACCTGCATAACCGCGTCGAGGATATAGAGCGCACGACGAAGAGGCTGCATGAGCTGCTCGACGATGTGACGATAGCCGTCGCCCACGGGCAGATGGATAAGGCAATGCTCTCGAACGTGATGGAGCGCGTAGTCTCCGGTGAGGTGCAGGTGCTTGTCTGCACGACGATCATCGAGACGGGCATAGATATCCCGAACGTGAACACGCTCATAATAGAGGACGCCGACAAGCTCGGCCTTGCCCAGCTGCACCAGATCCGCGGCCGCGTCGGCCGCTCGACCCGCAGAGCCTCGGCCTATCTGACCTTCCGGCGCGACAAGGTGCTCACGGAGGTCGCGGAAAAGCGCCTCAACGCAATACGCGATTTTGCGCAGTTCGGCTCCGGGATCAAGATCGCCATGCGCGACCTTGAGATACGCGGCGCGGGCAATCTCTTAGGCGCGGAGCAGTCGGGGCACATGATAGACGTCGGCTACGATATGTACATGAAGCTTTTGAGCGAAGCGGTGCTTGAAGCGCGCGGCATCGAGGTGCCGACACGCGCGGAGTGCTCCGCCGACCTCGCCGTCGCGGCGAACATCCCGGACAGGTACATTTCCTCACCGGAGCAGCGCATGGATATCTACCGGCGCATCGCGCTCATCCGCACCGAGGAGGAGGCGGACGACCTGACCGACGAACTCATCGACCGCTTCGGCGAGACGCCGCCGGGCGTCAACGCGCTTATCCATGTGGCGCTGCTGCGCGGCGAGGCCGGGCGCGCCGGGATAACCGACATCTCCCAGAAGCAGGGGACGCTGCGCTTTACCTTGAGCGACTTTGACATGGAAAAGGTATCGGCGCTTTACGCGAGGGAGGAGTACAAGAACCGCCTGCGTGTGGAGGCCGGGTCGAAGCCCTGTCTCAGCCTGAAGATAAAGAACAAGAACCGCGTCATCGACGAGGCACGCAGCTTCGCCGCCGACTGGGCGGCTTGTACTCAGAGTGCCGAACAAAGCACTTGACAAAACACGATGCTGAGTTATTATTGAAGTCAGCACCGAAAAATTAACGATACGGAGAATAACATGAAAAAACTGATAGCACTGATAATTGTAGTGTGCCTGGCCTTCTCGTTCGCGGCCGGCTGCGGCAGCGTTGACAGCACTGACGAAGCGTCACCCGCCGAGACTACGGAGACTCCCGCGCAGGAGACCGCTGCGGCTGTCGAGACCCCGGCGCTTGACTATGACGCGCTGCGCGCGCTCCATGCCGACGATGAGGTCGTCGCCACGGTGAACGGCCGTGAGGTCACATGGGGCGAGTACTATGGCTGGCTCTACATGAACGCAAGACAGATCGAAAACTATTTCGCTCAGATGGCGATGTACTATGGCATGAGCGCAGGCTGGGGCGACAGCGTGGATGATTCTGGTACGACCTTTGCGCAGTACGCCGTGCAGAGCACCGAAAGCACGATCAGGCAGTTTGCTGCGATAGACGCCTTCACCGAGAAGAACGGGATAAAGCTTGACGAGACAGCGCTTGCGGCAAGATACGACGAGCAGAAAAAGTCCGACATGGCGAGCATCAGCGGCGAGGACGGAACTGAGGAGGATTTCGCCGAGAAGCTCGGCGAGATGAATCTGTCTATGGACGCCTACAAGCTCATGACGCTCTCGAACATCAAGTATCAGGAGAACTTCAAGGCGCTCTACGGCGAGGATGCCGAGCTCGTCTCCGATGAGGACGCGCTCAGCTACCTCAAGGAGAACGGCTACATGTCCGCAAACCACATCCTCATTATGACAAAGGATCCGTCCACCGGCGAGGAGCTGAGCGATTCGGACAAGGCGGACAAGAAGGCCAAGGCTGATGAAATATACAAGGAGCTTGCCGCGATAACCGACCAGAGCGAGCTTATGAAGCGCTTTGCCGAGCTCAAGGAGGAATACTGCGAGGACACCGGCAAGACCACCTACCCCGACGGCTACACCTTCACTGAGGGAAAAATGGTGCCGGAGTTTGAGAACGCGGTAAAGGCGCTGGGAGATTACGAGGTTTCGGAGCCCGTGCAGTCCGACTACGGCTACCATATCATTCTCCGTCTGCCTGACGATCCTGACAGTGTTATCGACTACAGCTCCCAGAACACCCCGATGACCGCGAGAAAGTACTGCGCGAACACCGATTACGCCGAGCGTATGGATACTGTCCTCAATGAGACGACGCTTGATTACGTCCCCGGATTTGCGCAGATAGAGCTTGCGGACTTCATAAAGTAAAACACCTACCTATATATAATAATGCACCGCCTGAGAGTTTCGCGCTCTCAGGCGGTGCTGCTTATATGCTTTTTCTCATGCGTCCCGCGGCGTACACGAGCGGGAGGAGCACAAAGAAGATAGCAAGGCTCACGTAGGGGACGATCGTCGCCGACCAGAAATCGAGCGAAGCGGGAGTCGGCGCGATGAACAGGGACGCTGCGACGCACACGGCGCAGCAGAGCCATATCACCCAGCGCCCGCCGGAGAAGTCGGTCAGGCGCTCGCCGTTATATGTCGGGTCCTTCCCGAAGATGAGCCGCAGGCAGTACTGCGCGGAGTAGAGCACGGCGGAGACGAGCAGAAAGTCCGGAAAGATCCAGAGCATCACGACGAGTGCTTCTACGCGCTCCACGGTTTTGAAGAACACAAGGTTCCGCACCAGGGCGAAGAATGGCTTTGTCAGGCGCACGCACAGCTCCGCGCCGAAGGAGCCGACGATTATCACGCTGAGCATCGTCAGCAGCAGGCAGGAGCCGACGAGCCAGCGTGAAAACGCGCCGAAGTGCCCGGCGCTGCCGTCGGTGCAGCCGCCCTCGAGCATACATATATAAAATACGGCGCTCGCGACAATATCGACGGCGATGACCGAGCCGCGCATAACGGGCAGCACATCATGCACCGTGACCGGCAGGAGATTGGAGAACTCGAGCGAGAACAGAGAGAAAAACGCCACCAGAAACAAAGCGCCCATAAGTACGGGCTTTACTATGCGCGCGAAGCGCACCATCGTGCGCGGCTTCTTCAGCACCGCGGCAAGCGCAATGAGCCCCATCGTGACCGAGAACGCGGCGGGGCCGCTGCTCGGGTCGATAGTGACGATGAATCTGTCAGCCCCGGAGCGCAGCACAAAGCCGCCGTATATCAGAAACCACAGGCTCAGCACGGTGAGGGTGATCTTACCGGCAATGGGGCCGAGCGTGCGCAGGATGAACTCGGGCAGCCCTTCACCGCTCTGCCGGTGGGACATGAAGCTGCTCATAAAATACAGCCACGCGAGAAGGAGCGGGACGGCGGCCGCCGCGCACAGCCAGCTTGCGCGCCCGGCCATGATGACGCTCTGCGACGGGAAAAGACGCAGGGCGGGCGAGAGCATGATGACCGTACCGAGGGCGAGCTGCTGCCGCCGGTTGAATCTGTTGTCGGAGTTCATATCAGTCCCTCCATTAAAAATCCCTCACGTCGTTGGTGTGCGTGAGCTGTCCGCTTACGCTGATCTGAAGCTCGAGAGAGGGGAGAAGGTCGGGGAAGCTCTGCGGCAGCATGCGGAAGGCCGATGGATCGTCGCGCTCGACCGTCTGGGCGAGACAGAGAAAATCCGAGCGCAGTTCGCGCGAGGTGAGCATGACGCGGCTCACGTAGTCGGATATCAGAGCTTCGAGCTGCGCCGTGATGTGATCGGTGTATTCCGCGCTGCGCGTGTCGGAGCTGCCGCTGACCTCGACGATCGAGGCGCGCACATCCACGGCAATGTTCAGCCCTGTCAGCTCGCCTGTGCCGGACCAGACGGGCGTAACTTCGCTGCCGCCTGAATCTATTTCAAGCACGACAAGGGAGCCGTGCCTGTCGCGCACGGTGACGCTCGTGAGCCCGACCTTGTTCGTAAGAAAGCCGACGGCGATAGCCTCGTCGCGGTCGAGGAACTTGCAGAGCTTACCGTCGCGGATGACCGCGTAGCCGTAGACGACGGCTGTCAGCTTGCTGCCGCCTTCATCCTGCGCGGCGGAACCTCTATCCTCGGAGGCGGACGAGCTGTCACCGGCCGGGGCACCGCTGTCGCTTTCGAGCGGCTCGGCAAGCTCCACCGCACATATCAGGGAGCTGCCGCAGCGGTCGAGGTTGCGCACCGTCTCGGCCGCGGTATAGAGACTGCTGTTGCCGAGGCGGCCGACGCTCATCTCAACGGAGTCCATGATCTCGACTATGCCGCGGCTCCCGTCGCCGACCTTGAGCACCGCGTCCTGCGCCGTGCTGCCCTTGACGATGAAGAGCGGGATATCAAGGCGCATTATAGGGGAGCGGCAGATGTAGGAAAGATAGTCGTCTATTCCGCTCTCGGCGGCTTTTTCGCCGATGAGCACATGACTGATGTGGGAACAGAAAAGAATGTCCTCAAAGGAGTAGTTATAGATATGCTCAAGCGCCGTGGTGATCGAGTCGCCGGTGCCGTAGAGCCGCTTGGGCACATCGCCGGTGCTCTCATCCGACGCCGAGCAAAGCGACAGCAGCACGCCTCCACCCTGCTTATCGAGCCCCATGTCCTGAATGACGAGCAGCTGCTCTATCTCTTTGAAGTTTGAGTACACGCTTGTGCAGCCCGTGAGCGTAAACGCGGACGCAAGCGCAAGGATAACGCAGATCGCTTTTTTCATTTCTGCCGCCTTTTATCCGGAGTTTTGAGCTGCGGGTCGCGGAACTTGTTGAGGGGCTTCGGCTTTTGCAGCAGAAGCCGCCGGAGCGGGGACGGCTCGCCGTCGCTTAGTGGCGCGGTATAGTCCACACCAAAGCTGTCGATGTCCGCAAGGTGCAGCGTCAGCAGGCACAGTGCCGCGCCCACGCCGAAGAAGCCCGCGAGTATCGACGCGATGACGAGCGCGAAGCGCAGCAGCCGTATCGCCGAGCCGAAGTCCTGACTCGGCAGGGTGTAGCCCGCAATCCCGGAGACCGCAACGACGATTATTGCTATGGGCGAAACGACCTGCGCCTCGACCGCCGACTGGCCGACTATCAGCGCGCCGATGATGGACACCGTGTCACCTATCGGGTTCGGCAGGCGCAGACCCGCCTCCTGAAGCAGCTCAAATGAAATGAGCATGCCCATGATCTCCAGCGCCGTGGAGAACGGGACGTTCTGTTTCGCTTCAATGATCGACAGCAGCAGCGGCGTCGGGATCATCTCCTGGTGGTACATCGCGATCGCGACATAGAGCGCCGGGAGAAAAATGCTGAGAAAGAGCGCAAAGTAACGCAGCACGGTGAGCACTGTTGTAACAAGATAGTTATTGCTCGCGTCGCCCGTCACCTTCATGAACTCCGCGAGCGTCACCGGCAGGGCAAGGCCGATCGGCAGCCCGTCGATGAGGACGCCGACGCGCCCGTCCATCAGGTACATCGCGAAGCGGTCGGGGCGCTCAGTATGCAGAAGCTGCGGAAAGGGCGAGCGCGGCGCGTCCACGATATATTCTTCGAGCGTGCCCGTCGCGAGGAGCGCGTCGACATCGAGCGCGTCGAGCCGGGAGGCGAGTTCGCGGACGGTATCGGGCGAGGCCACGCCGTCGACGAACATGATGGCAAGCTTTGTGTGCGATTTGCGCCCGATGTTGCTCTCAATGACCTTGAGCTTCGGCGAGCATATCCGCTTCCGGACGAGCGCGGTATTGGTGCGCAGAGTTTCGACGAAGGAGTCCTTCGCGCCCTTGATGGATTTCTCAAGCGTCGGTTCGGACACGGAGCGGGTGTTGCTTGTCTTGACCTCGAAGCAGACAGCCTGCGCTGCGCCGTCAAATATAAGCGCGCAGAAGCCGTGCGTGAGATCGTCAACGACGTCGTCAAGCGTATCGCGACGTTTCGCGGAGTGACTGTACACCGCACCGGACATTACCTGAACGATGCAGTCCTGCTCGGTCTGGACACCGGCAGAGCGCAGAAGCTCCGTGAATGGGCGGATGATCCCCTCGGAGACATCGCTGCCGGAGACAATGCCGTCAAGCCAGCAGGCGGTTATTCTTATCCCGCCGCGCAGACCGAAGCTGAGTTCTCGCGCTTCAAAGTCGCCGCAGTCGGAGAAGATAGCTTTAAGAGAGTCGGATGACAGTATAGATTTGTATTCGGGTAAAGAGCGCCGGTGCGGAGACTCGGCTTTTAATGAACGTGGCGTATACATATTGGGTATTATAACCGGTTCTGAGCACAATATTTAGACAAGGAAAGAAATCGGAAAAAAGATTGCAGAAATTGGAAAAAAAGTGTTGACATAAGGCGGTTCCGGTGCTATATTAGTCAAGCGCCCGAGAGAGCGGCAGACAACTTGAGAATGAGAACTTAAAAAATTCTAAAAGAATTTGAAAAAAGTTCTTGACAAAGCCGAAAGGCTGAGTTATAATAAACAAGCTGTCGTCGAGAGCGACGGGAACGAGATGTACCTTGAAAATTGAACAATGTAAGAAAAAAGCTTATGC
>CAKTIH010000006.1 GCA_934565615.1 uncultured Oscillospiraceae bacterium | reverse complement strand
ATACATCCATGATGAGCGTCCGGACTCCGACACGAGCTGCAAAAAGCGCTCAAAGTCCCCCGCGGCGAGAGCTGCTGTCTCCGCAGCGCAGCGCCGGTTCTCGCCGAACACATGCGCCGCGCGCAGTACCGCCCGGTCCCCTGCCGCGCGGCGGACTTCGGCGATGCGCGCATAGAACTCGCGCTCGTCAACCTCGCGCAGATATTCCTTGCCGAACACGCGGCACACGGCCTTCAGCTCGTTCGGTATCGCGGCGTATTCCGCAGTCAGCTCCGCGTGGCCGGCTCCGCTGTCGATGATGCACAGCGCGTACCCGCAGGCGGCAAAATCAAACTCCACCGGCGTGATGACCGGTGCGGCGGGGCCGGCAAAGTCTATGGCCACGATCCCGCCCACGGCGGAAGCGGTTTGATCCATAAGCCCGCTGGGCTTGCCGAAGTACTCGTTCTCGGCATACTTCCCTATGCGCGCGACCTCCGCCGGGTTCAGCGCGCAGCCTGAGAGGACGTTTATCACCGTGCCGATAAGCACCTCGAAGGCTGCGGAGGAAGAAAGACCGCTGCCCGGCAGCACGTCCGAGACAACATACGCATCAAAGCCGCGGAGAGGATACCCGCGCCGCGCAAAGCCCGCGGCGACTCCGCGCACCAACGCGGCGGCGGAGTTCCGCTCCTCCGGGCACGGAGAGAGCTCATCGACGGGCACCGTGACCGGCGCGTAGCCTTCGGATATAACGCGGATGCAGCCATCGTCATTTTCGGCGACGGCGGCTTTCGTATCGAGCGTCACCGCCGCGGCGAGGACAAGGCCGTGCTGATGATCCGTATGGTTGCCGCCAAGCTCCGTGCGCCCCGGCGCAAAAAAAATGTACTCCGCGTCCCGGCCGTACCGCTGCGCAAATTTTGTTTTTAATTCTTCGTACATAGCTGTTCTCCAAGGCTCCCGGCCACCCGGCGCGTTTGATCGTGATGGTTATTTGCCTGTAATTATAACACAGCGGCTCTATTTTTCAACAGGGGCGGAGGACACGCAGGAAAACTAAAGCAGATATTTTCCGGTCGCCGACCGGAAAATATCTGCTTTTTGCGTTCTGCGCAATGCGAGTGCTTTACACGAAGTCCTCACGCATCGGGGTGAATATATCGAGCAGTATTCCCTTTTCGATGCAGACGCAGCCGTGTTCAACGCCGTGCTCCTTCAGGAGAGAATCGCCCTTGGAGACGGTGTGGGTCTCGCCGTCAATGGTAAAGGCGAACTTACCCTCTACCACGTAGGTGATCTGCGTATGGGGATGGCTGTGCAGCGGCCCCTCCGCGCCGGCTTCAAAGCTGTTTTCAACGCACATCAGGTTATCCGTGTACGCGAGGATGCGCCTGGTAACGCCGTTATTCGGCTGGGGCTGGGTCTCATCATGAAAGACCCAGCGCTGATATTTGTTTACCATACGCCGCCTATCACAGTCTGCGGATCTGGAAGCCGCCGTCGGCATTGAGGACCTGGCCGGTGGCGAAGTCCAGACGGCCGCTGCACGCCGCCATGACGCAGTCGGCAACATCCTTGGGCTGGCCGAAGCGGCGGATGGGGGTAACGCCCTCGGCAATGAGCTTCTTATACTTCTCCGTGACAACGGCAGTCATGTCGGACATGATGATGCCGGGGCGGACCTCAAACACGGGGATGCCATAGTCGGCAAGGCGGTCCGCGAAGAGCAGGGTGGTCATCGAAATGGCCGCCTTGGAGATGCAGTATTCGCCGCGGTTGGTGGAAGAGGTGTAGGCGGACATGGAGGAGATGTTGATTATGCGGGGCGCATAGTCCTCCAGCTCACCGCTCTGCTTGAAGGCGATCATCTTATTGGCCACGAGCTGGCACATGAAGAAGGTGGAGCGGGCATTGGTATTGACAACGTAATCGTAGCTCTCCTCGGTCGTCTCAAGGATATCGAGCCTGCTCTTGGGAGCGACGCCGGCGCAGTTGACCATGACATCGATGCGGCCGAACTTATCGCATGCGTGCTCGATAAGATTTTTGCGGTCCTCGGTGGAGGAAATATCGCACTTGAGGTACTCGCACTCACAGCCGAGCTCCTTCATCTCTTTGAGAGCGTTGTCGGCTTCGGCGGAATGCGCGGCCATAACGACATAGTACCCCGCCTTGCCAAGCTCCTTGGATATGCCGAGGCCTATGCCGCGGCGCGCACCGGTAACAATTGCAATTTTTTTAGTCATAATGTAACCTCTTTATTTTTTCAGGCTTTTCAAAATCTTCATATAGGGATCCGGGAAGCGCACCGCGCAGCCGGTGGGATTGCCGGAGCGGATCAGCACGCCGCAGCTTCCGCAAGTAAGGCAGACGCGCTTTGGGTCAAGGCTTCCGTTTTCGAGAATGTCCCTTGCAAAATCGGGATAAGCGAAGGACAGGCGGCCGAAAAGCACCGTATCGCAGAAGCCCTGCTCTACCGCGCCGGCCGCAAGATTTGCGGAGAACTGGCGCAGATAGCTCGGCGCGGAGCCGCTGACCGTCATGCCGGGGCAGGCCTGCTTCACGGCGTGTACGCCATCGTACATCCTTGCCACGCCCTCAAGCGGGTGCTCCTCGGGGACATAGACACCATTGTCATAGGGCCGGGTTACATGGGTGTTCTGATAGGGGTTGCCCATAGTGACATTGACAAGCGGCATTCCATACTGCTCGTGAAGCGTTTTTATCACGCGCACGCCCTCGGTGAAATCAGGCACGATCCCCTCTCCAGGCTTCACGCCGAAGCCGTAGGGGTACGGGAAGCCGTCATAAATGCCGATGCGGGCTATGACGCTGAAGCTTTCGTTCTCGGCCTGCTTGGCGTTTTTCACAGCGTTGAAGAGCAGGCGGAAGCGGTTTTCAAACGCTCCTCCGTACGGCCCCTCGCGGGTATAGGCCGAAGCAAGCTCGGCGAGAAGATAGCCGTGACAGCTCTTGATATCAACGGCGTCGAACCCTGCCTCCCGGGCAAGAAGCGCCGCGCTGCCGAAGGTGTCCTCAAGGCGGAGCAGATAATCGTCAGAGGCGATGCAGCTATCATCCGCCGGGCGGGTCTGCTCATAGATCGGGTGGCGGTAGGCAATGATCGGCTTCGGGGTGCCGTCGGGCTTTGAGTAACGGCCGCTGTGATTTGCCTGCATGACAATGCACGGAGCAAAGCCGTTCTTCTTAATGCCGGCAGCCTTGATGTCCGAGATCATGCGCGCGTACTCCGGGAGGTTCTGCTCATTGAGCAGGAGCTGCCTCGGGCTTGAGCGGCCCTCGGGAGTTATCGCGACGGCCTCGGTCCAGATCATCGCGACGCCGCTTTCCGCAAGGCGGATATAGCGCTGCCGCGTCAGCTCCGACGGGCTGCCGTCAGGAAGGGAATCGGCCCCCTCCATAGGCGCTATACCCAATCTGTTATGCAGGGTATGTCCGCCGAAGGTGACGGGAGAGGCAAGGACGGAGACGTTATCCGAAAGCGGCAGTCTTACACTGAGCTTATCCAGCTCGGCTCTGACATCATCAAGAGAACGATAATGAAATCTTTCGTGCTTCATTTTTCCGGCCCTCCCGTTTCAGTTGCTTTTCGCGCCTATAACGCGGTCGTTCAGACAATCGTTATAGACCGTTTCGAACCATGCGCCGGCATCGGGCAGCGGACGGCGCGGGATCATCTCGGCAGCGACGTCGCCGCCGTTCCAGCGCACCTCCTGAACGAGCTCGGCATGGCGGCCCTCATCCAGCTCTGACACGACACCTTCGGTGCTGCACCGGTCATAACGGATGCTGCCGTCATCGACCATGTAGGAGCCGCGGCCGCGGCCTCCGTCGTCTATGTACTGCGCCATAGCCGTGAGATAGACGGTCTGGGTAACAAGTATATCGCGGTTGATGAAGGCTTCGATAAGTTCGACCGGGCTCTGTGCGTAGGTATCGGCGGTGAAGCTGTCAAGATACCCGTGGCAGCGGACGATCTGCTCGCCTATTTCCTTCCTGCGGCGCAGGAAGGCGGCGCAGCCGTCCATCTCCTTTTGATAGCCAGTGCGGAGCTGCTTCGGGGAGCGCTTATTTTCGCCCGGCTCGGCAAGCTTTGCACAGAGGTCGAAGTACTCATCGACAGCGCCGGCGGCGGCTTTCTCAAAGAGCTCCGCCTGCATAGGATATTCGTCGGCACGCGCGGAGATATACTGCGCGGCTCGGAGCGAGCCGACCTGCGAGGCGTTGAGCGCGCTGCCGCCGGGGCGGTACACGCCGAAGTTTCCGCAGGCCTCGCCGACGGGGAAGAGATGCTTAAGATTCGACTGCCACCACATATCCGCCTGAAGGCCGCCGTTATTGTGCTGGGCGCACACGGCGATCTCAAGCAGCTCTTTTTCAAGGTCGATGCCGTGGCTCCGGTACAGCTCATACGCGGGATCGTTCATCCGGCGCAGGCGCTGGATCGGAGTGCCGAACAGGACTCCGGAATTTTCCAGATATTTATATGCTTCGTCAGACAGCCGCGAGAAATCGAAGCTGCCGTTCTCCCCGGCGATCTCCGGGTTCTTTCTGAAGTCCATGAACACCCGGCGTCCCTTGAGATTGATCTCATTATACACGGCGATATCGACGATGGACGAGCCGCCCTTCTGCGTCTTGCGGGGGTCAAAGGGCCACTGATAGCCCTTGAGGAACTCCGCGGTGAGCGCGGAACCGTGATCCTCAAAATACTCCTGCAGGAACTCGCGCTCATCACTGCCGTCCTGCGCGGTGGAAACGTAGCGCGGGATGACCTGCTGATACGTTCCGGACAGGTTCCAGCGGAACTGAGTGGAGGCAAGGCCGTACTGCCATTCGCCGACGTTGCTGCCCTTCGCCCCGGCGAGGAACGCCGCGCCGTGGCCGCAGGTCTGGCTCTGAGGGAACACGCTGCGGTAATACAGGCCGCTCGGCCCGCCGACCGCGTAGACCACATTGGTGCAGTTAAAAAGCGTCAGAGCGGAGGCATGATCGTCCGCCCGGCGGTTTATCGCCAGGAGCCCGACGAGCTTCTTATCCTCGCCCTCGCCGTCGGTGACGAAGGAGACGACACGGTAGCCGTCAAGGATGGGGATGCCCTTGCTGCGGACGGAGCGCTCAAGGTGCTCGGTCATATACTTCGAGGTGAGCGGCCCGCAGGAGGTCGCGCGCTGGGAAGCGTCATGGTCGGTCTGATAGCCGACATACTGGCCGAAACGGTCGCTGGGAAACGGCACACCGAGATTCACGAGCTTAAAAAAGCTGCGCGCGGAGAGCGCCGCCTCGACAAGCGCGGTATCGCCGTGGACAGACTGGCCGCCGTAAAGCACCTTTGCCATGTCATAAACGCTGTCAGGCGCGGAGGACGCCATTGAAAGCTTGTAGTAGGTCTGCTTGTCCGAGCCGGTATTGCGGGATGTGCCCATGTTTATGCCCTCGGTGACGATGAGCACATCGCGCTGCCCCAGATCAAAGAGGCTGTCCGCGGCATTGAAGGCTCCCGCACCGGAGCCGACGACGACGGTGTTGGCACTGTATACCGTAACCGGATGCCCGGCGATATTAAGGGTTTTCTTTTGCATAGCTTACTCCTATTTAAACAGAAGAGATCACAACAGGTTGACAAGAAGCATAGATATGGGAGGATAGAAGGTGATCAGCATCAGTGCTGCGATCATGATGCCCCAGAGAGGAACCATCGGCTTTACCATACTGGTAAGAGAGGTGTCCGCTATCTTGGAGGACACGAAGAGCGTTATGCCGACGGGAGGAGTGCTCATGCCGATGGCAAGGTTGACGGTGGTGATGATGCCGAAGTGGACAGGATCGATACCGAACTGCTGAGCCAGCGGGAGCAGGACCGGGACAGAGAGGATTATAGCCGGGGTGGAGTCAAGGAAGGTGCCGAGGATCAGATAGATGATGTTTATAACGATCATCATGAGGACCTTGCCGTGGATGGCGGAATTCATGGCGGCGGCAACGCTGGAGGCAACGTTCTGACTGGTCATGAGCCAGGCGAGAATATTGGTCGTGGCGACGCAGAACATGATGCCGGCAGAGGTCTTGACGCTGGAGACAAGGATGCCGACGAGGTCCTTGACCTTGAGCTCTTTATAGATAAAGAAGCCGACAAGAAGCGCATACACAACGGATACGCAGGCTGCTTCAGTAGCGGTGAAGAACCCGGAGAATATACCGCCCATGATGATGACGATCATGAATATCGCCCAGATCGCATCGAAGGTGGTGTGGATAAACTGCTTGAAGGTGGCGCGCTTGCCGGCGGGATAGCCCTTCTTCTTCGCGACGAAGTACACCGTGACCATCATGAGCAGGCCTATGAGGATGCCGGGCAGGTAGCCGGCCATGAACATGCTGCCGACGGAAACGTTCGCGGTGGTGGCATATATGACCATGACAACGCTGGGCGGGATGATTATCCCGAGAGGGCCGGAGACCGCGGTTATAGCGCCGGCAAACTCCTTGTCATAGCCCTGCTTGCGCATTTCGGGGATGCATATGCCGCCGATGGCAGCGCTCGCGGCGGCACCGGAACCGGAGATCGCGCCGAAGAGCATGCAGCTAAGAATATCGACCATGCCGAGGCCGCCCTTGATATGGCCGACGATCGAATTGGCGAAGGCGATGAGCTTTCTGGAAATGCCGCCCTTCTCCATAAGGTTGCCGGCAAGGACGAAGAAGGGTATGGCCAGCAGAGAGAAGGTGTCCAGCATGGTATACATACGCTGCGGAACGACAGTGAGAGGAACATGGCCGACGAAAAGCAGGCCGTATGTCGCGGCAAGGCCGATAGCATAGGCTATGGGTACGCCGAGAATCAGCATAATAACTAAGAGGATAAATACCTGAGCCATTATTCCGTTACCTCCTTGCTTCCGCGGGAAGATATAATATCATGATAGATGCGCTCGATCACATGCACAAGCACGAGCACGCCATTGAGCGGAAAGATCGTATAGATATATCCCATGTGTACGCCCAGGGCGGGAGAAACGCGGTTCATGTTTGCCGCAACAAGACCCCAGCCGTACTTGATGAGAATAAAGCTGAAGAGCGCGATAAGCGCATAGGAAAAGTATCTGAGTACCGTCTGAACAACAGGCGGCATCAGCTTAGTGAAAAAGTCGACAGTAAAGTGCTCTTCATCGGCAGAGACCAGGATAGAGCCGAGATACATGCACCAAATAAAGCAGAATTTGCAGAGCTCCTCCGACCATGCCAGCGGAGTATGCAGGAACACGCGGAAGAAAACCTGAAGGAAGGCAACGATCGTAAACGCGACCATAGCGACGACTGCAAACACGGTCTCAACCTTGCGCAGCCCTTTAAAAATTTTTTCCATTTTTCGCCTCCGAACCCATTATATTTGCGCCGCACCAGGCATTTCTGCCTGGTGCGTTTTTACTTTTGTCTGTTTCGCGTCAGGCAAGAGCCTGGATCGCGTCGATACGGTCCTGGCCGACGATGTCGGTGAAGTCGGTCCAAACCTGCTGTGCAGCGGCGATCCACTCGGTCTTGTCGACCTCGGTGATGGTAACGCCGTTGGCCTTCAGATCCTCAATGGCTGCGTCTTCCTGTGCAAACCACAGGTCGCGCTCGTACTGCATCATTTCCTTACCGGCCTGGATGATGGCATCCTGGTACTCCTGGGGCAGGGACTCAAGGTAGCTCTTGCTCATGACAACGATATCGGGGGTCATGATGTGCTCGGTCATAGTGAGGTAGGGAGCTGCTTCGTAGTGCTTCTGAGAATAGTAGAAGATAGGTGCGTTTTCAGCGCCGTCGACAACGCCGGTCTGGAGAGCGGTATAGAGCTCACCGACGCTCATCGGAGTGCCTGCGCAGCCGAAGGCAGCGCACAGACCCATGAATATGGGAGACTCGGGAACACGGATCTTCATGCCCTTGATGTCATCGAGGCAGGTGAGGGGCTTGTTGGTGTACATGCTGCGAGAGCCGGCATAGAAGTAAGCGATGCCGATCATGTCCTGAGTGCCGAGAACGTCCTTGGCATAGTACTCGCCGATCTCGCCGTCAATGACCTTGAAGAACTGGTCGGTGCTCTGGAACATGTAGGGGAGGTCGAAAATCTGGATCTCGGGGCAGTAGGTGCTCAGACCGGTGGTCATGGACTTTGCGATCTGGACAGTGCCGAGGTGCAGGCCTTCGACAAGGTCGGCCTGGTTGCCGAGAGCGGAGTTGACGTACACATCGACCTGCACTGCGCCGTTGGTCAGCTCAGCGACACGGTCGGCAAACCAGTGGTAGGACTGGGAGTGGGGATGCTCTTCAGCAAGAACATCGCCGAGCTTAAGAACATACTCGGGAGCTGCGGCAGCGGTGTCGCCGGTGTTCTCGGCTGCGGGAGCGTCAGCAGCGGGTGCCTGCTGCGCGGGGGCTGCGCTTTCGCCGCATGCGCACAGAGCGAATACCATGCACAGGGCAAGAACCATTGCGAGGAACTTTTTCATTTTTTCGTCTCCTTTTAGAGTTTTTTATTTCTTCACAGCTTCTACTGTAAAGTCCGTTATTTGTGGGAGTTCTCCAGGAACTCCAGCGCGTCGCCGCGCATCAGCGCAGGCTCCACTTCAACGCCCGTCCATATCTTAAACGAGCAGACGCCCTGATGCGCCAGCAGGTCCAGGCCGTTGACAATAGCATGGCCGCACTTTTCCGCTTCGGCAAGAAAGGCCGTTTTGAGCGGGGAATAGATCGCGTCAAAGAAGATGCAGCCGTCAGCCGCAGCGGCGTATGGGAACTGCTTTTCAAGATCACCCTTGCCGTTGAGGCCGTTCGGCGTCGCGTTTGCGACGAGGTCCACGTCGGCAAGCTCCGCCTTCCATAGCTCGGGATCCCAGTCGATAAGCCTGACCTCCGTCTGCGGGCACTTCTCCTTCAGGCGCTCGACAAAAGTACGGAAGCCCGGGACCATTTTGCTGCCCATGCGGTTAGCGACGACGATCTCCTCAACGCCCTGAAGCGCAGCCTGCGCGACCGCCGCCTTGGAAAAGCCGCCCATGCCCATAACAAAGACCTTGTGGATGGGACGCCGAGCCGTGTTGCGTTCCCGAACGGCGGTCCAGAAGCCAATGCTGTCAGTATTATAGCCGATAAGCTTTCCGTTATCGTTCTGCACGCAGTTGATCGCTCCGGTAAGCGCGGCCTCGTCACGTATCTCATCAAGGTGATCGAAAACAAGCTCCTTGAGCGGCATGGTGAAAACATAGCCTTTGAGCCCCATAAAGCGGAGCGAGCGCATCATCTCGTCCACATGGTCGGGATCGCACCTGACGGCGAGGAAAACCTTGTCCATCCCGCAGCGGCGGAAGGAAGAATTGTGGATGACAGGAGACATCGAATGTTCAATAGGGTCTCCCAAAATCGCATACACGTCCGTCTTTGCATTGACAATAAAGTCCTTCATTCCGCTGCCTCCTTGCAGTATTTTCATTTTTTGTTATGTGAAAACGTTTTCAAGTGCTATGCAAACGTTTTCTTGTTTTCTAAAAGAAAGGGGCTTGCCAGTTTTTCGTTCTCTAACACGCCCTCTTCTTTTCGCGGCCGCGCAGGCGCAGTCCTGCTATGCCGCCAACTATATATCCAACGGCTGAAGTCCGTCCTTCCAGCCGACCGAGTCACGCTCAACGATCCTTACCGGGTAAACCTTCTGATCGCAGTGCGGCGGTATCCTTTTTTCTATCATATCAATAAGTGTCTTTGTTGCATCCCGCGCCATCGCTTCAAGCGGCTGTTCAATGGAGCTGAGCCGGCAGCTCGCAGAGAACGCGGCGTTATCATAGCCAAGCAGCGAAATGTTATTGGGGATAGAATACCCCAAGGAATTGATCGTCATCATCGCACTGTAAGCCAACGGGTCGCTCAAGGCAAACACGGCTTCCGGCAGACGTTTATATTTATCATAAAACTGCTGAAGGCAGTTTGCGCCGTCCTCCATACCGTCCGTAACACCCTTGAGAAGCATCTTCTCATCAAGCTTCAGGCCATATTCCTTCATAGCTTCGATGCAGCCCGCCAGACGCTGCTGATACAGGATAAGATCAAAGCGGCCGTAGATGATGGCAATGTCCCTGAACCCGCGCTCAAGCAGATATTTCATGCCGAGATATCCGCCCTCTTCGTTCTTCGCGACGACGGAATTTGCCGGACCGTCCATCTCTCTCATAAGGCACATCAGAGGAAAGCCCTGATCGCGCATACGGAGAAGCTCCGTATTCTTTCCGCAGCACAGACCTGTGGAAACAAGAAAGCCGTCAGCCATCGTGCCCTTGAACTTGTCAATATACTCCAACTCGCGCTCGCAGTTCTCCATAGTGTTGCAGAACAGCACAAAGTACCCATGCCTCTGGGCTTCGTTTTCAACGGTCATCGCCAGGGTGGGGTATATGGCATTTTCCATATTCGGGATGAGGAAGGCAATAGTATTGGTCTTGCCCTTCTTCAATGCGCGCGCAAAGGTGTTGGCCTTGTAGCCGGTCTCTTCAATTGCCTTTACTACCCGCTGCTTCGTTTCCCTGTCAACAGCGGCAGTTTCGTTCACAACTCGGGATACGGTGCTCACCGAGACACCGGCAAGCTTTGCAACATCACGTATATTTGCCATAAGCCCTCTTGCGTAATGAAAACGTTTTCAAGAATCTTATAAACAAACTTGTTTTCGTTAAAAGGATAGCACTTTTCTTTTCGGCAAACAAGTGTGAGTTATGACAAATCTCGGCAAGTAATTTTGTCATATGTTCCAATTTGTCTTGTCGGTTTCTTTGCGGGGTTGAGGGGGGGACTGCACTCAAATACCAAATCGAAGCCCAGCGCAGCGGGTTCAAGTCGGAGAGGAGGGGCAGCACATGCAAAAACCGACTCAAAGCTCAACGAATTGGGTTTGAGTCGGAAAGGAGGAGCAAGGGAGCGCAGACGAAGAATCCGGCAGCTCTTTTAGAGTTGCCGGATTTTGAGCGGAGCGGACTTTGCTCCGACGTGGTGCCGGTGACCGGACTCGAACCGGTATACTGTTGCCAGCGAGGGATTTTAAGTCCCTTGTGTCTACCATTTCACCACACCGGCAGGTGTATATAACAATTTACCACTCATTGGCCGGTTAGTCAAGATGCGGGAGCAAAGGAACTTTTTTACAAAAAGCGCGTCTATATACCCGATCGACAGATCCAAAACGGAATGCGGAGGTATACGAATGCAGCAAGCTGTTTCACTGATGCTCACCGGTATATGGATGCTGGTGCTGATAAATGAAAGCGCGCGGATGACCGCGCTGCCCGAGACGCAGTCCCCTGCTTATATCGACGGCAAAATAGAATCTCTGCCGAATGACAGGGGCTCTGAAAACTGAATACAACCACAGCTATGAAGCCCGGAGCGATCCGGGCTTCAATTGCGTTATGGGTATTTTTACTTTGACGTTACACGTCCGCGTCGCGCAGGACCTTGCCGGCCATCACGCGCGTGCCGAGCAGCCAGACGATATCGTTATCCTGAATGGTCATATTGACATCCGGCTGGACAATGGGCAGGTTGCCGCGCTGCAGACCGAGGATCATGCAGTCATAGTTCTCGCGGATGCCGCTGTCCTTTATGCTGCGGCCGTCGAGGGAATCGCCCTTATCGACGTGCAGCGCATAGGAATACAGGCCGCCCTCCGCCTCGCTCTCGGAGCCGATATACTCTCTGAGAGTCGGAGCGTCGGCGCTCTCCTCAAGGCCGAGGCTGAGGCGCAGCGTGCGCAGGTTCTCCCGCTCGCCGACGACATAGACCGTGTCCCCGGCGGCAAGGGCCGTGTTCCCTGCGGGCATATTCTTTCTGCGCTTGCCGTGGACAAGCTTTATAACGTTGACGCCGAAGCGGCGGCCCCAGCCGAGATCCTTGAGGCTCTGCCCGGCAAAGCCGGCAGGCAGGGAGAAGGAATCCACACAGAGCTTTTCATCGAGCCACTGCTCGTATTCGCCGCTGTCGGAAAAATGCTGGAGCTGGCGTTCGTTGAGGTTCGTAAGGAAGCGAGCCTCAACATTGAGGTAAGCCGAGGCAAGCCAGCCCATGCGCGAGGCAAGCAGCAGCGCCGCGACGATGACCGGCAGCAGCCACGCGCTGCCGATACCGGCAATATTGCGAAGAGGGATGAAGGCAATAAGCGCGATGAGCAGTATCCTTATCCCGGACAGCGCCATGAGCGGCAGGCGGAAGCTGCGTTTTTTCATCCACAGTACGGTATACTGCGGAGAGCGCGTATCGAGCATGGGGCGGATGAACAGCGCCATGCCGAGATAGATGACCGCGAGGGTAACGGCCTTCGCGGCAGACGCGGAGGGCAGTGCCGTCTCAAGCAGCGGGAGCAGCCAGTACCGGCCGATGATGCCGATGCCCGCCATTATGACGCCGTAGAGCGCAACAGTGCGGATATAGCGGCTGAGGAAAGCCGACCAGTCGCTGTCCTGCTCCTTCTCGCTCTGCTCCTCATCGGTGTAGCGCTCGAGCTTCTGGGTCAGCTTCTCAGGCAGGATCTTTACGACGAAGGCATATATATTATCGCTGTGCTTGATGAAAAACGGGGTAGTCAGCGTCGTGATGACGGAGACGGCGATGATGATGGGATAGATATAGTCCGCGATTACGCCGAGAGACAGGCCGAGGCTCGCTATGATAAAGGCAAATTCACCGATCTGCGCAAGGGAGCAGCCGCAGTGAACCGCGTTCTTCAGGCTCTGCCCGGAGAGCAGCACGCCCATCGAGGAGAAGAACAGCTTGCCGACTATGGTGACAAGGGTAAGGACAAGGATCGGGACGATGTACTTCACGACCATTGCGGGGTCGAGCATCATGCCGACCGAGATGAAGAACACCGCGCCGAAGAGGTCCTTTACCCCCTGCGTCAGATGCTCCACGCGCTCGGCGTGTACCGTGCCTGCAAGGAGCGAGCCAGCGAGAAATGCGCCGAGAGCCGAGGAGAAGCCGAGAGCGTCGGCCAAGAGCACCATGCCGAAGCACAGGCCAAGGGAGACGACCAGAAGAGTCTCATCGCTCATGAGTGGCGAGGCCTTGTTGAGCAGAGTCGGCAGCAGATAGATACCGAGGATGAGCCAGAGCGCGAGATACAGCACCAGCATGCCGAGCTTCAGCGCAAGCGCCATACCGGAGATGCCCTGCCCGACGGAGATGGTCGAAAGGATTATCATCATGAATATTCCTGCGATATCCTCAATGACCAGCGTGCCGAACACGAGCTGGGCAAAGCGCTCCTTCCGGACGCCGAGATCGTCAAAGGCTTTGATGATGATGGTGGTGGAGCTCATGGAGAGCATGCCGCCGAGAAAAACGCTATCCATCGTGCCCCAGCCGAGAGCCTGACCGACAAGGTAGCCGAAGAGCAGCATGCCGCCGACCTCGGTCAGGGCGGTGATTATAGCTGTGCCGCCGACGCTCACGAGCTTATGGAGATTGAATTCCAGCCCAAGGCCGAACATGAGGATTATTATGCCGATCTCGCTCCATGTGTTTATGGAGGCGCTGTCGGTAACGTTGAAGAAGAACGGCATATACGGGCCGATCAGGAAGCCCGCGAGTATGTACCCCAAGACGAGCGGCTGATTCAGCTTTTTGAAAATGACGGTGACGATGCCGCCGGTCAGAAGAATGACAGCAAGGTCGGAAATAAGTTCAGGCAGATGCAATATTAGTCCTCCGTTTCTGCCGCCGCGGCCATATCATGACCCGGCAGTGATTTCTTTTATGATACCATTATACTAAATTTTACCCCCTGCGCACAATGGCAAGGCTGTGAATTCTTTGTTAAGATATTTGGCAGTGAAGTCCTTGAATAAAGCGGGCGGATGAATTATAATCGTGCTTAGAGAAACAGAACCACGCGAACGCGTGAATTATCGGAGAGTGACGATATGAGCAATTTCAAGGCTTTTCTGAAGAAAAAAGACATAACCGTGACATGGCAGAGATACGGCATTGAGGCGCTCGGCGCGATGGCGCAGGGGCTTTTCTGCTCACTGCTCATAGGCACGATAATAAAGACGCTGGGCACGCAGCTCGGCGTGCAGTTCATCACGGACATCGGCACCTACGCAATGGCCGTCTCCGGACCTGCGATGGCGGTCGCGATAGGCTACGCGCTGAAGTCACCACCGATGGTGCTGTTCTCGCTGGCGGCGGTCGGCTGGGCGGCAAACGCCGAGGGCGGCGCGGGCGGCCCGCTCGCGGTGCTGATAATCGCCATTGCCGCGGCAGAGTGCGGCAAGGCCGTTTCCAAGGAGACGAAGGTCGACCTGCTGGTCACGCCGGGCGTGACGATACTCGTCGGCGTCGCGCTGGCAAAGCTCATCGCGCCGCCTATCGGGACGGCGGCAAACGCGCTCGGCCTGCTGATAATCGAGGCGACTAACCTGCGCCCGTTCTTTATGGGAATTCTGGTGTCGGTGATCGTGGGCGTCGCGCTCACACTGCCCATTTCCTCGGCGGCGATATGCTCGGTGCTCGGGCTGACGGGGCTTGCCGGCGGCGCTGCCGTGGCCGGCTGCTGCGCGCAGATGGTGGGCTTCGCGGTCATCTCCTTCAGAGAAAACGGCTGGGGCGGGATCGTATCGCAGGGGCTGGGAACGTCGATGCTGCAGATGAGCAACATTCTGAAGAACCCGCGGATATGGATCGCGCCGACGCTGGCCTCGGCTGTCACAGGGCCGCTTGCGACCTGCCTCTTTAAGCTTCAGATGAACGGCGCGCCGATAAACTCCGGCATGGGCACCTGCGGAATGTGCGGGCCGATCGGCGTGATAACCGGATGGTTCGAGCCGTCCGAGGCGGCGCTCGCGAGCGGAGCCGCGGCGATAACACCGGGCGCGTTCGACTGGATAGGGCTTGCGCTAATAGCCATCGTCCTGCCGGCGGTGCTCTCGTGGCTCTTCAATGCCGTGCTCAGAAAGCTCGGCTGGGTGCATGACGGCGACATGAAACTGTCGTAAAATTAAAATACACACCGAAAAAATATCCCTGCGCGGGGGCTTTCCTGCGCAGGGATATTTTATGTTTCGTGGCTTCAGCCGTAGAGCAGCTCGAAGCTGTCGTAATGGTCGCCGGTATAATAGATAAGGCCGTCATTGGAAAAGACGATGCGCTCCGCGCCGCGCGACGACGCGCCGAAGGTATTGATATCGCACTCTGTCCATGTCCGTCCCGGAGCGTCGGGCAAAAGCCCCTCGCGGTTGCCGAAGCGGTCGCCGCCGATGCACTTGCCCGGCAGGTATTTTTCAAGCGAGCCGCCCTCCCAGCCGGACTGCTTGGCTTCGTCCTTCGTGACGAAGTTCGACGGCAGGCAGCCGTAGGTGTGGATATAGAGGGCGACGTCCTCTTTGGTAGTGTATGTACCGTCCTCCTGTATCTGCGCGGTGTCGGACGCGGCAGGCTCGGCGGCAGTATCGTCAGATGGGCTATCCGTCGGCGTGGTGACGAAGATGGCGGTGGGGCCGTCAGCACCGCCGATGACGCCGACGCTTGGGCTCTGCTCTCTGGGCAGGAGCGCAAAGATGAGCAGCGCCGCGAGTATTATTATAGGCAGGATTTTCTTCAGTTTCAAATCGATCAACTCCCGCGGATATGATAACACACGGCGGCGGCTTATGCAATGCCGACAATACCATTGATTGACAAGGACACATACGGTTTTGACGGGCAGAAATACGCCCATGCTTCTTCAAAGTCCTTGCCAATGCACAAAGTATTGCCTGCGGGCTTTTCATTGCCTGAACGCATTTCTGCTCCGGCAAAACTGCTGCGCACCTGACAGCTTTGGATTTTCGAGTGATTTTTGGCTTTTGAGACGAAGATGTGTCGTAACCCATCAAGACGAAAAAGGCAAAAAGCGCCGAAAGGACATGCTGTCAGGCGTATGTGCTCTTGTCAACCAATGGTAGCGTGCACGCTTGTCTAAATAAACATAAAGGGGCAATCTAAACATACTGTCGCGACTGTCTGCTTTGTAATTCCACACAAATGTTCTGTTTCCATTTTGTTTAATCTGGACAAACTCAAAACTTTAATATATAATACTTTCGGGATGATTGTTAAAGAAATAATTTTAACAATTCCTTAACAGCTTTACCGGAAGGGTGAAAAAGATGTACAAATTCGATACAAAGGTCCAGCATCTCAAATATAAGGTCCTGCGCACAGTCGCAAAGCACGCGTGGGACTCTGATTTCTATGAAACATTCCTTGACATCCCGAAGGAAATAATCCCCGGCAAGACGCCGACGATGCGCTGCTGCGTATACAAGGAGCGCGCGATACTGGCAGAGCGTGTCAAGCTCGCCGCGGGCGGGAACAGAAATAACCCGAACGTCATCGAAGCGCTCGACATCGCCTGCGACGACTGCCCGACCGGCGGCTACACCGTGACCGAAGCATGCCGCGGCTGCATCGCGCACCGCTGCGAGGACGCCTGCCCGCGCGGCGCGATAACGCACGATGAGTTCCACCACGCGCACATCGATAAGAGCAAGTGCATCAACTGCGGCAAGTGCGCTGCCGTCTGCCCTTACTCCGCGATATATAACCGCAAGCGCCCCTGCCAGAACGCATGCAAGATAGGCGCGATATCCATGAACGAGGACGGCACGGTCAAAATAGACAACAGCAAGTGCATCTCCTGTGGAGCCTGTGTCTACCAGTGCCCGTTCGGCGCGCTGTCGGATAAGTCCTTCATCCTCGACGCGATAAAGATGCTCAAAAACTGCGACCGCGTTTACGCGGTAGTCGCCCCGGCGATAGTCAGCCAGTTCACATACGCAAAGCCCGGCCAGGTCATCACGGCCATCAAGGCGCTCGGCTTCTGCGACGTGCTCGAAGCGGCGCTCGGCGCGGACATGGTCGCGTACAATGAGGCGGCTGAGCTTGCTGAGCGCGGCTTCCTCACCAGCTCCTGCTGCCCGGCCTTTGTGAGCTATATCCGTAAGAGCTTCCCGGAGCTGCAGGAGAATATATCGCACAACATGTCCCCGATGGCGACGATAGCAAAGCGCATAAAGGAAAAAGACCCCGAGGCAAAGACGATATTCATTGGGCCCTGCACCGCGAAAAAGGGCGAGTTCCAGCTCCCGGAGGTACGCAAATATGTCGACTGCGTGCTCACCTTTGAAGAGCTTCAAGCCATGTTCGACAGCCGCGAGCTCGACATCGGCGCGATGGAGGAGACGGTGCTCAACAACGCCTCCGGTTACGGGCGTATATTTGCCCACTGCGGCGGGCTTGCCGAGGCTGCTGCCGAGGCGCTGAAGGAGCAGGGGATAGACTTTGAGCTCAAGCCGCTCAGCTGCAACGGCATTGAGGAGTGCAAGCTTACGCTGATGAAGGCCGCGAGGGGAAAGCTTGACGCAAACTTCGTCGAGGGCATGGCATGTGTCGGCGGCTGCGTGAACGGTGCGGGATGCATGACGCACAACGAGAGAAACCGCGTCAAGGTCGACGCGCACAGCCAGCAGGCGCAGCTCAAGAGCATTGCAGACTCCCTCCTGTACGCTGCCGAGATCGACCGTGAGCTTAAGGAAAAGGCCGGGGATAAGGCCTGATAAGCTGTTCACTTGACGCGCCCCGCCGGGTATTGTATATTTAATATGGCTCCGCGTATGGAGCGAATATACATCCGTCCGGAGGACACGCCATGGACAACAGGACAAGCAAGCAGAACTATTACCTCGACATTGCCGATGCCGTGCTTGAGCGCTCCACCTGCCTGCGCCGCAAATACGGCGCGATAATCGTGCGCAATGACGAGATCATTTCCACCGGCTATAACGGTGCACCGCGCGGCAGACGCAACTGTTCAGACCTCGGCACCTGCACACGCGAGACGCTGAGGATCCCCTCAGGCGAGCGCTATGAGCTTTGCCGCTCCGTCCACGCCGAGGCAAACGCGATCATCTCCGCCTCACGGCAGGACATGATAGGCGCGTCGCTCTATCTCGTCGGGCGCGACGCCGCGACAAATGAGCTGCTCTCCGACGCGATGAGCTGCTCAATGTGCAAGAGGCAGATCATAAACGCCGGGATAGACCGGGTCATCATCCGCGTGACCCCGACCGAGTACCGCACGATCCCCGTGAGCGACTGGGTCGAGAACGACGACTCGATATTCTCATTCTGAATACAAAGCGGCGGCGCCTATGTGTGGATATGGGCAGCGTCGTTTTTATCCCTCCGCGTGATACAAAATTTTATTCTTTGTATATTGCCCGGAACAATTTTGCGTTATATAATAGCGGCAGTGGATAGGTAATATTTTCACAAGGAGGAGTACAAATGAGCAAAAACGTTATATTCTGTTATTCCGGCAGCGGCAACTGTCTCGACATCGCAAAGAACATCGCAAAGCGCCTTGGCGACACAGACATTGTCATGATGCGCGCGGAGCCTGAGGTGAAGGATGTGCGCGGGGCAAAGCGCGTCGGCTTCGTGTTCCCCTGCTACGCGGGCGGGCTGCCCGGCGATGTGGAGAAGTTCGTCTCCGAGCTGCGCGTCGATCCCGAGAGCTACACCTTCGGCGTCGTGAGCTACGCAGGCTATCCCGGCGTGGGTATGGCGAAGATCAATGACATCGTGCCGCTGGATTACTGGGCGGGTATATCCCACCAGTGCTCCTGCATATGGCTCATGCCGCACACCCTGATGCTGCCGATGCTCGACGCTTCGAGGGCGCAGGAGCGCTCTGAGAAGCTGGCGGCAAAGATCGCGGACGACGTTCTCTACGTCAAGCACCTCAACGGCCGTCCCCTGTCGAATCCCGTGAACGCCCTCGAAGCGAAGGCATGGCCGATGCTCTCGGGCAAGAAGGCCGCGAAGATGACCGTGACCGGCGACTGCGTCGGCTGCGGCCAGTGCGCAAGGCTCTGCCCGCGCGGGAACATCAGCATTGTGAACGGCAGGGCCAGCATCGGCACGAACTGCATCGGCTGCTTGAGCTGCCTGCAGTACTGCCCGAAGCAGGCGATAAACATGGGCGGCGCGACCGTCAAGCGCGAGCGCTACCACAACCCCAATGTTTCCGCTGCCGACCTCTGCCAGAAGGTCATACACATCGACTGATAAATAGACGCAAAAAAGCTCCCAAAGCCTGTGGCTTTGGGAGCTTTTTTTATATAACCGGTTTTCAGCTGTTGAGGTACTTGATTGCGATGCTAACAAAGCCTTCCGCACCGGCCTTGATGGCTTCGGGCTTGAAGATGCACTTGGAGCTGTGCAGGGCGTAGGTCTCCTCGCCGGTGTACTGCTCGCAGTTGAGCCACATGAGCGCGGCAGGCGTGCCGGTAGACAGGCCATAGTAGCTGAAGTCCTCGGAACCGGAGGCGGGCTCGTCCAGCCAGACGACGCTGTTCTCGCCGAGCTCCTCGGTGAGGGTCTCGCTGATGAGGTCGATGAGCTTGTCATCGTTCTCAACGCAGGCATAGCCGGTGAGTGCCTGAACATCGACCTTGCAGCCGGAGAGCGTCTCGACGCCCTTTGCGATGGCAAAGGTGTTCTCGCGGATGACCTTGGCGGTCTCGTTGTCATAGTATCTAAAGCAGCCGCCCGCGGTGGCGTAGTCAGGAATGATGTTGACACGGCTGCCGCCGCTGATGGTGCCGACGGAGAGGATGGCGGTCTTGAGAGGATCGGTATTGCGGGAGACGACCTGCTGGAGCAGGACGATCAGCTGGCTGAGCGCAAGGATAGCGTCGTTGCCGTTCTGCGGCTGGGAGCCGTGCGCGGTCTTGCCGTGGACATCGAAGCGGTAGATATCAAAGCCGCTTGTGATGACGCCCTTCTTGATGGCGAACTGGCAGTTATGGTCAGGCGTCGCGGGGTTCATGTGCAGGGCGATGATCGCATCGACATGCGGGTTCTCCATGCAGCCGTACTCGACCATGTGCATCGCACCGCCGGTGGTGTCGTTCGGGTTCGCGGCTTCCTCGGCGGGCTGGAAGATGAGCTTCACGCTGCCGGGGAACTTGTCTCTGTTCTCGCAGAGGATGCGCGCGGCGGTGAGCAGGATGGTGATGTGCATATCGTGGCCGCAGGCGTGCATGACGCCCTCGTTCTCGGACGCGAACTCAACGCCGGTCTCCTCGGTGACAGGCAGAGCGTCCATATCGGCGCGGATAGCGATGCACTTGCCCTCGCCCTTGTCGCCCTTTATCAGCGCGACAAGGCCGGTCATCCATGTGCGCTCGACAGAGTCAACGCCGTATTCCTTCAGCTTCTCCATAATGAAAGCGCTGGTTCTCTCTTCTTTATACGAAAGCTCCGGATGGCGGTGGAGATCCTCGCGGATGGCTTTCATTTCGGGATAGTATTTTTCGACTGTTTCTTTGAACATTTCAGGTTCCCCCCAATCTCTTTCACTGTTGTAGAGTATATTCCATTTGTTTGATATGTGCAAGCATTCTTTGAATTTATATGCACTTTTACGATAAAAATCGGCGTTCTGTCCCCTCTTTGCGGGGGCAGAACGCCGTGCGCTTGTTTAATATGACGCCTTATTTGCCGAGCATGATCTTGAGGATCTCAACATCGGTGCTCTTCATGCCCTCGCGGCCCATGCGGCCGACGCTTTCGATGGTCTCCTCGACGTTATCCTCGACAAGACCCTCGCCGGGCTTAAATACTCTGCCTTTCTCGCTCATGTCCATAGCGAGCAGAGCCATGCCGACCGCCGTCGCGATCTTTGAGGCGCAGGAGCTCTTCGCCCCGTCGCAGACCATGCCGCCGGTTGTGTTGATGGTATTGGTGATGATGCCGCAGACGTCCTCATAGCTGCCGCCGAGCATGTAGGCAATGCCGCAGGCCGCGCCGGTCGCCGCGCTGGTCGCGCCGCAGTACGCGGAGAGGCTGCCTATGTAGCGCTTCTCATGCAGGGAGATGAGGTTCGAGAGCGCAAGAGCGCGCAGCATCTTGTCCTCGGGGATCTTATACTCCCTTGCGTAGACAAGCACCGGCATGGAGACGGTGATGCCCTGGTTGCCGCTGCCGGAGTTGATGACAACAGGCATTGCGCAGCCGTTCATTCTCGCGTCGGAACCGGCGGCGGCGTAGGCGCGGGCGCGGTCGACGAGAGAGCTGGACTCCTCGGCGATGGTGCGGCCGACTTCGGCGCCCCACGGGTTCTTGAGCCCTTCCTCGGCGATGGCGCTGTTGCACTTGATCTGGTTCTCAAGCACCTCGCGCACATCGTCAAGATTGACCTCGTTTGCGAAATCATAGATATCGCGGACGTTCAGCAGGCTCTTGTCGGCAGACGCGGGGGCGGTGCCTTCCTGTTTTGCCTGGGCCGCGTCATAGATGACCTCGCCGTTTTTCTCAATGCGGGTGATGTTGCTGTGGTAGTCCTTTATCTCGACGAGAGCGGTCTGGTCGCCCTTGTTCGCCTCGATGCGGATATAGAGATTCGCCACACCCTCGACCAGCTCGCAGTCACAGCAGTGATCCGCGACCATCTTGTGCATAAGGGCAATGTCCTCGTCGCTTACGGAATGGAGTACGTCCAAGACTCTGGACGCGTCGCCGCCGATGATGCCGAGCAGAGCGGCAGTGTCAATGCCGCGCGCGCCGCCCGAATTCGGGACGGTGACGGCCATGACGTTTTTCACGATGTTCCCGCTGCAATATACCGTACAGTGCTCAGGTATGTCACCGAGCACCTCGCGAAGTTTCGCGCCGGCATACGCGATGGCAATGGGCTCGGTACAGCCTGTCGCCATTGTGAGTTCATCATGGAGCAGTTTTACATAGTTGTCGTATACTTTCTTATCCATTATGATACTCCTTCTGTCTGTGTGTATTTTTCGGCGTAGTGGGTTACGTTCTTATTACTTGTTGTTCAGGAAGTCGTAAGCGAACTGGGCGGTGAGAGCGGAGCCGCGCCAGAGGACGGATTCGTCGACGGTGTACTTCTCGTTGTGGTTGGTGTAGATGAGTCCCTTTTCGACGTTTCTGGAGCCGATGAAGGCGAAGAACGCGGGGATCTTCTCCATGAAGAGCGCGAAGTCCTCGCTGCCCATGAGAGGCGGCATCTCATTATTGACGCCCTCGGGTCCGAACAGCTTGAGAGCGGCGTTCTGCGCGATCTCGTTGAGCTCGTGATCCTCGTTGATGACGGCGGGGAGCATCGGGCTGAACTCCAGCTCGGCGGTGCAGTCGTGCGCCTCGGCGGTGCTCTTGATGATCTTGTTGAGGTCGGCCTCAAGGTCGTGTCTCAGCTCGCGGGAGTAGGTACGGATGGTGCCGACGAGCTCTACATCGGGGCAGATGATGTTGTACATGCTGCCGCCGTGGAACTTGCCGACGGTGACGACCAGAGGATTGACCGGGTTATTCTTGCGGCTGACGTAGGTCTGGAGAGCCATGACTATCGCGGAAGCGGCGACGATGGCATCATGACCGTCCTGAGGGGCGGAGCCGTGGGACTGGAGACCCTTGACGCGGATGGTGAAGTTATCGCATGAGGCCATGCGGTTGCCGGCGGCAACGCAGACATAGGGAGCGTCCAGAGTGCCCCAGATATGCTGGCCGAAGATAGCGTCAACGCCGTCGAGGATGTTGTGATCGACATAGTACTTTGCGCCGCAGGCCATTTCCTCACCGGACTGGAGCAGGAACTTGACCTTGCCCTTGAGCTCGTCCTTCTTCTCGAGCAGGATGTGTGCCGCGCCGAGCAGCATGGCCATGTGGTTATCGTGGCCGCAGGCATGCATGACGCCCTCGTTCTGGGAAGCGAACTCAAGGCCGGTGCCTTCCTTGACGGGCAGAGCGTCGATATCGGCGCGCAGCATGACGGTGCGGCCGGGCTTGCCGGTGTCGAGAGTGGCGATCAGGCCGGGATAATCGGGGAAGGTCTGGATCTCCATACCCATCTTCTCAAACTCCGCGACGAGAGCCTTGGTGGTGTCCCACTCCTTGAAGCTGAGCTCGGGATGCGCGTGGAAGTATCTCCTGCGCTCGATAATATAGGGTTCGTACTTTTGTGCCAGAGCTTTAATGTCCATAAAAGCCCCTCCTTTATAGAATTTCTAATCAAAAAGGGGACGGCACAACTATTCGTTATGCCGCCCCGTAAGATTACTTATTAAGAAAGTCTGCCGCTACCTGACAGTACAGACAAGCGCCGTTGAGCAGAGCATCCTCGTCAACCTTAAACTTCGGGCTATGGTGAGCCTGGAAGGTGTCCTTTGCTTCGCAGCCGCAGCCGACGAGCGCAATAGCCCCCATCTGGTCGGGAGCAGCATCGATGAAGAAGCAGAAGTCCTCGCCGCCGGTGGTCGGGTCGAAGGCGATCTTGTAGCTGTCATCGTCGCCGTAGATCTTCTTGCAGGCGCCGTCAATGATATCAGCCATGTAGGGATGGTTGACAGTGGGCGTAGTGAGGGTGGTGTACTTGGTCTTGTAGGTGCATCTGTATGCTTCGCAGGTGCCCTTTACGATGCGCTCGATGCGCTCGGGGAACTCGGCAAAGACCTGTCTGTCGAAGCAGCGGGTGGTACCGGCGAGGTAGCCGCTGTCGGCGATGACGTTCCAGCGGGTGCCGACGTCCATGCGGCCGACCGTGCAGACGGCGGCATCAATGGGTCTGTACTCGCGGGAAACGATGGTCTGGAGGGAGTTCACGATCGCTGCGCAGCATGTGACTGCGTCATGGCAGTTGTGGGGCTCTGCACCGTGGCCGCCCTTGCCCTGCACCCAAATCTCGAACTGACCTGCGGAGGCCATTCTCGGGCCGGCCGCGAAAGCGACCTTGCCGGTGGGGACCTGAGTCCAGATATGCTGGCCGTAAACAGCGTCAACGCCTTCCATTGCGCCGTTTTCGATCATGGAGGGAGCGCCCTGAGCAGTCTCCTCAGAGGGCTGGAACGCGAGCTTAACGGTGCCGCACAGCTCGTCCTTGACATCGTTGAGGATGTGGGCGGCGGTGAGCATCATAGCGGTATGGGTATCGTGGCCGCAGGCGTGCATAACGCCGTCAACGGTGGACTTGTAGGGCAGATCGTTCTCCTCGGGGACCGGAAGAGCGTCCATGTCGCCGCGGATGAGGATGGTCTTGCCGGGCTTGCCGCCCTTTATGGTGGCCAGTACGCCGGTCTCAAGACCACACTGTACGTAAGGCACGCCTATCTTATCAAGTTCGGACTGGACGAACTTGCTGGTTTCATATTCCTTGGTGCTGAGTTCAGGGTGCATGTGGAGGTATCTGCGGGTCTCGATGATGTAGTCGCTGTACTTCTGAGCAGTTTCCTTGATGTTCATAATATGCCCTTCCTTTTCCGTCGCATGCGCGGCGTCATTGCAGATGAATAAATACTGCTTAAGCTGCGCCGCATATCTGCATACGCGGCGCAGCCGTTAAACTAAGTAGAATACCGAATCAGAACAGGTTGGTGAACAGGCCTGCGATGATAACGGAGGTGATAGTGACGGTGGTGAAGCCGCCGACGATCATGCTGGGGTACATTTCGCCCATGAGGTAATCGAACTCTTCCTTGGTCTCGCCCAGAGCCTTGCAGGTGTTCTCGGTGATGATGGCATTGGGGGGGAAGCCGTAGAGAGCGGTCAGGCCGTTTGCCAGAGCGAGGCAGAAGTCAATCTTGAGGAGCTTTGCAGCGATGAACTCAAAGATAGCCATGCCGATAACACCGACAACGATGAGGAGGAGCATCGGGCCGATAACGGAACCGAGCATTGCGGGGGTAGCAGTCTTCAGGCCGTCGAAAACGTACATCATCAGAGCAAACATAACGATGCCGTAGGAGTTGGCCTTGTTGAGGGAGTTGACATCGAGGAAGCCGATGGTGGTGCCCAGAACGCCGAGGACGAGAGCCCAGACAGCGCCGGAGATCTTGCCGATGCCGGGGAATGCGATGGTGCCGAGCATGGTTGCGAGCCAAGCAACGATACCGAGCTTGAGGAAGATCATAACAGGGCCGTTCCACTTCTCAGGCAGCTCGGGGATGAGCTTCTTCTTCGCCTTGTTTGCAGTGCCGGCTTCGAGCTCGTTTGCCTTCTCGACAGCGTTCTCTTCAGCAGCTTCGCTGACGTAGACTTCGCCGGAGCGGAACTTCTTAAGGAGCTTCTTGCCTTCGAGCTGGAGGCAGAGAGCGGTGAGGGGGTAGCCTGCAAAGCCCTGCACGCAGTACATGGCTATTGCAAATAGAGCTGCGGCCTCGAGCCCCTTCTCGGCTGCGGCAGTCTGCATGGTGACAGCTGCGACGATGCCGCCGGTGAGAGGAGGCAGACCGGCAACGACGAATTCCCTACCAATGATGGGAATGCAGACGAGCCAGCAGGCGAGGCACATACCCGCCAGACCAGCAAGGCAGACGACGATGGTCTTCCACTGTTCACCCAGCTGCTTGAGGCTGATGATGGTGCCCATGTGGGTGATGAGGAGATAGATGCCGATGGTGCTGCCGAATGGGATCAGCTTGGAGTCGGAAATAAGCTCCGCAGGCAGAACTGTCCAATAACCAATCAGCAGAACGATCGCCGTGACAAACACGGAGGGGACCCATGCCTTGGTCAGGATGGACACTGCATCGCCTATCAGGTAGGCTACGGCGCACAGAACGAACGCCAGTGCAAAGTTGTACATATATTGTTCCTCCTTTTTCTCTTTATTTATTCTACGCCGGCAGACGTGCCGTACCGTATGAATAAATATGCTGGTATTATAACAACTGCCAGCAGTAATGTCAAGGACTTCAGCAATTTAAAGCGCCAATTTTTCACCGGCATTTGTGATGAAAAAAGCTAATGACCGTCGCGCATTTTTGTAATGTAAACCGGTTTCTCGATTTGGTATGCATATTATCGGGATCGCCCCGGAGTTTATGCACTTTGGGCGCTGCCGGCGCGGAAGTTCTGTATAATTATTTATATTTTAACGTGTCAAACTATAATAAAAATACCGTCTGCCAATGACAGACGGTATTTTTATAAGACAGTAATAAATTACTTGATCTCGACGGTTGCGCCGACGGCCTCGAGCTGAGCCTTGAGAGCCTCTGCGTCTTCCTTGGAGATGCCTTCCTTGACCTTTGCGGGGACGGCTTCGACCATTGCCTTCGCCTCTGCGAGGCCGAGACCGGTGATACCACGGATCTCCTTGATGACCTTGATCTTCTCTGCGCCGAAAGCGGTCATGACGACGTCAAACTCGGTCTTCTCTTCGACAGCGGGGCCAGCAGCGACAGCGGGGCCGGCAGCGACGGCAGCGGCGGAAACACCGAAGGTGTCCTCCAGAGCATGTACGAGCTCGCTGAGCTCAAGAACGGTAAGGCCTTTGATCTCTTCGATCATGGCAGTGATTTTTTCACTCATTGTAATTTCCTCCATAAATTATTTGTGCAGCCTGATTATTCAGCTGCGGCTTCAGCAGCGCCGGACTCGATAGAGCCGCCCTTCTGCTCGAGAATCTGACCGAGGCAAACGGCCAGGCCGGTGATGGGTGCGATCATGGTGCCCAGAACCTTGGAATACAGAGCATCCTTGGAGGGCAGAGATGACATTTCGGCTATCTCAGCGTCGGTAAGGATCTTGCCCTCCATGAAGGCAGCCTTGACGTTGAAACGGTCGCCCAGCTTCTTGCTGTAATCATTGATGATACGGAAAGGAGCGATGGGGTCATTCTCAGCGGTGGCCAGAGAAGTGGTGCCGTTGAGGACGTGGTCGAGACCGCTCATCCCCAGCTTGTCCAGAGCCTTTCTGGTCAGGGTGTTCTTGACAACAGTGTAGTTGACCTCGTCCTTGCGCAGCTCGGTACGCAGTGCGGTGTCCTCAGAAACGGTGATTCCCTTGTAATCGACCAGGATACCTGCGCTTGCGCCCTTGATGCGTTCAGCCAGAGCTTCAACTATCGCCTGCTTTTCGCTAAGAACCTTTGCATTTGGCATATTGTGTTTCACCTCCACGCGAATGATGACACGCCCAAAAAGAAAACCCCTGCGTCAAGACGCAAGGGCACAAAAACAATCACGGTAAACCTTGATATTGTTAATGTCCTCGGCAGGATTTACGGGCAGGACCCACCTGCTGTCTTTGGAGCGCCATAACAATATAACAGAGTCATAAGTGAAAGTCAAGTATTTTCAATGCTTTTCCGCGTATTTTTTTCATACTACGCGGTGATATTCTTCTTTATGCGGCTTATCGCGTTTTTCTCAAGGCGCGAGACCTGCGCCTGCGATATGCCGACCTCCTTTGCGACCTCCATCTGCGTGCGCCCGTCATAGAAGCGCAGGGCGAGGATGTGTTTTTCGCGGCTGTCGAGCCGCTTCACGGCCTCCTGAAGCGCGATCTGCTCAAGCCACTGCTCGTCGGTATTGCGCGTGTCGCCGATCTGATCCATCACGCAGGCGCTCTCGCCGCCGTCGCTGTACACGGGGTCATATAGGGAGACGGGATCGCTTATCGCCTCCATTGCAAACACGACCTCCTGCCGCGGTATGCCGAGCTCCTTGGCGATAGCCTCGATGCTCGGCTCGTGTCCGTCGGCGGCGGTCAGGCGCTCCTTGGCCTGAAGCACTTTATATGCCGTATCGCGCATCGAGCGCGAGACGCGGATGGCGCTGTGGTCGCGCAGGAAGCGCCGCAGCTCCCCGGCGATCATCGGCACACCGTAGGTCGAAAACTGCACATTCTGGCTCAGGTCGAAGCAGTCCACGGCCTTGATGAGCCCGATGCAGCCGACCTGAAACAGATCGTCCATGCTCTCGCCGCGCCCGGCAAACTTCTGGATGACCGACAGAACCAGTCTCAGGTTTCCCGAGATCAGCTCCTCGCGCGCGGTCTTGTCGCCGCCGCGGGCGCGCTCGAGCAGCGCGCGGGTCTCGGCGGATTTCAGCACAGGGAGCCTTGCCGTGTTGACTCCGCATATCTCTACCTTGCCCTGTATAACCGTCACTCCTTTTTATCCGGAGAACGCATATGCGCCCGTCCAAGAGTGTGGTTATTATTTCCCGTCTTGGGAAATTTGATACGCGGCTTGTGCTCCGCGCCGCCGTGTGGTATTCTATCGACTGCACGTCAAAACCGTGTGTCCATGTCAACTGATGGTAAGAAAGGTGATATTATAATAATGAAGATAACTACACGTAAGCTCGCCGTATCGGCGATACTGCTCGCGGCGGATGTGCTGCTCACACGCGTGTTCGCGTTCAACACCCCGCTTATGAAGATTGGTCTCGGCTTTGCCGCGATTGCGCTGTGCGCGATGCTCTACGGCCCCGCTTGGGCGGCGCTCGTCTCCGCGCTGGGCGACCTCATCGGCTCGCTCGCGTTCCCGACGGGTGCGTATTTCCCGGGCTTTACGCTGACCGCGGCGGTCACGGGACTCATATTCGGCCTGTGTCTGTATAAGCGTGAGCGCTCGTGGATACACGCCGTTCTGGCGGCGGCGCTCAACTGCCTGATAGTCTCCTTCCTCGCGAACTCCGCGATGATCTCCTTCATCACCAGCAACTCCTACGCCGCGATGCTCGCGACGCGCGCGGTGCAGCTTGCGGTCATGCTGCCGGTGCAGGCGGCGGTGTTGCTGCTGCTCACGCGCTCAAAGTTCATCGCAAAGCAGGTCGCGGAATACATGGTGTGACGGCGCTCCGTATAAAATCAGCCCCGGACGTATGTCCGGGGCTGAGAATTTTTATTACCGCTCTTCTCGGAAGTAGGCAAGGCCGAGGGATGCGGGGGGCTGATTCTCGCGCTTATCGCGCATTGAGGAGATGACCAGAACTACGATAGTGACGACGTAGGGGATCATCTTATACAGCTCCTTGACGGCGAGGTTCGTGCCGGTGGGCAGGAACAGATACAGGATATACAGTCCGCCGAAGAGGATGGAGGATATCACACCGACATCCGGTTTCCATATCGTGAAGATAACGAGCGCGATGGCGAGCCAGCCGCGGTCGCCGAAAGCGTCGTTCGACCAGATGCCGCAGGCATAGTCCATGACGTAGTACAATCCGCCGAGGCCGGCAATCATGCTGCCGACGCAGGTGGCGATGTACTTATACTTCTTGACATCGATACCGGCGGCGTCCGCAGTGTTCGGGCTCTCGCCGACGGCGCGCAGGTGCAGGCCGACGCGGGTGTGCTTGAGCACATAAGCCGCGGCAAGGGCGATGATGATAGCGGCGTATGCGAGGAAGCCGTAGCTCAGGAATATCTTGCCGAACCAACCGAGCTTATCAGCAAAGGGAAGGGAGCGGCTGTAGTAAGCGCTTGTCGCGGACAGGGCGATGGACGGGACCTCGCTGCCGGTGAGCTTTATGAGCGAGCCGCCGAAGAAGTTGCCGAAGCCGACGCCGAAGGTGGTCATCGCAAGGCCGGTGACGTTCTGGTTCGCGCGCAGGGAAACGGTGAGGAAGCAGTAGAGAAGCCCCATCAGCAGGGACCCGAGCAGGGAGCACAGCAGCGGGATCATTATCGCGAGAAAGCCGCTCATGGCTTCCGCGGAGCCTGCGGACTGCTCATACGCAAATGCGCCGATGACGCCGCAGATGCCGCCGACATACATGATGCCGGGAATGCCGAGGTTGAGGTTGCCGGACTTCTCGGTCAGCGTCTCGCCGGTGCTGCCGAAGAGCAGCGGGATGCCCTGAACGACGGCTCTCGGAATAAAGGAAACTATATCAAACATTGCTCAGTCCTCCTTCTTTGCGGCCTTGCGGAAGCTTATCTTATAGTTGATGAAGAACTCGCTGCCGATGATGAAGAACAGGATGATGCCGGTAAGAATATCGGAGAAGGAATGGTTCAGGCCGAAGGCGGTGGAAATTTCGCCAGCGCCGCGCTCCAAGAACACCAGCAGCAGAGACGTAAAGACCATGATGATGGGGTTAAACTTCGCAAGCCACGACACCATGACCGCCGTGAAGCCGCGGCCGCCGGCAATAGTGGTAGTGACGGTGTGGTTTATGCCGCCGACGAGCAGCAGACCCGCAAGGCCGCAGATAGCACCGGAGAGCGCCATAGTGCGCATGATGACCTTCTCGACCTTGATGCCGACGTAGCGCGCGGTGCGCTCGCTCTCGCCGACGACGCTTATCTCATAGCCATGCTTGGAGTAGTTGAGGTACACGTACACCGCGACCGTCACCACAGCGGCGACGACTATGCTCAGCAGGTACTTGTTCCCGCCGAGCTGCGGCAGCCAGCCAAGCTCGGTAGCCTGATTGATAATGCCGATCTGCCCTGCGCCCTTGGGGACCTCCCACACAATGATGAAGTACGCGACGAGCTGGGTCGCGACATAGTTCATCATCAGGGTGAAGAGCGTCTCGTTCGTGTTCCACTTGGCCTTGAAGAAAGCCGGGATGAAGCCCCACAGCGCGCCCGCCGCGATAGCCGCGACAGTCATGGTGAGGATCAGCATGCCGTTTGACATTTTATCACTCAGGCAGATCATCACAGCCGTTGTCGCAAGGCAGCCGGCGAGGGTCTGACCCTCGGCGCCGATGTTCCAGAAGCGCATCTTGAACGCAGGGGTCACAGCAAGGGAGATGCACAGCAGAACTGCCATGCCCTGGAAGGTTATCCAGCTTCGGCGCGCGGTGCCGAAAGCACCGCTTATCATAGCGCCGTATACGGCGATCGGGTCCTCACCGGTCGTGACGGTGGTGACGAGCGCGCACACGAGCAGCGCCGCGACTATCGCACCAAGGCGGATAGCCCAAGCCTTGTACCACGGCATAGCGCCGCGCTTGGAAATGTGAGCCAGCGGCTCCTGCTTCTGCTTATTCATCGGCCTTGTCACCTCCGAGCTTTGTCATCATCATGCCGACCTCGCGCTTCGAGGTCTTGCGTCCCTCAACGATGCCGCTGACCTTGCCGCCGCAGAGGACGAGTATCCTATCGGCCAGCTCCAGCAGCACGTCAAGATCCTCGCCGACGTATATGACGGCGACGCCCTTTTTCTTCTGCCGGTTTATGAGGTCATATATAGTATAGGAAGAGTTGATATCCAATCCGCGCACGGCGTAGGCCGTGAGCAGCACGGTGGGGGCGGAAGCGATCTCGCGCCCGACGAGCACCTTCTGCACGTTGCCGCCGGACAGGCGGCGCACCGGAGTGGAGATGCCGGGGGTGCTGACTTCGAGATCGTCAACGACCTCCTGCGCGAGCTTACGCGGGGACTTGCGGTCGGTGAACAGGCCGTGGCCGCGGCGGAAGGAGCGGAGCATCATGTTATCCGCAAGGTCCATGTTGCCGACAAGACCCATGCCGAGCCTGTCCTCAGGCACGAACGAGAGCGCGACGCCCATGTCCGCTATCGCGAGGGGGTCCTTGCCGATGAGCTCATCGGCCTTGCCGTCGTCCTCAACGTAGCTGATGCTGCCGGATTCGACCGGCTGGAGCCCGGCAATGGCTTCGAGCAGTTCCTTCTGGCCGCAGCCGGAAATGCCCGCGATGCCGAGGATCTCGCCGGAGTTTGCCGTGAAGCTCACATCGTCGAGCTTCACGATGCCGTCGATGCTGCGCACGGTGAGGTTCTTGACCTCGATGCGGGGCTTGGGATCGACGGGATCGGGTCTGTCAATATTGAGCGTGACCGCATGGCCGACCATCATGTTGGTCATTTCCTGTGCGTTTGTGTCCTTGGTGCGCATATCGCCGATGAACTGGCCGTGGCGCAGGACAGCGACGCGGTCGGACAGCTCCTCGACCTCGTGCATCTTGTGGGTAATGATAACGACCGCCTTGCCGTCGTCGCGCATATTGCGCAGGACGGCGAAGAGCTTGTCCGTCTCCTGCGGGGTGAGGACGGCGGTCGGCTCATCGAGAATCAGGATATCCGCGCCGCGGTAGAGGACCTTTATTATCTCGACCGTCTGCTTCTGGGAGACAGACATGTCGTATATCTTCTGGTTGGGGTCGACCTCAAAGCCGTAAGCGTCGCAGATCTGCTTTATCTTGGCGGAGGCCTCCTTCAGGTCGAGCTTTCCGGGAAGGCCGAGGACGATGTTCTCTGCGGCGGTCAGCACGTCGACGAGCTTGAAGTGCTGGTGGATCATGCCGATACCGAGGTCGAAGGCGTCCTTCGGGGAGCTTATGACGACGGGCTTGCCGTCGATGCTTATCTCGCCCTCATCGGGGAAGTAGATACCGGCGAGCATGTTCATGAGCGTCGTCTTGCCGCTGCCGTTCTCGCCGAGGAGCGCAAGTATCTCGCCCCTGTATATATCGAGCCAGACTCTGTCGTTTGCGACGACGGAGCCAAAGGTCTTCGTGATATTGCGCATTTTGACTGCCGCGATCTTATTGTCCAATACGGTCACTCCTTAATATATACCATCAGATGATAAGGGCACATACGGTTTTGACGGGCAGAAATACGCCCATGCCGCCTCAAAGTCCTTGCTAATACACAAAGTATTACCTGCGGACTTTTCATTGCCTGAGCGCATTTCTGCTCCGGCAAAACTGCCTGCACCTGACAGCTTTGGATTTTCGTGTGATTTTTGGTTTTTGAGTCGAAGATGTGTCGTAACCCATCAAGACGAAAAGGACAAAAAGCGCCGAAAAGACATGCTGTCAGGCGTGTGTGCTCTTATCATCTGATGGTACCAAAGTCCAATACCGCATAAGAAAGCATACGCGTTTATCATGTGCTTTCTTATGCGGTGGCCAAAGGTAAAAACGGGCAGCGCAATTAAGTTGTCATTGCGCTGCCCGCCTGCAGTAACAGTCAGATGCGGTTCAATTAGAATGCGGTGTCAAGAAGGGTGATGCCGTCGATCTTGAGATCGAAGTAAGGAGCTGCACGGAAGGTGGATTCCTTGAAAGCGCCGTCCTCAACAGCCTCGGTGTCGCCGGTGTAGGCGGCGTCAGTGTCGACGTCTGCGAGGTAGGAGGTGACGTGGCCGTCAGCGTCAACGGTCATGGCGTCGGTCACGTTGTCACCGGAGACGGTGAAGGTGGAGCAGTCAAAGACCTGAACTTCGCCGGACTCGAGCTTTGCAGTGACATCGGCAATTGCCTCGGCAGTGCCCTCGGCAGCGACGGCAGTGTTGATGTCGGTGAGGACGACGGAGCCGGTGGCAAGGGTGCCGGTCCAGTCAGCGTCGATGTTTTCGCCGTTCATAACAGCGGTGATGGCGTACTCATAGTAGGGAGCCCAGTTGATGCGGGAGGAGACGATGAAGGTGTTGGGGCAGGCAGCCTCGGTGGAGCCGTTGTAGGAAACGTTGGGGACGCCGGCGGTCTCGCATGCGGTGGGAGCGCCCATAGAGTCAGCGTGCTGGCTGATGAGCTTGCAGCCGTTGCCGATGAGCTTGTTTGCAGCTTCCTTCTCGGCGGTCTCATCGTACCAGGAACCGGTGAAGGTCACTTCCATAGTAGCGGTGGGGCAGACGGAGCG
>CAKTIH010000005.1 GCA_934565615.1 uncultured Oscillospiraceae bacterium | reverse complement strand
TAACCCGAGGGCTTGACCTACAGTATGCAGGCATATCTCCTTGCTTTTCCTTCTCTGTTCAGTTTTCAGGGCGTAAGTCCTAAATAAATAGTTGGTGTTTTTAACGGTGAGGGTCCACCTGTTCCCATTCCGAACACAGAAGTTAAGCTCACCAGTGCCGACAATACTTGTCTGGAGACGGACTGGAAAGATAGGTCAACGCCAACATTTGATCACAGCTTCGAGAAATCGAGGCTGTGATTTTTTTGCTATAAACTTCGATACTTGCAAGAAAATGATGTGCGTGGTAAAATCCACCTGTAAAATGAATAAGCAAGGAGACAGATATGCTCTACTTTTCAAGCGATTATATGGAGGGCTGCCACCCGAATATTCTTCGGCGGCTCGGCGAGATAAACATGGATAAGAACCCCGGTTACGGCACAGACGCAATATGCGAGAGTGCAAGGAATAAGATACGCGCCGCCTGCGGCAAACCGGACGCAGAGGTATATTTCCTCGTCGGCGGGACGCAGACGAATGCTGTAGTTATCAAGGCCATGCTGCGCTCTTATGAGGGCGTTGTTGCAGCGGCAACGGGGCACGTTGCGGTGCATGAGGCCGGCGCAATAGAAGCCGGAGGACACAAGGTACTGACGCTGCCGGAGCATAACGGCAAGCTTGACGCCGCGGAGGTCGAGGAATATATAGCGACCTTCTACAAGGACGCAAACCACGAGCACATGGTAAAGCCTGGCATGGTCTATATCTCGCATCCGACGGAGTACGGGACGCTCTACACCAAGGCCGAGCTTGAAGCGCTGCACGGCGTGTGCGCGAAGTATGATATCCCGCTGTTCCTTGACGGCGCGCGCCTTGGCTATGGCCTCGCCGCAACGGGTACGGATGTGACGCTTGAGACTATCGCGGATAACTGCGATGTGTTCTACATCGGCGGGACGAAGGTCGGCGCGATGTTCGGCGAGGCAGTTGTGTTCACCGGGAAAGTGCCCGAAGGCTTTTTCTCGATAATCAAGCAGAACGGCGCACTGCTGGCAAAGGGGTGGATGCTCGGTGTGCAGTTCGATGAGCTGTTCACGAACGGACTGTACCTGAAATGCGGGAAAAACGCAATAGACTGCGCAGAGCGGCTCAAAGCGGGCCTTATCTCCAAGGGCTATCATATGTATCTGGACTCTCCCACGAACCAGCAGTTTATCGTCATCGAGACGGCGAAGCTCGAAGAGCTCGGAAAGCATGTCGCCTACGGATTCATGGAGACCTACGACGCGGAGCATACGGTCATCCGCTTTGCCACGAGCTGGGCAACGCGCATGGAGGACGTAGAGAAGCTGATAGAGCTGCTTTGATAATCGGATATGATAAAGGCACAGGCAAAATTGCCTGTGCCCTTTTACTTATATAGGTTCAGCCTGCGCGGCTTGCAAGCCAACCGGAATAATCTGCACCCTGGGAGGTGGCCTCAAACTCACCGGTGAGTTTGCTGAGCACACGGTTATAGCCCTCGGAGCCCTCCTCGTAAGGGGTCGGCTTATAGTCATTGTAGTTCTGCTCATTTGCCATCGCCGCATCGATCTTGCTGCTGACACAGCAGGGTATGACATCCATACCGGTGCGGGATATGCTGCCGTCGTCATTCCTCGTCAGTTCGACCTGGACGATAGCCGTGTCCGGATCGCTCGGCATGGTGCTGCCGCCGAAGGTCCAGTTGCCCATACTGTAGAGGATCAGCCCGTCGCCGTATTCCTCAATGGGCTGGAGGCAATGGGTGTGGCTGCCGTAGATAAGATCGGCCCCAGCGTCGATGCAGGCATGGGCAAGATCGATCTGCGCCTTGTTCGGCTCATAGTACAGTTCCTGTCCCCAGTGGAAGGCACAAATTATATACTCCGCGCCATCGTCAATGAGCTGCTGGATCGCGTTGAGCGCCTTGTCCTTATTCGGGGCGAGGTCCTTACCGGAGCAGTAGACGCCGATGACAAGACCGCTGTCAGTGGTGTAGAGCTGCGCCTGCCCCTCCTTGCCGAAGGGGATGCCGTAGGCTTCGAGAGTGTCATAGGTGCTTGTCTCACCGGCTTCATAGCAGTCCATGATATGGTTGTTCGCTGTGGTGACGAAGTCGACGCCGCCGTCAATTATGATGTTGGCGTACTCAGTCGGCGCAATGAACGGGAAATAGACCTGCGTATAGTCGTAGGTGAGGTTCTTGTCGGAGAGGATGCACTCGAAGTTCGCGATGGTGAAATCGTCATTCTCAAAATACTGAATGGTGTTCGAGAACGGATAGGAGTAGTCCCCGTTTATGACCCCGGCATAGCCCGCGGGATGCTGGGCATAGTTTGCGTTCGACCAGAGCGTGCAGTCGCCGATGACAGAGAGCGTGTAGGTCTTGGGCTCGGGCGTCGGCGTAGGCGTCGGTTCGGGAGTCTGCGACGGGGTAGGCGTAGGGGAAACGTCGAGCGGCGCAATGACGGGCTCGGCGCTCGCGACAGGCATCTCAGGCGAATCGAGCCGGAGCTTTATGGTAAGGGCAAGTATGCCGCACAGCAGCAGGAAGCAGATCAGTTTGAGTATCTTTTTCATTTCTAAACCTCGGAAAACAACGTATATATAAGGACGTGCGCGGGAGAATTATGTTCCTACAGCAGATTTCTTATAACAGGTATCTTCTTTGCAACAAAGCTCACGGCAAAGCATACCACAGCACACAGCGCCGCGATGCTCAGCAGAGAAGAGATGGGACGCTCAAGGCCGACGGCGATGCCGAAGCGCTCAAGCACATTAAGCATAAACGGGTGCAGCAGATAGGCACCGAGGGTGCAGTCGGAGAGCTGATGTATAAGCTCTCCGCGCTTGAAGTCGTGTCCCTTGAGAGAGAGGAAGAAGCAGAGCATCGCGCTTGCCATGATGAAGTTCGGCAGAGAGAAATAGCTGAACAGCCAGCCATCGGCATAGCCGCGATAATTGGAGTACCAGATGTTCCCGACGGTCGTGAACACAGCGGTCAGCAGAAAAACGAGCGGTGCGATCCAGAGCGTGCGCTTGCCGTATTCACGTTGGCCTAAGTACCAGCCCCATATAATATAAAGCAGATACGGCAAATAGTCAAAGCCAAAATTCAGCGTGAAGCGGTTGAGTATATACGCTGGGTCAGGCGTGAGGTTGCAGTTCTGCATGAGGAGCACAAGGAACAGGAACACGCCGAGGAGCCAGCACGTATCGAGATTCGCTCCGTGTATAGCCGCGTGCAGTATCGGGATGAAAAGACAGCAGGTCACCATCGCGGAGATGAACCACATATGGTAGTGCCCGGCCATGACGGAAAAGAAAAAGTCATAAGCACTGCCGAAGCTGCCGGACGCGGCGCGGCTGCCGAGTGCGTAAAGCGTCGACCACAGGAGAAACAACCCCGCAAGTCGGAGGACGTGCCGCTTGAAAAAGCGCCCGAGCTCAAGGCTTTCGCGCGAGAGCATCAGCAGTCCCGTCAGCATGAAAAAGACAGGTACACTGCCGCGCACGGCGGTGCTTATAAAGCAGAGCGGAACGAAGGTCGGCTCATACAGCGGACAGCTATGATAGAGTGCAGAACCGGCATGGATAATGATAACCATTATACAGGCCGTTATTCTGCATAGATCGAGTTCATATCTTCTGGACATCGGGGGGAATTTCCTTTCGCTCGATGAGAGATAGTTTTTCTTTACGGGTGAGGCGCTTGATGTGCCATTCGCGGCTGCGCGCGTCGTGCTCGCTTTCGCATTCCTCGGAGTATACAAGCTCTACCGGCAGATGCGAGCGCGTATATTTACAGCCCTTGCCGGCCGTGTGCAGCGCGACGCGGGAGGCGAGATCGTTTGTCCAGCCGGTGTAAAGCGAGCCGTCGCCGCAGCGGAGAATGTAGACCCAGTTCAACGCTGCACCTGCCGGATGTTCTTTTCAAATTTGCTGCGCGCGCCCATAAGCTCATGGCCGCAGCCGCAGCAGCGCAGCTTGAAGTCCGCCCCCGTGCGCAGCACCTGCCATTGCTTGCTGCCGCAGGGGTGGGCTTTTTTCATTGTGAGGATATCGCCGACCTGAATGTCCATTATTTCTTGATCTCCTCCCAATATCGCTTCGCTGCCTGTTCGGTCTTGTTGTCGCCGTAATCATAGTAGTGCGCGCCGCGCAGCTCATAGGGCAGATACTGCTGACGCACCCAGTGACCGGGATAGCTGTGCGGGTACTTGTAGCCCTGCTCGCGCTCGAAGCCTGCGCCGTCAGCGTGGACGTTCTGAAGCTCGCGAGGTATGCTGCCCGTGCGCCCGGCGCGGACGTCGGCAAGAGCGGCGTCAATGCCCATGCAGGCAGAGTTCGACTTCGGCGCGGTCGCAAGCAGGATGCAGGCCTCGGCCAATGGGAGCTTCGCCTCGGGCAGACCAAGCTGAAGCGCGGAGTCCACGCAGGCCTTGACGATAGGCACAGCCAGAGGATAGGCAAGGCCGATGTCCTCGCTTGCCGAGCAGAGGATGCGTCGGCACGCGCCGACAAGATCGCCGACCTCAAGGAGACGCGCCAGATAATGCAGCGCCGCGTCCGGGTCAGAGCCGCGCAGCGATTTCATGAGCGCGGAGAGAATGTCAAAATGATCGTCCCCGTCGCGGTCGTAGCGCATGGCGCTGCGCTGAGTTATCGCGGCGGCGTCCTCGGCGGTGATGACGCTGCGCTCCCCCGCGGCGGAGAAGAGCAGCTCGACCGAGTTTATCGCCTTGCGCACGTCCCCGCCGCAGGCGGAGGAGATGCGTTCGGCAGCGCCATTTTCAAGCGTGAGCGGAGTGTCCCGCCGTGCGTTCATTATATCCACCGCGCGGTAGACCGCCTGCTTCACATCCACGGCGGAGACGGGCTTGAACTCAAACACCGTCGAGCGGCTGAGAATAGCGTTGAACACGCAGAAATAGGGGTTCTCCGTCGTGGAGGCGATGAGAGTGATGCGCCCGTCCTCGATAAACTCAAGCAGCGACTGCTGCTGTTTTTTGTTGAAATACTGTATCTCATCGAGATAGAGCAGCACGCCGCCGGGAGCGAGGAAGGTGTCAAGCTCATCGATGATCTTTTTTATATCGGCAATGCCTGCGGTCGTCGCGTTGAGCTTGCGCAGCGAGCGGTTGGTGCGCTGGGCGATGATGCGCGCGACGGTGGTCTTGCCCGTCCCGGAGGGACCGTAGAATATCATGTTCGGTATCTGACCGCTCTCGACGATGCGGCGGAGCATACCGTCTTTGCCTAAAATATGCTTCTGACCGACAACGTCGTCAAGCGACGCGGGGCGGATCTCGTCCGCTAATGGTTTATACATTCTGGGCAATCCGCCTTTCAGTAAAGATTCGATACAGAATCTCATTATACCACCGGCGGCGGGAAATGTAAAACCGGATTTACTATTAAATTATTGTGTACAATGCGCGGAATTATGGACAATTTTCGACGCATGGTTTATAATTATCTCTCCAAAGCATAGTACAAAGGAGTGATCCGAAATGTCAAAAGGAAGAATCAAAGCCGTTTTGTTTATTATAGTTTTTCTGCTGGTGATCGCAGTTGCGGTCAATCTGCTTATGGACATGCAGAGCGATAGAAAGGCCGATACGACGCCGACGAGCGACCCATATGCAAACACGGTCACGCCGAGCGTTGAGACGCAGCCCGCTTTAGAGACCGCGCAGCCGACCCCGGCGATAGCTCCGTCCACCGCGCCGACCGCGACGCCGGCTCCCGCAACGCCAGTGCCGACGGCTACACCTACGCCGACGCCAGTTCCCACCGCGACCCCGGAACCTGTCCAGCCCGTTATCCCGCAGGGCGAGGTCATCGGCTCGGGCAGCTTCACCTCCGATACCGGCACACCGCTGAACCTGCGCGCCGACTGGACGGCGACGGTGCTCGATTCTGAGCGCGTCGAGGTCACGGTGAACGTCTATCTTATCTCCTATCAGATCGAGGTACGCGAGCTTTATAACGCCGTCAACGTCAGCGTCGGCGACCAGTACGCCTCAGAAAATTCCCCTGCGATAAAGTGGGAGAACAACACGCGGCTTGAGACCCTGCTTGCCTCCACGGTGCACACGCTGAGTCTGCCCGCCGGCAGCAGCGACAGCTTCCCTGTCGCGGTGCAGTACCAGTTCGGCGGCACCTACAGCAAGGTGGAGCTGCCGGTCATCGAGTGCGGCGGCACGATAGAACTCAGCAGATGAGAACACAGGAGCAGGTAAATGAGATAGTGCGTCTGCTGATGGAGGAGTACCCATTGGCGGACTGCACGCTCGATTGGAACAAGGCCTATGAGCTGCTGTTCTCGGTGCGCCTTGCGGCGCAGTGTACCGATGAGCGCGTGAACAAGATAACCCCGGCGCTGTTTGAGCGCTTCCCGACGCTTGAGGCATTTGCCGAAGCGGACGTCGCGGAGGTGGAGGAGTATGTGCGCTCCTGCGGCTTCTATCATTCCAAGGCGCGGGACATCGTCGCCTGCGCGAATGTGCTGCTGGAGAAATACGGCGGGGAGCTGCCGCGCACGATGGAGGAGCTGACGGCACTGCCCGGCGTTGGGCGCAAGACAGCGAACCTCATCCTCGGCGATGTGTTCAAGATCCCCGGCTCCACGGTCGTGGACACGCACTGCATCCGCATTTCAAATCTCCTCGGCCTTGTGGATAACCTCAAGGACCCGGTGAAGATCGAAATGGAGCTGCGGAAGATACTGCCGCCCGAACACTCCTCGGACTTCTGCCACTGCATAGTCCTGCACGGCAGGGCGGTGTGCATCGCGAGGAGACCGGAGTGCGAAAGGTGCTGCGTCGGGCACCTGTGCCAGCACTATTCGGGCTGATAACTAATACATAGGAGAGAAGAGAATGAAAGCAATAGTCAGCGTGTTCGCGAAGGACAGCAAGGGCATCACCGCCTATGTCACCTCGCTGCTTGCCCAGAAGGAGATAAACATCCTCGATATCAGCCAGACGCTGATGCAGGAGTATTTCGCAATGATAATGCTCGTAGACCTTGCCGACTGCACCATGCCCTTTGATGAGCTGATCCGTTTCCTCAAGGAGAAGGGCGAGGAGCGCATGCTCGATATCCATATCCAGCGGCAGGACATCTTTGAAGCCATGCACAGGATCTGAGGTGCCCCATGAGCTATCTCTTCAACAGCAGTGAAATTCTGCAAACCATAGACATGATAAACCAGCAGCACCTCGATGTGCGCACGATCACCATGGGCATAAGCCTGCTTGACTGCGCGGGCGAGAGCATGGACGAGTGCTGCCGGAAGATCTACGACAAGATATGCCGCTGTGCGGGTAAGCTTGTCGAGACCGGCTGCGCCATAGAGCGGGAGCTTGGCATACCCATCGTCAACAAGCGCATTTCGGTAAGCCCGATATCCCTCGTCGCCGCGGCGTGCCGGGAGGAGGACTATACCCCCATAGCCCTGACGCTCGACCGCGCCGCGCACGAGACGGGCGTGAACTTTATCGGCGGCTTTTCGGCGCTTGCGCATAAGGGCTTTACGAAAAGCGACCTGCGGCTTATCAATTCCATCCCCGCCGCGCTCACGCAGACGGAGCTTGTCTGCTCGAGCGTGAACCTCGCTTCGACGAGAGCGGGCATAAACATGGACGCCGTCGCGCTCATGGGCAGGATAATAAAGCAGACCGCGGACATTGACCCGATGGGCTGCGCAAAGCTCGTCGTGTTCGCTAACGCCGTTGAGGATAACCCCTTTATGGCGGGCGCGTTCCACGGCGTCGGCGAACCGGAGACGGTCATCAATGTCGGCGTGTCCGGCCCCGGCGTCGTCGCCCACGCGCTCAAGCAGTGCAAGGGCGAGAGCTTTGACGTTGTGGCGGAGACGATAAAAAAGACCGCCTTCAAGATAACGCGCATGGGCGAGCTTGTCGCGCAGGAGGCCTCGCGCCGCCTCGGCGTGCCCTTCGGCGTGGTCGACCTCTCCCTTGCTCCCACTCCCGCGATCGGCGACAGCGTCGCGGAGATACTGGAGATAATGGGCCTTGAAAAGTGCGGCACGCACGGCACGACCGCTGCTCTCGCGCTCCTCAACGACGCGGTCAAAAAAGGCGGCGTCATGGCGTCAAGCCATGTCGGCGGCCTGTCCGGTGCGTTTATCCCCGTGTCCGAGGATGCGGGCATGATCTCTGCCGTGGAGGACGGGATGCTCTGCATCGATAAGCTCGAAGCCATGACCTGCGTCTGTTCGGTCGGCCTTGATATGATCGCCGTCCCCGGCGACACTAGCGCCGATACCATCTCCGCTATCATTGCCGACGAGGCGGCGATCGGCATGGTCAACAACAAGACCACCGCCGTGCGCATCATCCCGGCAAAGGGCAAGACCGTCGGCGACACGGTAGACTTCGGCGGGCTTCTCGGCTCTGCGCCTATAATGCCGCTGCACGACGGCAGCGCCGCGGAGTTCATCGCCCGCGGCGGTCGCATCCCCGCCCCGCTCCACAGCCTGAAGAACTGAGCCGAGGTAAGAAAAACATGGAAAAGAAACTGATGCTCATAGTAAACCCCGCGGCGGGACGCGGCGGATATAAGGCGAATTTTGCCGAAGCGCTGCATACGCTCGACCTCGGCGGCTACAGGACGACACTGTTCTTCACCTCCGGGCGCGGGGAAGCAACGGAGTTTGCCGCGCGCCACGCCGGAGACTTTGATACGGTCGCCTGCGTCGGCGGGGACGGTACGCTCAGCGAGGTGCTCGCCGGACTCATGCAGCTCGACTCTCCGCCGCCTGTCGGGTATATGCCTATGGGCACGGCGAACGACGTCGCAACGACGCTCGGCCTGCCGAAGAACGATACGGTTGGCGCGGCACGCAGGATAGTCCACGGTACGGCGCACCCCTTTGATGTCGGCGGCTTCGGAGACGATAAATATTTTGCCTATATCGCAGCCTTCGGCGCGTTCACCGAGGTGAGCTATGCCACCCCGCAGGATCAGAAAAAGCGGCTGGGTCACCTGGCCTATGTGCTCCAGGGCGCGCAGCAGCTCGGGAAGATAGAGAGCTATAAGACGCGCGTCGAGTACGACGGCGGCGTTGTGGAAGCGGACCTGCTCTACGGCAGCATGTCAAACTCCACTTCTGTCGCGGGCATCGTCCGCCTGCCGAGCGAGATGGTCTGCCTCGGGGACGGTATGAGCGAGCTTGTGCTGGTAAAGAACCCCGGCAGCGTCGCGGGCTTCGGCGAGATCGTCGAAAGCGTGCTGTCCCAGCGCTTTGACAGTGAGAATCTCCTCATTCTCCACACAAAGCAGGCGCGGTTCACCTTCGATAAACCGGTGTCATGGACGCGCGACGGCGAGGCCGGCGGCGAATATCAGGATATCACGCTCAAAAACTACGAGTGCCCTGTACAGATGATCTTCTGATTTTCCAGGAAAACGCAATTAAACCTTGCAATATCCGACCATAATATATATAATAATGCAGCACCGGTTTTCACGGAAACCAGTGCTGCTTTTAAAAATATGCGTGCCCACAGGCACAAAGAAAGGAAGAGCGCCAAATGAAACGTCAGAAAATTTCCGGCATCTATGCCGACGCGGAAGCCCTCGGCGGCCAGAGCATGACAGTCTGCGGCTGGGTCAGGACCGTCCGCGACATGAAAAACTTCGGGTTTATCGAGCTTAATGACGGCAGCTGCTTCAAGTCGCTGCAAGTCGTATTTGAGAGGAGCTCACTGAATAATTACGAAGAGATCGCAAAGCAGAACGTAGGCGCTGCCCTTATCGTCCACGGCACGCTTGTTCTCACCCCGGAGGCAAAGCAGCCCTTTGAGCTGAAAGCCGATGAGATCACCGTCGAGGGCGCGTCCACTCCGGACTATCCCCTCCAGAAAAAGCGCCACAGCGTAGAGTTCCTGCGCACGATCCAGCACCTCAGACCGCGCACCAATCTCTTCTCCGCCACCTTCCGCGTCCGCAGCGTCGCGGCGCAGGCGGTGCATGAGTTTTTCCAGCAGCGCGGCTTCGTGTATGTCAACACCCCCATCATCACCGGCTCCGACTGCGAGGGCGCGGGCGAAATGTTCCGCGTCACCACGCTCGATCTCAATAACCTCCCCCTCAAGGAGGACGGCACTGTTGATGACAGCAAGGACTTCTTCGGCAAGCCGACGAGCCTGACCGTTTCCGGCCAGCTCAATGCTGAGAACTTCGCCATGGCTTTCGGCGATGTTTACACCTTCGGCCCCACCTTCCGCGCCGAGGTCTCTTACACCCAGCGCCACGCCGCCGAGTTCTGGATGATCGAACCGGAAATGGCTTTTGCCGATCTCAACGATTATATGGACACTGCCGAGGCGATGGTCAAGTACATCATCAATCGCACTATGGAGCGCTGCCCGCAGGAGATGGAGTTCTTCAACTCCTTCGTCGACAAGGGCCTGCTTGAGAGACTGCACAATGTCGTCAGCAACGACTTCGGCCGCGTGAGCTATACCGAGGCGGTCGAGATACTCAAGAACAGCGGCAGAAAGTTCGAGTACCCCGTCGAGTGGGGCATCGATCTTCAGACCGAGCATGAGCGCTACCTGACCGAGGAAGTGTTCAAAAAGCCCATCTTCGTCACCGATTACCCCAAGGACATCAAGGCTTTCTACATGCGCATGAACGACGACGGCAAGACCGTCGCGGCGGCGGACTGCCTCGTCCCCGGCATCGGCGAGATCATCGGCGGCAGCCAGCGCGAGGAGCGTCTTGAAATGCTCGAAAAGCGCATGGACGAGCTTGGACTCAAGAAGGAGGACTACTGGTGGTACCTCGACCTGCGCCGCTACGGCAGCTGCCGTCACGCGGGCTACGGCCTCGGCTTTGAGCGCATGGTCATGTACCTCACCGGCGTGAGCAACATCCGCGATGTGGAGCTCCACCCCCGCACGACCGGCAACGCCGATTTCTGATAAGCATAAAATTGATGCAGCGTCTGAAAACAGACGCTGCATTTTTATACGCTCTTCCATAATCTTATCACACCGCGGTCGTTGAGCTGTTGAACTGTCACAAGCAATATCGGGAACAGCAGCATCCCCCACACGCCGCACACGCGCCAGCCGACGTATATCGCCGCGAGCGAGGCGATAGGGTCAAGACCTATCTGATCGCCGAGGAGCTTTGCCTGCGTGCAGCTGCGCACGAGGTTGACAAGCGCCCAGCATACGATCAGGCCGATAGCCCTCCCGGTATTGCCGAGCAGCAGGCAGAACACCGCCCACGGCACCAGCACCACGCCCGTGCCGAACACCGGCAGCGCGTCTATCAGCGCGGTCACGGCGGCGATGCCGAGCGCGCCGCGCACGCCGAGCAGCAGAAACGCGATGAGCAGTTCTATGAAAGTCATCGCCATAAGTATGAGCTGAGCGCGCATGAAGCCGCCGAAGCTGCCGCGCAGATCGGCTCCCAGCCCCTCAAGGCGCTGGCGGAAGCCCGCGGGGAGCTGCGCAAGGATAAAGGCGTTTATCTTCGGAAAGGCCGCAGAGATAAAATAGGTGCCGATCCCCGCCGTTACAATGAACAGCAGCGTATCGGGGCTTGCCTGCGCCGTGCGGGAGAGAAAGGCGATGGCCTGCTTCGATATTGCCGCGGGCAGGGAATAGAGCATGTCCCCGATGGATGAGGCCGCCGTCTCAAAATATGCCGCTGTGCCCTCCGGGGCGCTGCCGATGTAGTCCATAGCGCGGTTTTCAAGCTCTAAGAGCTTCTGCTCGATGAGGCTCATAAGCCCCGGGACGCTCTGCATGAACTCCGTGACCGTGCCGACGCCCTTTAACACGAGCGAGGCCGCCGCCCACAAAAGCAGCGCGAGTGTCAGCAGTACGCACAGCGCCGCCGCCGTGCCCCGTCTCCAGCCGTGCCGGGAGAGATAGCCCACGGGCCTTTCCAGCAGCGCCGCCAGCAGGTAGGCCGTTATAAACGGCGCCGCCCACGGCAGTATGAAGCGCACGCACAGCCATACGAGGCCGACCGTCCCCGCCGCGTACAGCAGCAGCGCAAAATATCCGGCAAGCTTTTCCTGCATTTCCTCACCCCTCCGCATTTCTCCAGATAATATTCGCCCTGCGCACCGATTTTTATTCATCGAACCCCCGGCCGCGGCGCTGTATATAATGGATTGGGCCGGTGCTTTCTGTGCCGCGCCCGCACTGTAATCTGCGGCACTGGAGGAAAAGAAATGCTTATAGTGCAAAAATTCGGCGGCAGCTCCATAGCGGACGGAGACAGGCTGCGCCGCGCGGCAGGCATTTGTATGCGGCAGCGGCAGAACGGGAACGAAGTTGTGGTCGTAGTCTCGGCAATGGGCGACACTACCGACCTTCTTGCGGATAGGGCGCGCGAGCTTGGCGGTAAGCCCTCTCCGCGTGAGATGGACGCACTCATCACTACCGGCGAGCAGCAGTCGGCGGCGCTGCTCGTCATGACGATGGAGAGCCTCGGCATACCGGCGGTGTCTCTTGCCGGGTGGCAGGCAGGGATATATACCGACTGCCGCTATGGCGACAGCGACATAAGGCTCATCGCGCCGGTGAGGATAAGGGAGGCGCTGAGCCGAGGCCGTGTCCCGGTCGTGACGGGGTTTCAGGGCGTGTGCGCCGCGGGGGATATAACGAGCCTTGGCCGTGGCGGCTCGGATACGACGGCGGTCGCCCTCGCCGCCGCGCTCGAGAGCGACTGCTGTGAGATCTACACCGACGTCGACGGCATATATACCGCCGACCCGCGCCTGATACCGGACGCGGTGAAGCTCGACGCGATTGATTACCGGGATATGCTCGCCCTTGCCGAGGCCGGGTCACAGGTGCTCCACGCGAAATCCGTGGAGCTTGCGATGGCAAACTCCGTTGTGATACATCTGCTCTCATCGTTTACCGACGCGCCCGGCTCGCAGGTGCGCGCGCTGCGCGATGGCAGCCGCCCCGACTTTGCCGGGATAACGCGCCGCCGTGCCAGCGGCGAAATAAGCCTTGCCGGTAAGGCGGCGGACGCCGCGGCACTGTCGCGGGCGGTGCTGTTGCTCGCGGCGGAGGGAATCGAGGTGCTCTCCGGCAGCGTCGGCGACGGGAGAATAAGCGTCCTTGTGGAAGAGGCAGAGCAGCCGCGAGCCATGCAGCTGCTGCACAGAGAGATGATATTGGATGCACTGAAATAGAAACCGGCACTGCAAGGGACTTCCCTTGCAGTGCCGGTTTAGAATAACGTATCAGAAGTAGAACCAGTAGTACCCGCCATAGCGCGCGCGGTAGAGACAGTATACGCCGACCGCGAGGTGGCCCAGCAGCAGGACGATGCCGAGCACCGCCTTGGCCGCCGCGCTGCGGTCTTTCCAGTCTGTGCCCTGCACCAGACGCATCAGCAGCGCGATCGAGACGGAGAACAGTATCGGATAGAGCGCGAGGCTGCCCCAGTCAAAGTTGCCGTCGTTTGCGCGAAAGCCCGTCTCGGTAAGGACACAGGCCTCAAGGATCGCGACAGCATCGCATATGACGATGAGCCATATATGCTTCGCTTCGTTCTCCTTCGGCGCCTGCAGCGCGAGCGAATACACCGGCAGCAGCAGACTGCGCAGGTACATTATGAGCACCGACAGCCCCGCCGAGCCGAGAAGCAGCCGGAGCGCGACACCGGAGGAGGTGCCCGCAAAGTCTCCGGAGAACAGGACAAGGTACTGCCAGATGCAGGCAAGCCCCGCCGGGACGACGGAGAGCCCGAGGATAACGTCGTTTTTGAAATACCGCGCGCGGTATTTTATAAAGTCGGCAAGCAGCATCACCGCGAGCATCGGGATGAACGCAAAGGCAAAGTTCGGCTTGAAAAGCGTCGCGATAAGAAAGCTCAGTGCCATGCCAAGCCACGGGAGAAAGTCTATCCTACCATGCCGCTTATCCCAGCAGTCAAAGAAAAACAGGAAAACGAAGGGGATAAACGTGCGGCTGAAGAGCACGGTCATGTTGTGGTAGACGTTGCCGTTATATACGCCGAGGTACATTCCCGTCTGATACCCGGGGATGATCCACGGGCCGCACAGCGCCGCGAGCACGACGGCGAGAAACGCGAAGCTTCCCTCAAGCTCCGGCAGGAGACGGCGCACGAGCAGCCAGACTGTGAACAGTCCGACGACATTATTCGCCGCAAGGCACAGGCTCAAGAGCGTCTGCCCGCGATGCTCGCCGAAAGCGCCGTAAAGGAAGCGGATGAGGTATGAGGACAGGCCGTAATCATTGTGCCCCATAGCGAGCTTCACATGGTTCGGCACGTCGGAGATCATGCCGTCGATGCACTCTACGTAGAATATCCTCTGCCAGTTATACGCAAGGACACACACGAGGATCAGGCAGAAAACCCTGCACAGTATCACGGAAGTTCTTTTTGTTTTTAGCTGCACGGCCGTCACCGCCTCCACCATTCAGATACTCTGATTATAAAACAGCTTGCCGCTGTACGCAAGAAAAAAGGATGCGCGGGAAAACTTTCCGGCGCATCCTCTGCAGATACATCATCAATGCCTGCCGCGGTCCTGCTTGTTCTTGCCTGTGAACATGGACAGGAAGTCGACATTGCCTTTCTTCTGGAGCACGTAGACGCAGCCTGCAAGCCCTGCCAGAGCCAGCACCGCGACTATGAGCCCGACCTTTATCACTGCGCTCACAGGGTTGCTGCTGTTATCGTGGCGGCCTGCCGAGGGGCTGGGCGATACCGCGCCGGGGCTGACAGACGGAGACGCCGAGACCGCGGGCGAAGCCGACGGCGTGGGTGTGGGCGTCGGCGAGGGGCTGGGTGACGCCGCGGCCTTGACGGTCACGTCAAAGGTGCAGGTGTACTGCCCGTATACGACCGTTACGGTCTGTGTCCCGGCAGTCGTGAGCACCTTGGGCGTGCAGGTGAAACCGGAGCTTATCTCGCTCGTGCCCTTATTGGTGACGACGCGGAGGGTGAGCCCCGCGCTGTCGAGCCTGTCACCGACGGTGTACTCGACCTTAGTCGGGCGGGACGCCACAGTCACGGTCTGGACGACCTCTTTTTCTTCCGCGACCTTTACCGTGAAGGTGCAGGTCTTACCGGCGTAGGTAACGGTTATGGTCTGGCTGCCGGCAGTGTTGAGCACTGTGGGCGAGCAGTCAAGCCCGGAAGAGATGTCAAAGTGGGAGTTCCCGGCGTAGGCGCGGATGGAAAGGCCCTCGGTCTCAAGATTGTCGCCGACCTTGTACTGGGTCTTTTTCGGCAGGGTGACAACGCCGATGCCGTCAACGGAGGCTTCCTTGTTCTCGACCGTTACGTAGAAGTAGCACACCGCGCCGCCGTAGCTTATAGTCACGGTCTGTGTCCCGGCTTCGTTAAAAACACTGGGCGCGCCGGTGTAGCCCTGAGAGACTATCTCGCTGCTGCCGTTATCATAATTGACCTGGAGGCGCATTCCGCTGAGATTGAGCGCGTCGCCCACCTGGTACCGCGTCGTCGAGGGCATGCCGTCAATGGAGATGGACACGACCTTCGGCGTCGCCACAGTGACGACCATCGGCTCGCTCATCGCAGAGACGGAAAGGCCGTTATTCGTGTTCGTGACGCTGCAGGTGTAGTATGTAGTACCGGCAGCGGAGGTGTCGGGGGAGTAGACCGGATCAGTCGCGCCGTTTATGGGGATGCTCGTGAAGCCGACGCCGGTGTACCACTGATAGCTCAGGCTGCCGCCGTCCGTCGTCGATGCGCTGACGGAGAGCAGAACGCTGCTGCCGGGCGCGCAGGTGACGTCCTGGCAGGTCTGGATGCTCGGCAGAGCGGGCGTGAGGTCTATAGAGCAGTTTATGGTGTAGTTCTCGACACCGCTGACCTGAATGGAGAAATCGTATTCTCCGGCCGCAGTCGCGGCACCGCCGAGAAGGAGACGGCGCGTGCTGCCGCTGAAGTCGTCGACCAGCGTGCAGCCCATGGGCAGATCGAGAGAGACGACCTGTGCCCCGGTGTCAACATTACTTATATAGCAGTTGAGAGTATCACCGGCGGTGTAGCTTCCAAGGGGGACGAACTCTTCAGCGTAAGCATGGGGGAGCGCCGGGAAGACGACCAGCAGAGCAAGAGCCAGTGAAGTCAGAAATTTTTTCATAGTCAGAAGCAGATCCTTTCAAACACAAACATAAGACACGAAGCCAAAATCATGTTCATATTCAGAGAGCATAATGGCACAAAATCGGCCTTTTGTCAACATGGCAGATGTTAAATATATTTATTGAGAACGGGCCTTATATGTGATAATATATAAAGCATCAGAGAGTATATCGACCGACCCGCGCGGGCCGGCGGAGGAGGGGTATTATGGCTTTTACGCCGTGGTATAAGGAAATGTCCGTGTATCATATCTGGCCGCGCAGCTTCTGTGACGGCAACGGCGACGGCATCGGCGATCTGTGGGGCGTGCTGTCGAAGCTGGATTATATAAAGAGCCTGAACGTGGACGCGATCTGGTTCTCGCCCCTGTACCCCTCGCCGAACGCCGATTACGGGTACGATATTTCCGACTATATGAACATCCACCCGGATTACGGCAACCTTGACGTGTTCCGTCAGGTGCTCGACGGCGCGCATGAGCGCGGCCTGAGGGTGTTCATGGACCTTGTCGTGAACCACAGCTCGGATGAGCACCCGTGGTTCAAGGAGAGCCGCAGATCCAAGGACAGCCCTTACCATGATTATTATTTCTGGCGTCCCGGCCGCCGCGGCGGGATAAACGGGAAAAAGCTCCTGCCGCCGAATAACTGGACGAGCCTCTTCGAGGGCGGCGCATGGGAGTATGACAGTAACTTAGACGAATTTTATCTGCATTTGTTCGCAAAAAAACAGCCGGATCTCAATATGGATAATCCGGCCGTGCGCGAGGAGGTCAAAAAGATCCTGCGCTTCTGGCTGGACATGGGCGTCGACGGCTTCCGCGAGGACGTTATCACCTTCGTCTCCAAGGCCCCCGGCCTGCCGGACGCTTACCCGAAGCTCCCCGCGGCAAACGGCATGAAGTATTACTCCAACCGCCCGGAGGTCCATGCCTATCTCAAGGAATTTAAGCGCGATGTGTTCAGTAATTATGACTGCTTCGTCGTCGGTGAAAGCCCGATGACCACGGCGGATGTTGCACTCAGCTACGTCACCGAGGGGCCGGAGCACGTGCTCGATGAGATGATCGCCTTCTCGCACATGGAGGCAGACTGCTTTTATAACGAAGTTCTCCCCAGCAAATTTAACCTCGTGAAGATGAAAAAGGCCTTCACCGATTGGCAGCTCAAGCTCGAGGGGCGCGGCTGGAACGCTCTGTACATCGAGAACCACGACCATCCGCGCATCATCAGCCGCTACGGCAGCGAGAAGTACCATGACGAGAGCGGGAAGATGCTCGCCGCCATGTACATTCTCCAGCGCGGCACGCCCTTTATCTATCAGGGGCAGGAGATCGGCATGACGAATATCGCCCTGCCGCGGCTCGACATGTATAAGGATGTAGCGACCTTCAACATTGCCCGCATCGCATCGAAGCTTCTGCCGAAGAAATCCGTCCTGAAGCTCATCCAGCGCGCGACGCGCGAGAACGCGCGCACGCCCGTGCAGTGGTCGGACGCGGAAAACGCCGGCTTCAGCACCGCCGAGCCGTGGTTCAGTGTCAATCCCAACTATAAGCAGATAAACGTCGAAGCGCAGGAGGACGACCCCGGTTCGCTCCTGAACTTCTACCGGCGTCTGCTGGCCTTTAGGAAGAGCACCGCTGTCGCGCTCTACGGCACATATAAGGAATACCGGCCCAAGGACAAGAACTTCTATGTATATGAGCGCTGCCATAAGGGCAAACGCCTACTGGTGATATGCTGCTTTGCCTCAGAGTTCACGCGCTTTGACGCACCGGAGGGCATCGCGCTTGACGACTGGACGCTGGAGCTTTCAAACTATGATGGCTGCTTTGTCATCGGCAACGGCTTCACCGCGCGCCCCTATGAGCTGCGCGTGTACAGCAAGGGGTGAGCGCATGACGACGAATGAAAAAGCATACGCCAAGCTCAATATATCCCTTGACGTTACCGAGCGCCGGGAGGACGGCTACCATGACATGCTCATGGTCATGCAGACCGTCTCGCTGTGCGATGATATAACCGTGACGCTCGACGGGGGCGGCCGCGTGCGCGCGCGCAGCAACCTGCGCTTCATCCCCGGCGACGAGCGGAACCTTGCCGTGAAGGCGGCGCTGTGCTTCCTTGAGGAGACGGGGAACACCGGGCAGGGCATGCTTATCGAGATAAACAAGCGCATCCCGGTCGGCGCGGGTATGGGCGGCGGATCGTCGGATGCGGCCGCCGTGCTGCGCGCGCTCAACCGCCTGTACGGCGATGTGCTCGACCGTGAGCAGCTGCGCCGATTGAGCGAGCGCATCGGGTCGGATGTTCCCTTCTGCGTCTATGGCGGCACGGCTCTGGCCTCCGGGCGCGGCGAGAAGCTTGAAGCGCTCCCGGATATGCCGGATTGCCGCTTCATTATATGCAAGCCCGAGTTTTCGATATCCACTCCCGAACTCTTCAGAAAGCTTGACGAGATAAAGCTGCGCTGCCATCCCGATACGGCGGGGCTTGTCGAGGCGATCAGACAGGGGCAGCTCGCGCAGATAAGCCGCCGTATGTATAACGTCTTTGAGGACGTTGACGACCGCCGCATGCGCACCGTTGCGGATATAAAAAGCACTCTGCTCGATCATGGCGCGCTCGGCGCGGTGATGACCGGCACGGGCTCCGCGGTGTTCGGAGTGTTCGAACCGGATAGGGACGTCTCCGCCGTGCGAGATAAGCTGCGCGAGGAGTACGGCTTCTGCGAAAGCGCCGCCTGCGTCGGCACACTTTAAAATGTTGGTTTAGATAGGAAAAAACCGTCAATACTGTATGTATCATTACATACGGTAAGGCGGTTTTTTCTATGGATAAGAGCAGATTTTTGAGGATATGGGAAATTTCGGCGCTCGTTTCGCTGTGCGTGTGCCTGTGCGCGGCGGTATGGGCGCAGGGGCGCAGCAGCGCCATCAGCGCGGATCTTGTGCGTCTGCACGTTCTCGCCGTTTCGGACGACGCTTATGAGCAGGCTCTCAAGCTGCGTGTGCGCGACACGGTGCTTGAATACATCACGCCCCGGCTCGACAGCTCCGAAAGCCCCGCCGACGCCCGCGCGGTGCTGAGCCGCGAGCTTGACGGCATAGGCCGCGCCGCGGCCTCCGCGGCGGAGGGACGGCAGGTCACCGTCAGCCTCGGCACGGAGCTTTACCCCAGCCGCGAATATGAGGGCTTCACGCTCCCGGCGGGGCGGTATGAATCCCTGCGCGTTGTGCTCGGAGATGGCGAGGGGCACAACTGGTGGTGCATCGTGTTCCCGCCGGTGTGCCTGTCGGCGGTGCAGTCTGAGCAGGTGGAGCAGGCAATGAGCGTCGAGGACTATGCCCTCATAACCCGGCAGGACGGCTATGAGCTGCGCTTTCGCACGGTCGAGCTGTGGGGCGAGCTGCTTGAAAAGTTAGAGGAAAACGGCTGGATCACCGCCGGTGAAGAATAGTCTCAGCCGCGCCGCGGCGGATCGCCGCAAAACCTGACGGCCTTGCTCTTCTGCTGTTTTCCCGGCATGAGCCCTGCGGGGGCCTTGGACTTTACGCGCCCCGCGCTCACGCGCTTCCAGACCTCGTCGAAGCCTTGGAGCTCAGAGGAAAAGTTTTTGTCCATTATATCATCTCCATATATTTTTCTCCGCCCCATTATATGCTTACTCTTGCAAAGCTGTCCAAATTATGCGATAATTACGGCAAAGAAAACACTCAATATCAACTCATAGGAGAGATGAAAATGCCGAGATTTTTCATGGCCGGTACCAATATTCTGGGCGGCATGGCGATAATGAAGGGGCGGGACGCCGAGCATGTGCGCGTGCTGCGTCTGCGTCCGGGCGAGGATATGATAATCTGCGACGGGCAGGGCACGGACTATAAGTGCCGCCTTGTCAGCGCCGATAAGGAGCAGGTCGAGGCCGAGGTCATCGAGGTCGTCCCCTGCCCGGCGGAGCCGAGCGTCAAGGTGACGGTGCTCTGCGGTCTGCCGAAAGGCGACAAGACCGATTATATCATCCAGAAATGCGTCGAAGCCGGCGCGTATGAGATCATGTTCTTTGACAGCGAGCGCTGCATCGCAAAGCCCGATAAGCCCGAGAAGAAGCTCGAGCGCTGGCAGCGCATCGCCGAGGAGGCGGCAAAGCAGTCCGGCCGCGGCATCATCCCGCAGGTGAGCTGGGCGGGAGACTTCACGGCTGTGCTCGATATCGCGGTGAAGAAGGACCTCGGCCTGTTCATGTATGAGACGGGCGAGCGCGAGAAGCTGGACGATGTCCTCTCCGCGAATAAGAGCATCGCGACCGCCGCTATCATCACCGGCCCCGAGGGCGGCTTTGCGCAGTTTGAGGCCGACCTTGCGCGCGTCTGCAAGCTGCATATCTGCTCGATGGGCGAGCGCATCCTCCGCTGCGAGACCGCGCCTGTCGTCGCGCTGACAGCGACGATGTACGCCACCGGAAATTTGAGCTGAAAGATCAAACACCGAGAAAAAGACGGAGCCTGCGCCGGTAACGCGCGGGCTCCGCAAGTTAAATGAATGGATATTTTTAATTCTGTAATGCTTGCCCTCACGCTGACGGTGAGCATGGCTGCCGCCGTGTGTATGCTGCGCCGCCCCGCGGGAGCGGTGCCGCCGGGCGTACAAAGCAAAAATACATACCGGCTGTTCCTGCTGCTGATCCTCATTGCTGGCATCGCGCTGCGTGTGTGGGACTTTGGGAGCATCCCCGGCGGCGTGAATCAGGACGGGGCGATGGCCGCGGTCGACGCCAAGGCTCTCGCCGATTACGGCACCGACCGCTTCGGCACATGGCTGCCCTGCCACCTCTACGCTTGGGGCTACGGGCAGATGAGCAGCCTCATGTCATACCTGATCGCGCCGCTTGTGAAGCTCTTTGGCCTGAGCGTCGTGACCATGCGCATCCCGTCCCTGCTGTGCAGCATCGCCGGGAGCGTGTTCTTTTGGCTCTTCATGCGCGATGTTTTCGGCGAGCGCGCCGGGCTCATCGCGGCGCTGCTCGTTGCCATAAACCCGTGGCACCTGCTTCAGAGCCGCTGGGCGCTCGACTGCAATCTTCTGCCGCATTTCTTCATGGGCGGGCTGTATTTCCTTAACCGCGGCCTGACGGAGAAAAAGCGCTTCCTGTACATATCCATGCTCTTCTTCGGCCTGTGCATGTACTGCTACGGCATCACGATCTATACCATTCCGCTGTTTCTCGTTGCGGTCTGCGTGTTCTATATGATAAAAAAGCGTGTCACGCTGCGGTCTGCGGCTGTCTGTGCCCTTGTGTATCTGCTCGTTGCGTGGCCGTTCATCCTCACTATGGCCGTGAACTTCTTCGGCTGGGACACGATAGAGCTGCCCTTCGTCACCATCCAGCACTTTACCGCCAGCGTCCGCGCGGGGGATATCCTGTTCTTCTCGGATAAGCCCTTTGAACAGCTCTTGGCTAATTTTAAAAGCCTGCTGAAAGTCACGCTCCTGCAAGTGAAAGACCTTCCGTGGAACGACATGGACGGCTTCGGCACGGTGTATCTTTTCTCCATGCCGTTTGCGGCGCTCGGCCTGTTCGGCTTTCTTAAGGAGAAGAAGGCTGACAACAAGTGGCTCGCGCTGTTTGCTGTGCTGACCGGGATATGGGTTGGGCTCATGACGAATGGCGTGAATGTCAACCGCATCAATATTATATATTACGCGGAGCTGATGTTCATCGCGCTTGGTATATACTACGCTGTCACGGCACTGCCAAAGCTGACCACCCCGACGGTCTGCGCGCTCCTGCTCTCGGGCGCACTCATGGCGGGCACGTACTTCGGCGCTTATGCCGAGAGCGTGAAGCACTATTTCTTCTATGGACTTGAGGACGCGATAACGGCGGCGGAGGACAGCGGAGCCGACCGGCTCTATATAACCGCCGACACGCAATATAGAGGAAGCGCTAAAGTCAGTGAAATTCTGACCCTATTCTATGACAGCACGGATGCGCATTATTTCCAGGGGCTGACAAATGAGGAGCACGGAAAAATTCTCCTGCCGTACAGAGAGAGGTTCCACTATCTTTCCCTGAGCCCCGAGCTTATCGAGGAGACTAAGGACGGCTCCGCCGCCTATGTCGGCACGGCGTCCGACGCGGCGCTTTTTGACCCGACAGAATTTGACGTCGTCATTTCCGGCGACTACTGCGCGGCAGTGAGAAAATAAAATGCAGTCACGATAAAATTATAATACCGGCAAGCAGCAATGCTTGCCGGTATTCAGTCTCTCTATGCCCTTCTTAAATTACGCGTTTCATGCGTGGGTTCGCTTTGATCTTCTACATCGGAGTGATAGAACGTTTTTTCTCCCATGTGATTCTCGACAGAGCGCCATCTGAGCTTTGACGCACAGATCAATGTGCCCTCATAATCGTCTAAATCGGCTTCGGTCACATCGCCGCAGTCGCACCAGTATATGCTGCCGTCCTTCAGCAGCATTGCCGAATCCAAAATTTCGCATGTGTAGTAGGGATCAACAGGAAAAAGCTTGAGATACTTTAGCCCCTGAAACTCCAGCTCTATCATGGAATCCTCGGCAAACTGCCGCTGGATAATGACCCGCAGTATTCTGCGGTCGTTCAGCGGATGCATTGAGAGACTATCATCGACATAGGCTCCGCTTATGTAGCTCATTTCCTTTACGCAGCTGTCGTGAAAATCGTATACCCTTTCCATAAACCGCGATATTTCATCGCTGCTGCTTATCGTCTCCCACATATGAAGCTTCCTCCTTTTCCGCCGATATCACAGTGAGCACATCCCCGTTCACAGTAAACTTCACTTCAAGCCCCGCGAACTCAAGGGCGTAGACGCGGCTGCTGTCGTGCTGATAGCGCGGGCGCGGGTCGTTTGCAAGCACGCCCGTCAGCGCGGCGCGCTTATCCTCCGGTACGTGCTCCTGCACTCCCGCCGCGTATTCCACCGTGAGCCTTGCCCCAGAGTCCGGAGCGAAGCCGCCGCTTGCCTCGGGGTGGCAGTCGGCGTAGGGGATGTACGGTTTAATGTCGTATATCGGTGTGCCGTCCATGAGATCGGCTCCCGCGACACGCAGGACCGTACCCAGCCCCTCGCGCTTTTCTGCGCCCAGCAGCTTCACGCAGCTCAGCCCCAGCGCGTTCGGGCGGAAGGGGGAGCGTGTCGCGAACACTCCGAGCCGGGCGTTCCCGCCGAGGCGCGGCGGCCGCACCGTCGGCGACCAGTCCTCGCGCACGTTCTCGGAAAACTGCCATATCAGCCACAGGTGGCTGAAGTCCTCTATCCCGCGCAGCGCCTCGTCATTGCGGTATTTCGGTTCGAAAACTATAAGGCTCTCAAGCTCGCTCACGATCCCGGCCTGCCGGGGTATGCCGAACTTCGTCGGAAAATCGCTCCGTATCCGGGCGATGGGTTTCAGTGTGTAGCCGCTCATAGCAGATCCTGAAGCATGGACAGTGCCTGAAGCGACACGGCGTTTACGGTCATGTGGAAGAATATGCTGCTCCAGATAGAATTAGTGCGCTCATAGCAGCGCGCCAGCAGCAGCGACACCGGGATGTACTGTATGATGTATATCCAGTTTGTCGGATCGGCGAGCGCAAAGCCCCATACGTGATACAGCGAAAACACCAGCGCGCTGACGGCGTAAGCCGCAAAGCGGCTGCGGCGGCGCAGCGTCCCGAATATGCCGGCGCGGAACATAAGCTCCTCCACCGGCGGCGCGAGGAACACCGTCATCGCCTTGACCCAGCGCATGTCTATCTTTGCCATGTCCATTATCGCGCCGTTGTTTGGGTTCGATGCGTCCGGCAGCACCGCAAGAAGGATCAGGCTCGTGCAGTAATTGCAGACCATCATCAGCAGATAGCCCGCGATTATCTCAAGCGCGCAGTGCAGCGGGTGGTCGCACAGCGGGTCAAACTCACGGCGCAGGAAGCGGAACTCGAAGATGAGCATATAGATGAAGCCTATCGAGTAGCACAGCACATTTGCCGTTACCTCGTCTATAAGTCCTGCGTATACTGCAAGCCATGTCATCAGCAGCGGCAGCAGCGCCACGTGAAACGGAATGTATGCCAGCGCCATGACGCGCTCACGCTTTGTCATCTCGCTTGTGAACGGGGGTAAAGCTCTCCTGTTCATCAGCCCCTCGCTTTCTTCTGCAGCTCAAAGAGCAGGTTCATCGCCTCGAGCGGGGTGAGCGTGTTGAGGTCGGCGCTCTCGAGCATCTGGCGTATCTCGTCCGTGCCGACATCGGCGAAGCTTATCTGCCCGTCGTCCGCCGCGTCCGCTCTCGGCAGTGCGCTTATGCCGTCGGCCTCAAGCTCCTTGAGGTAGCCCTTGGCCTTGCTTATCACGGCCTCCGGCAGCCCCGCGAGCTTTGCGACCTCTATGCCGTAGCTGTCGTCCGCCGCGCCGCGCACTATCTTGCGCAGGAACACAAGGTTCCCGCCCTGCTTCTTCGCGCTTATGCTGTAGTTGCGCACGCCCTGTATCTCGCCCTCAAGCGCGGAAAGCTCGTGGTAGTGCGTGGCGAACATCGTCTTTGCGCCGAGCCTGCGCTTGTCCGCGCAGTATTCCAGCACCGCGCGGGCTATCGCCATCCCGTCGAAGGTCGAGGTACCGCGGCCTATCTCGTCGAGGATCAGGAGGGATGCGGCGGTCGCGTGCTTGAGGATCGAGGCCATCTCGCTCATCTCAACCATGAAGGTGGACTGCCCTGAGGCCAGATCGTCGGACGCGCCTATGCGGGTAAAGACCCTGTCGACTATGCCGATCGTCGCGCTCTTTGCCGGGACGAAGGAGCCTATCTGCGCCATCAATACGATGAGCGCCGTCTGGCGCATATAGGTGGATTTACCGGCCATATTCGGGCCCGTGACTATCGCGGCGCGGTCGTCGCTGTCGTTGAGATATGTGTCGTTCGGGACGAAGAGCACGTCCTTCATCGCCTGCTCGACGACCGGGTGCCGCCCCTGAATTATCTGCAATTCGCGCGAGGTGTCGACCTCGGGCATCGTGTAGTTGTTGCGCACGGCGGTCTCAGCGAGCGAGCAGAGCGCGTCGAGCCGCGCCACGGCATCCGCCGCGGCCTGCACACGGTCCACCTTTTCCGCCACGCTCAGACGCACCTCGGTGAAGTACTGGTACTCCAGCTCGTTCACCCTGTCGCGCGCTGTCAGCAGCGTCGTCTCAAGCTCCTTGAGCTCTGGGGTGAAATAGCGCTCGCTCGAAACAAGCGTCTGCTTGCGTATATACTCCTCCGGGACTTTCTCAAGCCCCGCGGAATTGGGCACGTCGATGTAATAGCCGAACACGCGGTTGTAGCCGACCTTCAGCTTTTTCGCGCCGGTGCGCTGGCGCTCGCGCGTCTCCAGCTCCTGCACCATCTGCGCGCCGTTGTCGCGTATGTTGCGCAGCCGGTCTACCTCCTCGGAATAGCCCGTGCGCAGCACGCCGCCCTCGCGCACGGAAAACGGCGGCTCGTCGCATATCGCGCGGTCTATCTCCGCGCGCATGTCGTCAAGCGCGTCCATCCCGGCGATGCTTTTGAGCTCTGAGCTCTCAAACGGGGCGAGCAGCTCCTTGAGCCGCGGCAGCACCGCCGCGCAGTTCGAGAGCGAGCGCAGGTCGCGCCCGCCGGCCGTGCCGTATACCGCGCGGCCGACAAGCCGCTGCATGTCCGTTATCTCGCGCAGCACCGCCATCAGCTCTCCGCGCGCGACGTTGTTTGAGTACAGCTCGTTTACCGCCGTGAGCCTGCGTTTTATTGCCACTGCCGACAGCAGCGGCCTCTCCACCCATGAGCGCAGCATACGCCCGCCCATCGGGGTCTTGGTCTTGTCCAGCACCCACAGCAGAGAGCCCTTCTTTTCCCCGCTGCGCAGTGATTCCGTCAGCTCAAGGTTGCGGCGCGTGACCCAGTCAAGCTCCATGTACCGCCCGCCGTAGAACACATCGAGCCGGTTTATGTGGCTGATGTCGAATTTCTGCGTCTCCTTTATGTAGCCGAGCAGCGCCCCCGCCGCGCAGACCGCGCCGGGCTGCCCGTCAAGGCCGCACTGATCGATGTCCGTGAAGCCGAACTGTCTGCACAGCAGCACCGACGCCGGGAGATATTCAAAGCTCTCCGACGCGCTCTCCGGCATGGCCTCAAGCTTTCGCGTGACGAACTCGTATATATGCTCATTCTCCTTTGCACCGGGGGAGAGGATGACCTCGCGCGGCGCAAAGCGGCCAAGCTCGTTTATAATGTGGCTCACCGCGTCCCCGTCAAAGGCCGCGCAGCAGAACTCGCCCGTGGACACGTCGCAGAACGCGACGCCGCCTTCGCGCGCGGCGAGGTACACCGCGCCTATATAGGTGCTCTTGCCCTCTTCGAGCATCGAGCTTTCCGTCACCGTGCCGGGTGTGATTATGCGTATGACGTCCCTCTGCACAAGCCCCTTTGCAAGCGCCGGGTCCTCCGTCTGCTCGCATATCGCGACCTTGTAGCCCTTGGCGATGAGCCGCGCGATGTAGGCTTCCGCACTGTGATAGGGCACTCCGCACATCGGCGTGCGCTCGTCGGGGTCCTCAACGGAACGGTCGCGCGTCGTCAGCGCGAGGTCAAGCTCGCGCGAGGCGATCTTCGCGTCGTCGTTGAACATCTCGTAAAAGTCGCCGAGACGGAAGAACAGCAGGCAGTCCTGATGCTGCTGTTTTATTTCGTTGTACTGCTTTTTCATGGGTGTAAGCTCAGCCATGACAGTTTCTCTCTTTCGTTAAGTTGCGTATATCAGACTATTTCGCCGTACAGCGCCCAGGTATTGCTGGCGGTGATCTTCACGTCGATGAATTTTCCTATAAGGCTGCTCTCGCCCTTGAGGTGGACGAGCCTGCCGCCGTTTGTGCGGCTCGAGAGGTTATATTCGTCGCGCCCGGTCTCGCCGTCGACGAGCACCCGCAGAGTCTTTCCCTCGTATTCCTTGTGCTTCTCACCGGATATGCGGTTCGATACCTCGGTGAGCCGGTCGAAATGCTTCTGCTTCTGCTCGCGCGTGTAGGGGTCGGGCATGGACGCCGCCGGGGTGCCGACGCGCTTTGAGTAGATGAAGGTGAACATCGCGTCGTAGCGTACCTCTTCGCAGAGGCTTATCGTGTCCTCAAAGTCCTCGTCCGTCTCGCCGGGGAAGCCGACTATTATGTCTGTCGTGAGCACAAGGTCGGGCATATAGCTTTTTGCCAGCGCGGCCTGATGCAGGTACTTCTCGCGGTTATAGCTGCGGTTCATGAGCTTAAGTATCCTGTCGCTGCCGGACTGCACGGGCAGGTGCAGCTGATGCGCGCACTTTTCGCACTCGGCCATTGTTTTGAAGAGCTTCTCGGTCGCGTCCTTCGGGTGGCTCGTCATAAAGCGGATGAGGAAATCCCCCGGGATGTCGTTCACCATGCGCAGCAGATCCGCGAAATCCACACCGCTGCCGAGGTCCTTGCCGTAGGAGTTGACGTTCTGACCGAGCAGCGTGATGTCCTTGTAGCCCTCTTTGACGAGCTGCCGCGCCTCCTCTAAGATGTCCTCCGGCTTTCTCGACCTCTCGCGCCCGCGCACGTATGGCACGACGCAGTAGGTGCAGAAGTTGTTGCAGCCGTACATGATCGACAGCCATGCCTTGACCGTGCCGTCGCGCCTAAGGGGAATACCCTCAGCGACTGCGCCGTCGTCCTTCGCCGTGGCGAAAACGCGCTTGTGGCTGTCCATCACCCGCAGCAGCAGCTCCGGGAAGCGCCACAGCTCATGCGGCCCGAACACGAGGTCGACCACGGGGTAGGACATTTTTATCTTCTCCGCCATGTGCTCCTGCTGCACCATGCAGCCGCACACGGCGATTATCTGGCCGGGCTTGTTTTTCTTCGTGTGGTTGAGCGCGCCGACATTGCCGAGCACGCGCATCTCCGCGTGCTCGCGCACCGCGCAGGTGTTCACGACTATTACGTCCGCCTGGAACTCATCCTGCGTGAAGCTGTAGCCCATCTCGCTGAGATAGCCGCGCAGCTTCTCGCTGTCGGCCTCGTTCTGCTGGCAGCCGTAGGTGTCTACCATCGCGAGCGGGCGCTGCCCGTCGGCGGTGACGCGGTCGAATATCTGCCGGCAGATATCCTCCTGCTCGTGTATCCTGCTTATATCTATCGTTTTTCTTTCGTAAGGCATTGTTAGTCTCCTGTAGATCCAAATCTGAATAGCATTTAATTTTAACATAAAAGGAGTGGAACTTTCAACTGAAATAATGTATAATAGTCCACTAATTAAAAGATAGACTCACGAGGTTAAATGTTCATGGCCGTTATAAATATACTCTCCCCACACGTTGCCGATATGATCGCCGCGGGCGAGGTCGTCGAGCGTCCCGCCTCCGTCATCAAGGAGCTGATGGAAAACTCCTTTGACGCCGGGGCGAAGTCTGTCACCGTCGAAATAAAGGGCGGCGGCGCACCGTTCATCCGCGTTACGGACGATGGCTGCGGCATGGCGCCCGAGGACGCGGGCGTTGCTTTCCTGCGCCACGCCACCTCGAAGCTCCATGACGAGCACGGGCTTGAAGCCATCGGCACGATGGGCTTTCGCGGCGAGGCTCTGGCGGCGATATCCGCCGTGTCCGAGGTGGAGCTCACCACCCGCCGCCGCGGCGACGATGAGGGCACCTTCGTCACCCTGACCGCCGGGGACATTCAAGATATGGGTCCTGCCGGCTGTCCGGAGGGCACGGTCATGGCCGTCAAGGGACTGTTCTATAACACCCCCGCGCGGCTCAAATTTCTGAAATCCGACCGCAGCGAGGCCTCCGCCTGTGCGCAGACGGCGCTGCGCTGCGCCCTCGGCCGGCCCGAAATATCCGTCCGCTTCATCCGCGACGGGAAGGAGGAATTTTTCTCCCCCGGCGACGGGCGCGCCGAGTCCGCGGTGTATTCCCTGCTCGGGCGCGATATCGCAAAGGACATGCTGCCCTGCTCCTGCGAGGACGGGGAGCTGCGCGTCCACGGCTTCATCTCGTCTCCCGCCGCGTGCCGCGGCAACCGCAGCGCGCAGTATTTTTACTGCAACGGCCGTTATATCCGCTCGGCGCTGCTCCAGGCCGCAGTCGAACAGGCGTATAAAAACAGCCTTTTGACCGGGCGCTACCCCGCCTGCGTCATGTACCTTGAGCTCAGCTGCGCCGGGGTCGATGTGAACGTCCACCCGGCAAAGACCGAGGTCAAGTTCTCACAGGAAAAGCGCGTGTTCGAGGTCGTGTACCATGCCGCCCTCGCCGCCCTGACGGGGGAGGACAGGATAAAAGCCCCCGCCGAGCCGCCCGCGCAGAAGAAGTCTCCGTCCCCCGCGGCGATCCCCGCGCCCGTGCGCGCGGCCTTCGCGCCGCCGCAGTCACAGACTGCCGCGCCCGCGCCGAAGGCGGATTTCTACCGCAGCATGAGCTCCGAGCAGTTCCGCGCGCAGGGCTATACCGTGAAGGACACGCCAAAACCGGTGCCCAAGCCTGTTGAAACTGCCCCCGCGCCGTCACTCGGCGCGTATGAGATACCCTACCAGACCCGGCTCGACATGCCGAATAGCCGCCCGGCCACCGAAATTCGACCGGAAACGACTGAAATCCCTAAAGAAACTGCCCACAGCATGGTCAAAGCTGTGGAAAAACCTGTTCAAAATGTTGAAAGTCAGCCGATCCCCGACCACAAGATAGTGGGTGAAGCTCTCAAGACCTATATCATTGTCGAAGTCGGCTCGGAGCTTGTGCTCATAGACAAGCACGCCGCGCACGAGCGGATGAACTTTGACCGCCTGAAACAGCGCGGCACGCGCAATATGTCGCAGACCCTGCTCGAGAGCGTGACGCTCCATTTAACGGACGAGGACTGCCGCGTCCTTGAGGAAAACGGGGAGCTGCTCTCGGAGTTCGGCTTTGAGATAGAGCCCTTCGGCGAGCGGGATTACGCCATCCGCGCCGTCCCTGCCGGGATATCCGCGTCGGACGCTGCCGCCGCCGTCGAGGAGATATGCGAAAAGCTGCACGGCGGCAAGGCTCCCGACCCCGATTCCGCGCGCGATGAGATCCTCCACACCGTCGCCTGCAAGGCCGCTATCAAGGCCGGGTGGGATACCGACGTGAAGGAGCTTGAAACGCTTGTGGACGCTGTTCTCTCCGGGCGGATAAAATACTGTCCGCATGGCCGGCCGATATCCGTCACCGTGACGCGGCGCGACCTTGACAAGCTCTTCAAGCGCATAGTGTGACGGCCTATGGATAACAGGATCGTCGTTGTCGCAGGCCCCACGGCCTCCGGCAAAACACGCCTCGGCATAGAGCTCGCGCAGGCGCTTGACGGAGAGATCGTCTCGGCGGACTCCATGCAGATATACCGCCGCATGGACATCGGCACCGCCAAGGCGACAGCCGAGGAGCGCGCCGCCGCCGTTCACCACATGCTCGATGTTGCCGAACCGGACGAGAGCTGGTCTGTCGCGCGCTACGTCGAGGAAGCCTCGCGCTGCTGCGATGATATCATCGCCCGCGGCAGGCTGCCGATAGTCGTCGGCGGCACGGGGCTGTATATAGACTCTCTCATCTCCGGGCTCGATTTTGCCGATAACACATCCGATAACGCCCTGCGCGATAAGCTTGGCGCGGAATATGACAGCTTCGGCGGAGACGCGATGCTCGTACGTCTTGCGCAGTTCGACCCCGAGCGCGCCGCAAAGCTCCACCCCGGCGACAAGCGGCGGATCGTGCGCGCGATAGAGATATATCTGCTCACCGGCACTACCATTACCGAGCATGACCGCATCACCGCCGCGCGCCCCAAGCGCTATGACGCGGCGAGGATCGTCCTCAATTACTCTGACCGCGCCGACCTCTATGCGCGCATCGGCGCGCGTGTCGACGCGATGGAGCAGGCGGGGCTTGTTGATGAAGTCAGAGCGCTTCTCGCCTCCGGGCTCTCGCCAAAGTGTACTGCGATGCAGGCCATCGGCTATAAGGAGATCGCCGCCTTTCTCGAAGGGAAAACGACCGAGCGCGAGGCCTTTGATCTCATCAAGCAGAGCAGCCGCCGCTACGCCAAGCGCCAGCTCACATGGTTCGGCAGGTGGCAGGGGGCGCTGCGCATCGTCTGGGATAAAGTCCCGGATATGGAAAAAGCCCGCCACGCTTCGACAGAGTTTTTACACTCCCGCGTGTATCATAATGCCGGGCATCCGGATGACGGATACGACACATTATAACAGGGGGCGGCGCATGACCGCCCCGAGAAAAAGGAGTTGGCTGAAATGCAGAAAACGCAGAATCTCCAGGATAGCTTCCTCAATCAGGTCAGAAAAGACAAGCTTATGGTAACGATGTTCCTCATGAACGGCTTCCAGCTTCATGGGATAGTCCGCGGCTTTGACGGCTTCACGGTCGTGCTCGACTCGGACGGAAAGCAGCAGCTTATTTATAAGCATGCCATATCTACCATCGTTCCCTCAAAGCCGGTCGAGCTTGACAGCTGCGATACATAAGCGGTGACGTCGTCCCGGGTGTTTTCGGCGCTCTCGTCGCTGCTGTTCCTTGCCGTCTGCGCCTATGCCGGGGCCGCGCTCCGCGGCAGCGCGGACGGCGTAGAGCTTATGACCGTCAGCGCCGTCACCGTGACGGAGAGCGCGGAGCTTGAAGGGATAGTCCTGCGCCGGGAGCGCGTACTGCCGCGCGGTGCGGAGCTAAGCCCTGCCGCGGAGGACGGGCTTCGTCTCCCGGCGGGGACGGCCATAGCCCTCCCGGACGGAACAAAGGAGCTCACCGGGCATAGCTGCGTGTTCTTTGATAGGACCGACGGCTTCGAGACACTCACACCCGAGACGCCGGAGGGAATTGACGCCGCGGCTTTGGACATGCTCCTTGCGGCCTCACCCGCGGAGAGCAGGCACAGCGGCGGGAGGCTCGTCTCCGGCTTTGACTGGTACTATGCCGCCTACGCCGATACGGCGGGGGAGAGCATCGGCCCCGGGGAGTGCCGTGTGCATTTCGACGGCTTTGATACGGCCGTGGTCGCCTGCACCGTAAACGTCAGCGATGAGGGCGGGCGCCGGTTCATCCTGCTGCGTCTGACCGAGGGAGGGGCGGATTATCTGAGCCTGAGGAAAACGAAGGCCGAGCTTGTGTTTTCGGAGCATCGCGGGCTGAAGCTGCCCGCACAGGCCGTCCGGCATGATGCGGACGGTACGGATTATGTCTATGTCCTCTGCGCGGGCGTCGTCGAGCGGCGCGGAGCGGAGCTTATATACAGCGATAAGGACTGCTGCCTTGCCGACCCCAACGGCAGCGGCGACGCCCTCAAAGAGGGCGAACGGGTCATTCTTTCCGGAAAAGACATATATGAGGGAAAGGTGCTGACACAATGACGATAGCGGAAAATCTCATTCAGGTGAGAGAAAATATAGCGCGCGCGGCGCAAAAAGCCGGGCGGGACGAGCGGGATATCCTGCTCATCGGCGCAACCAAGATGAACGACGCCGCCCGCGTGCGCGAGGCGATAGCCGCAGGGCTCACGGCCTGCGGCGAAAACCGCGTTCAGGAGCTGCTGGAGAAAAACGCCGCCGGCGCTTATGAGGGCGCGCAGCTTCACTTCATCGGCCATCTCCAGCGCAATAAGGTGAAGCAGCTCGTCGGCGTCGCGCAGCTCATCCACAGCGTTGACAGCGTTGAGCTTATGAGCGCGATAAGCCGCGAGGCGGAGAAAAAGGGCATCGTGCAGGATGTCCTGCTGGAGATAAACGTCGCCGGGGAGGCGTCGAAATCCGGCGTCGCGCCCGAAAATTTACCGGAGCTGCTCGAAAAAGCGGGCGATTTTCCCGGCCTGAGGGTGCGCGGACTCATGGCAATACCCCCGATTTGCCGTTTCCCGGACGAAAATTTACCGTATTTTAATCTTGTGCAGCAGCTTTTTATTGACAATGGCGCAAAAAAATACGATAATGTAGTTATGGACTTTATGTCTATGGGCATGAGCGGCGATTATCAGGCCGCCATTTCCTGCGGAGCGAACATGATCCGGCTCGGCACTGCCATCTTCGGCAAGCGCCAGTACCCGGAGAAAAAGGCGTGACCCAAGTTCGCCCGAGCATTTGTTCATTGGAGGATTGCCATGAGTTTCATGGATAAGTTAAAAGAACTCACCCAGCCGTATGACGATGATGGGGATTTCTTCGAGGGTGCCGACCCGAGCTTTAAGCCCCAGCCAAAGGCAAAGCCCGAAGCGCCCGCGTCGAAACCGTCGGTGAGTCAGGCGCAGAAGTTTTTTGAAAGCTCCTTTGCGGATGAGACGCCGCTTCCCGCCGAGGACCCGACGCAGAAGCCCGCATCGCAGGACGCGCCCGCCGGCGGCGGAGGGATATTCGGCAATCTCGGCATAAAGAAGGCCGCCCGCCCGAGGACGGCGCCGAGGGAGCGCACCGTGAACTTCGGCGGCAAGGATACCTCGGTCATCCTGTTCAGCCCCAAGAGCTTCGATGAAGCCGGCGAGCTGGTCAATTACCTCAATCAGAACCTGACGGTCGTTATGACCTTGGAGGGCGTGCAGGGAGATATGGCGCGCAGATTGCTGGACTTTCTTTCCGGCATTGCCTATGCCCTGCAAGGCAAGATTACCCCGGTCTCGGCAAAGACCTATTTTATCACCCCGCCGAATGTTGACATTCTTGGCACGCAGAACGACCAGAGCGAGAGCGCGGGGCACTACTTCTGATAAACACAGAATGGATGAAAGGTGGATAAGAATATGATCACTGCACAGGATATCCGTGAAAAAACTTTTGAGAAATCCCGCATAGGCGGCTATGACATGGCCTCCGTTGATAATTTCCTTGAGGAGATCGCCGATGATATTACGGCCGCGCAGAAGGAAAACTCCGTCCTCAAGAGCAAGATGAAGGTCCTTGTCGATAAGATAGAGGAATACCGCGCCAATGAGGAAGCGCTGAACATGGCAGTTGTCTCCGCGCAGAAGCTCGCCGTGCAGATCGAGGCTGACGCCCGTACCCGCGCCGCCGCCATGATCGCCGATGCCGAAAAGCAGGTCAAGCTCGCCGTCGGCGGCATCCAGGAGCAGACCGCTTTTGAAGAGAAGCGCCTTGAGACCGCGAAGGCCGCGACCGCGAAGTTCATCGACGCTGCCCGCGCGATATGCAATACCCAGCTCAAGAATATCGAGACCGTCGCAAACGGCATTCTGCCACAGGCGGCGGAGGCGAAGCCTGCCGTTTCGGTGGACGATACCGTGCGCAGCATTGAGAACAGCGCCTCGCGAATACAGGCGGCCGATCCGTCAATACAGATAGACATCCCCCCGGTAAAGAAGGCCCCCGCAGCTCCCGCTGCCCCCACGGCTCCTGCCCGCCAGCGCAAGCTCGACAGCACGCAGCCTTTCTCCCTTTGATCTTTTCCGACTTTTCCAGCGGGGCGAGCGCGACTGCGCGCGCCCCCTTAGACTTTCTAATATAAAGAAGATAGACAGGAGACTATACAGCTATGTCACAGGATTTTAACGCCACCCTTAATCTGCCAAAGACCGATTTCCCCATGCGCGCGGGCCTGCCCAAGCGCGAGCCCGAGATGCTCAAGCGCTGGGAGGAGCAGGATATTTATAATGAGATGCTCAAGAAGAACGAAGGCCATCCGCGCTTTTCCCTGCATGACGGCCCTCCGTTCTCCAACGGCAAGATCCATATGGGCCACGCGCTCAATAAGGCACTCAAGGACTTTATCGTCCGCTCCTACGCCATGCGCGGCTACTATACACCCTATATCCCCGGCTGGGATAACCACGGCATGCCTATCGAGTCTGCCATCATCAAGGAGCAGAAGCTCAACCACAAGGCCATGAGCGTCGCGGACTTCCGCTCCGCCTGCCATGACTATGCCGAAAAGTACATCGGCCTCCAGATGGAAGGCTTCAAGCGTCTCGGCGTCGTCGGCGACTGGGAGCACCCCTATAAGACCATGAACAAGGGCTTCGAGGCCGATGAGGTCCGCGTGTTCGGCAAGATGTACCGCAACGGCCACATCTATAAGGGGCTCAAGCCCGTCTACTGGTGCGCCAAGGACGAGACCGCTCTCGCCGAGGCTGAGATCGAGTATCAGGACGATCCCTGCACCACTGTCTATGTCAAGTTCCCGATGAACGACGATCACGGCAAGCTTGCGAACATCGATAAGAGCAAGCTCTTCTTCGTTATCTGGACTACGACTATCTGGACCCTCCCCGGCAACCTCGCCATCGCTCTGCACCCGGATGAGCAGTATGCCATCGTCAAGGCTCCCAACGGCGAGATGTACATCATGGCCGAGGCCCTGACCGATAAGGTCATGAAGATCGGCGGCTTTGACAGCTATGAGATCCTGGAGAGCCATCCCGGCTCCTTCTTCGAGAATATGCTGGCCCAGCATCCCTTCCTGCCCAAGACCTCCCGTCTGGT
>CAKTIH010000004.1 GCA_934565615.1 uncultured Oscillospiraceae bacterium | reverse complement strand
TCCTTCAGCAGCGCAACCAGCCCCATTTTTACGTTCTGCCGGTGTCCATGGGTCATGAAAAGATTCACGCCAAACACAGGCTGCACCAGCGTCTCCGGCTGCCACGACGGGCAGCGAAACCGGTCGCAGTTTCCCGGCACCTGATAAAATGGAATATCCGGATTTTCCTCATGGATGACCACGCCATCGTCAAAAAAGTCCCCAAGATGGATGATCGCGTCGGGCTTCACCGATTCCGCGCATTGCCGCATAAATTGAAGCGCAGAATGGGAATCCGACAGCACCAGAATCTTCATATTGCTCCCGCCTTTTGGGAAGCTCTGAATAAATCGGCAAGAGCTGACAGCGAGAGATTTTTCACCAGATGAAGGTACCAAAAGTGGAGGAATACTGCATGTATTTCCCACTTTTGATACCGCACAGCTGGGGAAAAAGATCCGCTGCTCAGCCGAAGACGATTTGTTCAGGGCTTCCTTAGTTTGTCTTTCTGGGATTATATCATACATTGGCAGGTTTTGCTACAAAAAAGGCATCTGTTTTTGTGTACATTTTTTCCTGCGGGCGCATATGCTATAGCAGAAGTTTCACCAGCCCATGGAGGTAAGCCTATGCAACCGACACCCAATTCACAGGAGCTTGCGCAGATCATGCGCTTCGTCCAGTCCCCCGCAGGGCAGCAGCTGCTTGCGTCGCTCCAGCAGCTTAATTCAAATGAAATCAACAGCGCCATGGCAGACGCGGCCGCCGGGAATTACGACCGGGCGCAGAAAACCATCTCCGCGTTTCTCACGACCCCGGAGGCGAAAAAGCTGCTGTCCCAAGTGGAAGGCGGCAAATGAGCGAGATGGAGGAAAAACTGGGGGCCATCCTGAGCAGCCCCCAGATGATGCAGCAGATCATGTCCATGGCTCAGGCTATGAGTCCGCCGCCGGAACCTCAGGGTAGGCCGGAACAGCCGCCGGAGCCTGCCCCTCCGGCGCTTCCGGATTTTTCCGTCATGCAGAAGCTCGCCGGGGTGACCCGCCAATCCGGCATTGACAAAAACCAGCAGGCGCTGCTCCGGGCGCTCTCCCCCTACATAAGCCGGGAGCGCTCTGCCAAGCTGGAAAAAGCCATGCGCGCGGCAAAAATGGCACGGCTTGCCTCGGCGTTTCTCAATGCCGGGGGGCTGGATATGCTGACCGGGAGGTGACAAGGAATGTACAACCGCTATATTCCCCAGCCCGACGGCAGCTATCGCCGCCGGCCGGCAGACGTCCCCCAGTCCGCCCCGCCGCCCCGGCCGGAACCACCCCGACAGGAGCCGCCCCGCCGGAATCCCGATTTCTGCCCGCCGCCGGAGCCGCAGGGAAAGCCGCCATGTCAGAAGAATCCGCCCTGCTTCAATCAGCGCAGACAGGAACGTCCCGCTCCCCCGCCTCGGCGAAAGCCGCCCCAGCAGCCGCCTCAGGATTCTTTTCTGGGTATCGGCAATTTTCTGCACCAGCTTCTGCCAAAGGATTTCTGCATGGAAGACCTGATGGTCGTGCTGCTGCTTCTGCTCATGTCCGGCAGCGGCGAGGACGACCAGAATTTCGCGCTGCTGACGCTGGGACTGTATCTTTTCTTATAGCGCAAATACGCCGGTTTTCGTCGCGTTGAGACGAATCCGGCGTATTTTTTGTTGCGGAAAAGAGAATATTGTGGTAGAATGGTGAACACTCTATTGCAGGAGGATTCGACGTGATTACCAAAAGCAAGCCGAAATCAGACACCATTCTCCCCATTCTGGTGCTTCTGCTGTTCGCCGCGGCTATTGCCGCCCACTACGCGCTGGAGCCGTGGAGCTTTTACCGGAAGGTCTCAGGCAGCGAAGCGGCACTTCGGATGCAGGTCGTTCAAACCGCCGAAAGCTACCTCGGCTGCCAGGAATCGGACGGCAGTCACGAAGCCATCATCGACCTGTACAATTCCCACGAGCCGCTGGCGCAGAACTACACCGTGCAGTACACCGACAGCTGGTGCGCTACCTTCGTCAGCGCCGTTTCCATCCGCTGCAGCCTGACGGACATCATTCCCACGGAATGCAGCTGTGAACGTCTCATCGGCCTGTTCGGAGAACTGGACTGCTGGCAGGAGGACGACAACTACACACCGCTTCCCGGCGACATCATCTTCTACGACTGGGACGAAAAGCGTCCCGGCGACTGCACCGGCTGGGCTGACCATGTGGGGATCGTAGTCGGGACGAAGTGGCCGTTTATGAAGGTCATCGAGGGCAACCGGGACGATGCCGTTGCCTACCACGTCATTCTTCTGGGAGAAATTCACATCCGGGGCTACGGCCTGCCGGACTATGCCGCAGTGGCAGAAAACACCCTGTAAGCATTTAATGGGTGGTCGAAAAACAGTGAATGGAGCGTATCGGTACAGATACGCTCCATTTCTCGTTCCAACATGCTATGTAATGTGAGGCACAGCCCCTTGGCTCTCCCTCTGGGAGAGCTGTCACCGAAGGTGACTGAGAGGGGGAAAAGCGGTATGCCGCTTTTTGAATGACAAGCTCAATTCGTCTGCCCTCTCCGCCCTCGCTCCGCTCGGCCACCTCTCCCAGGGGGAGAGGCAAGGGGGACCCCGCGGAGCGACCGGCAGTGCGACACTGCAAAAATGCCACAAAAAATGCAGCGGCACTCCCCCATCCGACGCATTTAGGCAGAACGGCACGTCCGTTCTGCCGTTTGTTTACTTCCGACAATTGCCGGGCAAAGAAATTGTCGAAGTTATTTTATTGTCAAATCAAAAAGACAAAATGTATGTGAAGGACAAAAAAACGCAACAAAAACAGCTGAAAGTGCAGTAAGTTTGTACCTTGCTTTTTTGTGCAATTCTGATATTTTAGAATCAGGAACGACGAGGTAAACGAGGAAAACTCGTCAAATTTTACAAAAGAGAAAAGAGAAAGGAAAGAGAAAATGAAAGCAAAGAAAACAGCAAAAATATGGCTGTGCATCGCGCTTGCACTCTGTTTGTTAAGTATGATTGGAACGGCGTGCATTCAGGGAGATTGGGGAAAGACTAACGTAAAAACATATTATGTAACGACTTCCGAAATTGCAGATATGATACGCAGTAACAACAACATAACGGGAAAAGATATACAGATTCATTTTACCGAAAATGATACTGCAACAATGAGCTTTATGACGCTCATACCAAAGAATGCCACCGCTGAAAATCCGGTGCCAGCAATAATTTGTGCACATGGCGGAGCAAATACAAAAGAAATGCAGATGAACGGCTATGTGGAACTTGCACGACGTGGTTTTGTTGTCATAACGATTGATATGGCAGAGCACGGGTATACAGATGCACAAATTAATCCACTCACAAACGGAAGTTACGGTATGCTTGCCGCAGCAGAATATGCTATGAGTCTGCCATGTGTGGACGAGAAACAGGTTGGAGTGACTGGCCACTCAATGGGTAATCAGGCTTGCTTTTACACAATTTCGGCATTGAATACGGAAGACTCTACTCAGCGCATACGTGCATGGGTTGAAGGAGCTGGGTCGATGTATGCACCGCAAATGACCGAAGAAACTACCAACGGACTCATCTGGACAATATCCGTTGACAAATATGACGAATTTGACACTGTATACTTCGATTCTGGGAACATACTCACGAATCCTATAGGTCATTCCATTGTAAAAATAGTTTATCCGGGCTTCAGTGAATCAGCTATTGAAGAGGGGCGATGGTATACCGTAAATGGAGCCGTTGACGATCCTGCTCCAGGAACAGCGCTGGATGCAGATACGGCGTTCTGTATGCTCAATCCTCCTATTACGCACCCAATGTTCCATTTTAGCAAGACAGGTACCGCAATAACGGTAGACGGATTTTATGCTGCTTTCGGTGTTCCTGCCGGAGCAAACTTTATAGATTCATCCAGACAGGTATGGCCTGTTATGGCTGCATTTGAATTCCTTGGACTCATTGGATTCTTTATGCTTATCTTCCCGCTTGTTAGCCTCCTTGTGAATACTAAATTTTTTGAACCAATAAAGAAAAATGTTGTGGACAAGGATACATTGGAATCTATAAAAAATCCTAAAGAAGTGCTTATTCTTCTTGCCACTCTGACCCTGTCTGCGGTGTTCTCCTTCTTCTCTTACATCAAGCTTTATCCTTTAGGGAATACTCTTATAAATGTGAATATTTTTGCTGCAAATGATGTTCCCAATGGCATTGGTATTTGGACTTTGGCCTGTGGCGTTTTTGCAATATCAATGCTCCTGCTTGGATATGCCATAAGAAAGCTTATTTGCAGGAAGAACGATATACAGCCTGTAAATCCGTTCACAGTTGCTTCTCTGGAAAGTGTTTCTCAGTTCCTTCTTACGGTGCTTTTTGCTATCACAGTGGTGGCAATCATGTACATACCTGTATATATTGCACGATATATTTTTAATGCAGATTTCCGTATTTGCTCGTTTGTAGTGATGGCGGCAGAGTTCGGAAAATTCCCGCTGGTGTTCTGCAAGTATGTTCCTCTATGGCTTTGCTTCTATATTCCCAACGCAATCACTGTTGCCACAACGCGTTACAAGGACGTCCCAGACTGGCTGACAGCCACAATCTGTGCAGTTGCAAATTGTATAGCACTGGTTATCTTTATAATAAAACAATATGGCACGCTTTTCGGGACGGGAGCACTTTGGAATACAAGCTGCGGAATGGCTGGGATTGTTGCGTTTGCAATTGTACCATGCCTTGCATTTGCAGCATTCAGTGCAAGGTATATTCATAAAACAACAGGCAATATTTGGGCGGCAGGATTTATTAATGGGACTGTCATGTGTTGCTCAACTCTATTCGCAACCAGATTTATGACAGATTTTGTCCTTACATTTTGACCTGCACAGCAAATTAAATATCATACAAAGAGCCGCCGCATACGCGGCGGCTCTTTTGCTATCAAAAAGGAGCTACTATATGAAATATATCATGTCCCTCGATCAGGGGACAACGAGCTCGCGGTGCATTCTGTTTGACCGAGGCGGGAATATCTGCGCCTCGGTACAGAAGGAATTCCGGCAGATATACCCGCAGCCGGGCTGGGTCGAGCACGACGCCGAAGAGATATGGGACACAACGCTTGAAGTGTCCCGCGCGGCTATGGCAAAGCTGGGAGTGGGGGCCGGGAACATTGCGGCGATAGGCATCACGAATCAGCGCGAGACGACCGTTATCTGGGACAAGGCCACCGGCGAGCCCATCGCAAACGCCATCGTCTGGCAGTGCCGCCGCACCTCCGACATCATAGACGGGCTTATAAAGGACGGCCACGCCGACACGATACGCTATAAGACCGGACTTCAGCCGGACGCGTACTTCTCCGGGTCAAAGATCAAGTGGCTGCTCGATAACGTTCCGGGCGCGAGGGCGCGCGCCGAGGCGGGAGAGCTGCTGTTCGGCACGATAGACACATGGCTTATATGGAAGCTGACGGGTGGACGCGTCCACGTGACGGACTATACCAACGCCAGCCGCACGATGCTCTATAACATCCGCGAGCTGTGCTGGGACAAGGAACTGCTCGGGCTGCTGGACGTTCCCGAGTGCATGCTCCCGGAGGTGAAGCCCTCAAGCTGCATATACGGCAGCAGCGAATTTGAGCTCTACGGCGGGGAGATACCGATCGCGGGCGCGGCGGGCGACCAGCAGTGTGCGCTGTTCGGACAGTGCTGCTTCGAGCCGGGGCAGATGAAGAACACCTACGGCACGGGCTGCTTCCTGCTGATGAACACCGGGCACGAGATCGTCGAGAGCAGAAACGGGCTTGTCACGACCATTGCCGCAAGCTGCGGGGACCATGTGGAATACGCCCTTGAGGGCAGTATCTTTGTCGGCGGGGCGGCGGTGCAGTGGCTGCGCGATGAGCTGAACGTGGTATCAGACGCAGCGGAGACGCAGCAGTACGCTGAGAAGGTACCTGACACGGCGGGGGCCTACGTCGTCCCGGCCTTTACGGGGCTCGGTGCGCCATACTGGAACCAGCGCGCGCGGGGTACGGTCGTCGGCATAACGCGCGGCTTCAGCCGGGCGCACCTTGTGCGTGCGACGCTTGAATCGATAGCCTACCAGACGCAGGACATTACCGAGGCCATGGAGCGCGACTCCGGGATCGGCATCGCGGCGCTGAAGGTGGACGGCGGGGCTTGCGCGAATAACTTCCTGATGCAGTTTCAGGCGGACATTGCCGGGTGCAGCGTATACAGGCCGAAGTGCATAGAGACGACGGCGCTGGGCGCGGCGTACCTTGCGGGGCTTGCCGTCGGCTATTGGGAAAGCCTTGAGGACGTGAAGCAGAACCAAGGGATCGACCGCGTGTTCAAGCCTAAGATGGACTGCGACAAGCGCGCGGAGCTTCTGCGCGGCTGGCACAAGGCCGTCAAATGCGCCCAAGTATGGGCTGAGGAATAATAAAAAAGCCTTCTCCTTGAGTAAAGAGAGGGGCGCATTAGATAGTTAACGGGTACAGTGGGATGAACTGCTGTTGTATCCCTTGCCTCTCCCCTTGGGAGAGGTGGCCGAGCTCCGCGAGGACGGAGAGGGAAAATTGATTTTATCATTGAAAAAGCGGCATGCCTTCATCTGCCGCTGGCAGCGGCATGCCGCTTTTGCCCTCTCAGTCACCTTCGGTGACAGCTCTCCCAGAGGGAGAGCCAAGGGTCTGTACCCCGTTATATAGCATGTTGACATGAAAAATGGAGCGTATCGGTACCGATACGCTCCATTAACTGCTTTACGACCACCCATCAAAAAAAGAGAAGGCTTTTTTAGCTCGCATTTACGCCTTGGGCGTTTCGCCCTTTTTCGGCAGCTTGTGCTTCTTGCCGTCGGGAGTGACGATATAGGTGTTCTCCAGCAGCTCTATCGTGCCGCGGCGCCAATCCTCTATATACTCCTTGCGCAGCGCGGCGCGCTCCTCCTGCTCGGCAGCGGTCAGCTCACGCTCCTTTGCAAGATGCGCAAGCTCGTTTATGCGGTCAAGCTTTTCCTGTGTCATGCTTTGCCCTCCTCGGCTATTGTCCCCAGCTCGTCGAGCGTCAGCTCAAAGGCCGGGATGAATTTATCCAAGAAATATTTTACCTCCGGTAAGGGGCTCGCGTCGAGTATGGCGCGGGTCTGCTTCTCGGCGGAAATGAACTCGTTATTGCCGGCCTTGCGTTCCTCGATGCACTTGATGTATGCCGAGAGCTTATCGGCGGCCTTGACGATATCGTGCAGCTCCTCGGCGTCCCTGCCGTAGAGCAGGGATTCATAAGTTCCGCGCAGCTCCTCGGGCAGCGTCGCCAAGAGCTTATCGCACGCGAGCTTTTCCACCTGCTTATAAGCGGACTGGATCTGTGCGCTGTGGTACTTTATCGGCGTGGGCAGGTCACCGGTGAGGATCTCGGAGCTGTCATGGAACAGTGCGACGGACGCGCACCTGTCCGGATCGCAGGGGACGCCGCAGATATCACGCCGGATGACCGCAAGCGCATGCGCAATCACGGCGACCATGTGGCTGTGCTCCTGTATGTTCTCGGGCAGCGCATTTCTCATCAGGCTCCAGCGGCCGATGTAGCGCATACGCGAAATGTAGGCAAAAAAATTGTGACTCATGTGTTTTTATTCTCCGTATTTCTGTTTTCGGGCTGTCTTGATTCTATCACGGCGGGAGAATTATTTCAATAAGAAGGACTTTTTTGTAAATTTCATTTATATAAGTATTGCAAAAGGCGAAGAGCAGTGTTAAAATTTCATTTTGTGTTGAAAATAGTACAAAGAAATTTTGACCGCAGCTATGCGGACGCAGCAAGGGAGCACTGATAGATATGGATAAGCTTAGAAACGTCGCCATTATTGCACACGTTGACCACGGCAAGACCACTCTTGTCGATGAAATGCTCAAGCAGTCCGGCGTTTACCGCGAGAACCAGGAGGTCGTGGAGCGCGTTATGGACTCGAACGATCTCGAACGAGAGCGCGGCATCACCATCATGGCGAAGAACACCGCCGTGTGGTATGGCGACACGAAGATAAACATAGTCGACACCCCGGGTCACGCCGACTTCGGCGGCGAGGTGGAGCGTATACTCAAGATGGTCAACGGTGTTATCCTGCTGGTCGACGCCGCAGAGGGCCCGATGCCGCAGACGCGCTTCGTGCTCAGCCGCGCGCTGGAGCTCGGCCACCGCGTCATTGTCGTCGTCAATAAGATAGACCGTCCCGACCAGCGCATCCACGAGGTCATAGACGAAGTGCTCGAACTGCTCATCGACCTCAACGCGACCGACGAGCAGCTTGATTCCCCGATGCTCTTCTGCTCCGGCAGGCAGGGCACAGCGAGCTACTCCCCCGACGTTCCCGGCACCGACCTCAAGCCGCTGTTCGACACGATCCTTGACTACATCCCCGCGCCGAGCATGGATCTTGACAAGCCCTTCCAGATGCTTGTCAGCAGTATCGACTATAACGAATACGTCGGCCGTATTGCCATCGGGCGCATCGAGCGCGGCGTGATAAAGCAGAACCAGGAGATCGAGGTCTGCAACTACCACAATCAGGACGAGCCGCCCATGAAGGCAAAGGCCGTGTCGCTCTACCAGTTTGACGGACTCAACAGAGTCCCCGTGACCGAGGCGGGCGCGGGCAACATCATCGCGATGAGCGGTATAGGCGATGTCACCATCGGTGACACTATCTGTGCCAGAGGCTTTGCCGAGCCGATAGAGTTCGTTAAGATCGGCGCGCCGACGCTGGAAATGACCTTCTCCGTAAACGACAGCCCCTTTGCAGGTACCGAGGGCAAGTTCGTCACCTCCCGTCAGATACGCGACCGCCTTTTCCGCGAGACGCTCAAGGACGTTTCCCTCCGCGTCTCCGAGATCGGCAGCAGCACCGACAGCTTCAACGTCGCAGGCCGCGGCGAAATGAGCCTGTCCATACTTATCGAGACGATGCGCCGCGAGGGCTATGAGTTCCAGGTGTCTCCCCCGCGTGTGCTGTATCAGGAAATCGACGGGCAGAAGTGCGAGCCTATCGAGCGCGTCGTTGTCGATGTGCCGCAGGACTGCATGGGCTCCGTCATGGAGAAGCTCGGTGCGCGCAAGGGCGAGTTCCTTGAAATGACCCCCGCCGGCAACCGCATGAAGATGGAATTCCTCGTTCCGTCCCGCGGGCTGTTCGGCTACCGCAACGAGTTCCTTACCGACACCAAGGGTGAGGGCATCCTTGCCTCCGTGTTCGAGAAGTATGCGCCCTACAAGGGCGATATTGCCCGCCGCAGCACCGGCTCCCTCATCGCGTGGGAGACTGGCGAGGCCGTTGCATACGGAATCTGGAACGCGCAGGAGCGCGGCGCGATGTTCATCACGCCGGGTACTAAGGTCTATGCCGGTATGGTCATAGGCGTCACGCAGAAGAGCGACGATGTCCCCGTAAACGTCTGCCGCACGAAGCACCTGACGAACACCCGTGCTTCCGGTTCCGATGAGGCGCTGCGCCTCGTCCCGCCGAGACAGCTCAGCCTTGAGCAGTGCCTTGAGTTCCTTGCTGATGACGAGCTGCTCGAGGTCACGCCGAAGAACCTCCGCCTGCGCAAGAGCATTCTCGACCACAGCCTGAGAATGAAGAACGTCATGAAAAATAGATAATAAACGTAAAAAAGCTCGCACCGCAATTGCGGCGCGAGCATTTTTCAGGTCTTTATATCAGTCCTGAGGCTTGATGCTGCTGTTGAGTATCTCGCCGGTGATAGCGTCGATAATATAATCATACTCGTTCTGATGAGTGTCAAACTCAACCTCGTACCACGCAGAGTGACGGGTCTTTTCAAATTCAACGTCGTCAGAGTAGATCATAGTGACGGTGGTATCCGCATCCTCAAGCGCGATGTTCAGCGCGGCGTCCGCACCTATGTAGTTGGTCTTGTAGCGGTAGATGAAATAGCCGCCGATGGCAGCGCCGATGATGACGATTACGAGCAATGCGATAAGAATGTTTTTGAGTGTCTTGTTCATTTTTCCTTCTCCTTTTTCCTGACTCATTTCAGCTTGGCTTTATTCTATTCCAAGGTTTTAAGAAAAAAATTAGAAAGATAAGAAAGCTTCGGATAGACTAACGGTATCGCTGTCCTGCGTGTCGACTATGGACATTGCCCTCTCTATAAGGTATAATAAAATAAATACGCAGTACCGTCAACTTTTATTTGCGGGGGCTTATCTATGGCAGAGAAAAAAAGAAATTCGAACCTTGAGCTTATGCGCATACTCTGTATGCTGATGATCGTTTTCAGCCACTGCGGCGGTCACGGCTTTGAAAGCATAGAGCGCGTCTATAGCTTTAATAAATACTTCACTGAGGGCGTCACTTTGCTCAGCACGGCGGGGGTCATGGGCTTTGTGCTCATTTCGGGCTACTTTGTGTCCGCCTCCGGCACCGATCTGAAACGGCTGATGAAGCTGTGGGGACAGATATGGTTCTATTCCGTGCTGTGCCTGATCCTGTTTCTTACGGTGCTCACCCCGACAGAGCCGCTCGGCGCGGCCGACATCATAAAATCGCTGCTGCCGGTCACCTATTCCCGCTATTGGTTTGCGACGTGCTATATCATGCTGATGCTGCTCTCGCCCTTCCTCAACAGCTTTATCGCGTCGGTCAGGCGCGAGACTCTGTTTAGGCTTATCGTACTACTGGTGCTGCTGTGGTCGGTGCTCGCCACGTTCTTTGCTGCCGATTACGGCTATAATATAATGGGTTGGTTTGTGGCGCTGTACTTGATATCCGGATATATCCGCCGCTATTATGTGCCGGGGCGGCACACGGCAGAACGTCACCTTATCCGCGCGCTTCTGGCATTTCTGCTGCTCCTTCTTTCGGACATACTTATCAATCTTGCGGGGAAATACATCGGCAGCAGCGCGCTGCTTGCAAACAGCGCCATCTTTGCCAAGCAGAACGGTATCTTTGATTTTGTGGTCGCCCTTGAGCTGTTCCTGTACTTTCTCAACCGCGAGCCTTTTTACAACCGCGCTGTCAACATTGCCGCCTCCGCGTGCTTCGGCGTCTATCTCATCCATGATAATTTCATTTTCCGCCCCTATCTTTGGGAGACGCTGCTTCACATGCCGGAGCACTATGTCTCTTCCACGCTGCCGTTGTACGTGCTCATATCGGTTCTCGCGATATACGTCGCGTGTACGCTCATTGATCTGCTGCGCATATACACCGTCGAAAGGCTCTGGATGAAGCTCGTCGCGAAGGCTGCCCCGCCGCTGAATGCAGCGCTTGAGCGGCTGATGACGCGGCTTCAGAGCTGTGCCGATAAGCTCTGCGGCAATAAAGAGGAATGAAAAAACTCAGGCGTACCATTTAGGTGCGCCTGAGTTTTTGTTGCTGCCGCTTTATTCAGCGGAGACGGTATCCTTATGCAGCTGCTTCTGGAGCCAATCCTTGCCGTCGACATAGCGGGAGACGATGAAGGAGACGACGTAGTCCCCGGCGGCGTTGACCATAGTGGCGGGAGGATCGACGAGGTTGCCGAGGGCGATGGCTATCGGGTAGGCGATGGCCAGCTGATCGGGGAAGAAGATGGAGCAGACAACGAGCTCACCCGTACCGCCGCCGCCGGGAATGCCGGACATTGCGACAGAGGAGAATACCGCGACGATTATCGCGAGTATCGCCTGCCAGGTGCCGAAGTCCTGACCGAAGATGCCGAACAGGAACGCGACCTTGACTATCGCGCTCATCGCGGAGCCGTCCATGTGCATCGTTGCGCCCATAGGCAGGACGATGTCGCGCACGTCGCTGGAGATGCCGGTGTCGTCGGCGGCTTCCATGTTGGTCGGGATGGTCGCAACGGAGGAGCAGGTGCCGAAGGCCGTCATGGCCGGGGCGAACAGGTGCTTGAACATGACCTTGGCAGCTCCCTTGCCGCCGCCGAAGCGGGCGTATATCGGGGAGGAGACAAGCATATACACAAAGCACATGATGTAATAGATGATAAGCGTGCGGCTGTAGTCGCCGATGAGGGAGGGACCGTAGCTTGCGACGAGGTATGCGAAGAAACCGAAGAAGCCGATAGGCGCATAGTAGGTGATGATCTTGACGGTTTTCATGATGCAGTTGGTGATGTCCTCAAGCAGCTGTGCGGTCTTGGTCGCGGGGCCGCCGGCCATCTGGATGCCGAAGCCGAAGATTATCGCCGCGACGATCAGGGGCAGAATGGCTCTGCGGCTGAGAAGCTCCGTGAAGTCGGGCTTGGTGAAGAAGTTGATTATCATATCCGCCACGCCGAGCGTCGAGCCGACCTCGCCCTCAGTGACAACATAGGTGCCCTGAACAAGCGGGAATATGCGCACGACTATGTACATCAGTACTGCCGCGATAGCCGCCGTGACCGCGAACACCGCGACCGTGACGCCGAGCACCTTGCCCGCGCGCTTCGCGCTGCCCATGTTCGCGATGGCGGAGGAGATGGAGCAGAACACCATCGGCACCACAACGCAGAACATCATGTTTATGAACACCGTGCCCAGCGGCTCAAGAGCGGTCGCTCCCGGCCATACCGCGCCGACGATGCAGCCGGCGACGATGCCGACGAGCATGGAGATTATGAACCAATAGCGCTTGAAGAAGGATTCTGATTTGTTCATGGCGGACACCCCTTTACGAAATTATGTGGTATATTATATTCGCTCGATTTGCAAAGTAAATTGTACCGCGTGCTTGAAACATTGCATAAAGTGCTGTATAATATTTAACGGAGGTGAACGCTGTGGAAACTGCTATAAACAGAGCCGGATATCTGCGCGAGAGCTATCATTATTTCCATCTCAAGGACACTGCCGGGCAGGAGCTGGACTTTCATTTTCATGAGTTCGATAAGCTCATCATACTTATTTCCGGCAAGGTGGATTACCGTGTCGAGAGCAGCAGCTATGAGCTGCGCCCGTGGGATGTGCTGCTCGTCGGGCACCATACTATACACAAGGCCGAGATCGACAAGAGCGTGCCCTATGAGCGGATAATAATCTATCTCGACCGCGGGCACTTCGAGCGCAGTATGCCGGGCGCGGGGCTGTTCGACAGCTTCGAGCTTGCAGATAAGCGCTCCCGCCATCTGCTGACGCCGAACGCCGGGCAGATAGAAGCACTCAAGGCGGCTATCGCGGCCTACGAGCGCGCCGCCGGGGATGAGCTTTTCGGTGCGCAGACGCTGCGCGAGACGCTCATCATCCAGCTTCTCATACAGATAAGCCGGCTTGCCGAGGCCGAGGAGCCGCGCGCCGGGCAGTCCGCGTGCGACGCGAAGATACAGCAGGCGCTGTCCTACATAAACGAGAATTTCCGCAAGGAGCTGACCGTGGATGCGCTTGCAGAGCGGGTGTTTCTCAGCCGCTATCATTTCATGCGCCTGTTCAAGGCGCAGACCGGCAGTACGGTGCATGCGTATATACGGCAGAAACGGCTCATGAACGCCGCGCGGCTCATACGCGAGGGCGTGAGCGCGGGCAAGGCGGCTTCTGAGAGCGGCTTTGCGGATTACTCCGCGTTTCACCGCGCCTTCCGCGAGAGCTTCGGCACGAGCCCGGGGAAATTAGCCGGGAGGAAATAGTAGTGCGCGCTGCATTTTGCAGTGCGCACTACTACTTTTATATTTATCAGACCTTGAAATTGACGGAGGTGTCGCCCTGGATGTCGACGCCGAACTCGTAGTCCTTGCCGGGGAGGATGGCGTTGACAAGGATGCCGATGAGGGACGCGACGGCGAGACCGGAGAGACTGACCGAGCCGATGTGGACGGCGCCGGCGGTGCTGTTGGAGATGCCGAGCGCGAGGACGAGGATGAGCGCCGCGATGATGACGTTGCGGGTGTTGGTGAAGTCGACGCGGTTCTCAACAACGTTGCGCACGCCGACGGCGGAGATCATACCGTAGAGGATCATGGACACGCCGCCGATGGTGGCGGTGGGCATTGCAGTGACGAGGGCTGCGAACTTCGGGCAGAAGCTGAGGATTATCGCGAAGAGCGCCGCGAGGCGGATGACGCGCGGGTCATAGACCTTGGAGAGCGCGAGGACGCCGGTGTTCTCGCCGTAGGTGGTGTTCGCAGGTGCGCCGAAGAGGGAGGCGAGGGTCGTTGCAAGGCCGTCGCCCATGAGGGTGCGGTTCAGGCCGGGCTCGACGATGTAATTCTTGCCGACGGTGGAGGAGATGGCGCAGATATCGCCGACATGCTCCATCATGGTCGCGATGGCGAGGGGGACGATGGTGACGCAGGCGGTGACGAGCATGCCGGAATCGAAGCTGCCGGAGAGCAGGCCGAATACGGTGGCTTCCTTGTGAACGGGGATGCCGATCCATGCCGCTTCACTGACCTTCTGCGCAACGACAGCGCGGGAAGCGGGGTCGACGATCATGGAGACAACGTAGGAGGTGAGGACGCCTATGAGGATGGGGATGATCTTTATCATGCCCTTGCCCCACATGTTGCATGCGACGACCACGACTATCGCGACGACCGCGACGAGCCAGTTGGCTTCGCAGTTGTTGATAGCGGAGGAGGAGAGGATCAGGCCGATGGCGATGATGATCGGGCCGGTGACGATCGGGGGGAAGAAGCGCATGACCTTCTTCACGCCGACGCTCTTGATTATCGCCGCGAGGATGACGTACATAAGGCCGGAGACCGCGACACCGAAGCAGGCGTAAGGCAGCAGCTCGGCTTCGCCGTTGGGAGCGATGGCCCAGTAACCGGCGAGGTAGGCGAAGGAGGAGCCGAGGAAGGCGGGAACTTCGCCCTTGGTGATCAGGTGGAACAGCAGTGTGCCGAGACCGGCAAACAGCAGCGTGGTGGCGACGTCAAGCCCGGTCAGCGCGGGGACGAGCACGGTCGCGCCGAACATGGCGAACATGTGCTGGAGACCGAGAATGAGCATGCGCGGAGTGCCAAGCTCGCGCGCGTCAAAAATGGGGCCGTCAATGGTTTTCTTGTCTTTCATTCAATTTACCTCTCTCTGTAGATTTTTTAATTGAATTTATAACCAGCGGCATAGCCGCGTGTTACCGTATTAAATTAGTTGTCGCCGATCGCCATGAGGTACACGCCCGTCTCGCCGTCGAACTCCGGCAGACGCACCTCAATAAGCTCGCTGTGCGAGGTGGGGATGTTTTTGCCGACATAGTCCGCGCGGATGGGCAGTTCCCGGTGCCCCCTGTCGACAAGCACCGCGAACTGTATCGTGCGCGGGCGGCCGCAGCTGAACACTGCTTCGATGGCGGCTCTGGCTGTGCGCCCGGTGTAGAGAACATCGTCGCAGAGCACAACGTCCTTATCGTTCACATCGAAGGGCAGCTCCGCTTTGCGGATGACCGGGCTTTCGGCAAGGGTCGAGAGATCGTCCCGGTAGAAGCCGATGTCGATACTGCCGCAGGGAGGCTCGACGCCCTCGATTTTTTTGATGTTGTCGCGTATGCGGCAGGCGATCGGTTCGCCGCGGCGGCGTATGCCGACGAGGACGACGTTATCGACTCCGCGGTTTTTCTCGGTGATCTCATGGGATATGCGCATCAGCGCTCTGCCGAGCGCGGCCTCGTCCATTATCTGAGCCTTCTGTCTCATGGAGGTATCCCCTTCCGAAAAAATAAATGCCCTGCCGGTATCCGGCAAGACACACAAAAGCACAGGCGCACTGCGCCCGTATGCTATAAGCGATTTTGCCGGTCTCTCTGTACCGAACTTAAAAATCTTTTCGACGGTCATTATAAGGGCTGTGCGCGGAAATTGCAAGCATATTTTCAGAATCTCCCAAAATGTAGAACCTGTCCAATGGCAGCGGGAGAATTTTGTAATATCCGACAAGAGCTTTGTTTACAAACGGCAGCAGCTTTCTTAATAAAAATTATATTGATTTTTCCCTGCCCCGGTGGTATCACTGAACCAGCCGCGGAGAGGCCGCGGCACATATCCCCAAGGAGGAAATAAAATGAAAAAGACATTTGCTTTTATTCTGGTTCTTTCGATGGCGCTCGCGCTGTGCGCCTGCGGCGGAGAGGGCACGGGCGAGGTCGTGTACATTGACCCGACTCCCGCGGCTGAGACTCCCGCTCCGGAGGTAGAAACACCGGCGACCGGCACCGATACGGCAGCCGCCGCGGAATCTTCTGACGCGCTCGGCGTCGTGCTCGACTACGCGGTGAACGACGTTCAGCCCGGCTCGTCCGGATGCTCGCTCAGAGGTATAAAATGCGCGGCGATGCTGCTCGACTGGGCGGCGGAGACCCCGCTTGACGCCGACAGTATAGCTGCGGCGGTCGAGACATGGAAGAGCACTGCGACGGAGGACGAGCTCTCCCTGTTCGGCGAGTGCATGGATCTTGTCGCTTCCAGCTGCGAGTCCCTCACGCAGGATAACGCGCAGGAGCTGCTCGACGAATCCGGCAGCACCGACTGCGCATATCCGTGGAGCGACGCTGCCTTTGCCGCGGCGCAGAGCGTTTTCTCAGCAGCCGGCGTGAGATAAGACACCGGGTCATATAAACAGCATATCCAGTGTCCAGACCCCAAAAGCCTCGCAGAGTTTTTTCGCCTCACAAGGCGAAAAAATAATTCAGATCCATTTTTGCCGAGGGCGTGTACCTCGGCAAAAATATTCTGACGTAAAAATGCCGGATCATGCAAGCTGCATGATCCGGTTTACTGTTTCTTCTGCTGCGTATGCTATCAGGCTCTCCGGGGAGGGAGGAGTGCCGCTGTGGTCGCTGTCTGAAGCCTGCGCGGAGGCAAGGCTTATCGCCGCGGCGATCTCTTCTCTCACTTCTTCTACGGTCACGCCGTTGTTCTGTGCAACGAGCTCAAGCGCCCGTTCCGCCGCTGCAATGTCAAATTTCATATCTTCTTTCCCTTTCTCTGGCTGTGGCTTAATAAGAACGTCCACCGTTCTTGTTAGCACAATCTTAACACCGAGGAAGAGAAAATATTGTCGAAACAAGGGAAGAGAAAAAGAACAAACTGTTAATAAAACGAAAATTGACTGCCGTGTCAGGGCGCTTCGTCACGCTTTACAACGCTGCGCTCCACATACTGCGGTGAGGCGTTGACGCACATGAAGATGCGGCCGATATATTCGCCGATGAGGCCGAGAACCAGCAGGATCACGCCGCCGAGGATGAGCAGCAGCGCCGTGGTGGAGCTCCATCCGAGCGGTGCCATGCCGACGGCAAAGTGGCGGATGACGATAATGAGGGCATAGATGAAGCCGGCAAGTGCGGTGAGCGCACCGAAATAGGTCGCGATGCGCAGGGGCTTTATCGAAAACGAGGTGAAGCCGTTCATCCACAGCGACAGGAGCTTACCGAGAGTATAGCCCGACTGACCCTGCTCACGGCTGCGATGGTTCACAGGGACGTTGCAGATATTCTTCGTGCTGCGCAGCACCAGCCCCATGACGTAGGGGAAGCAGTTTTCATAGCGGAGCATCTCATCGGCGATAAAGCGCTTCGCGGCAAAGTAGCTCGTGAGGCTCAGCTCTTTGGGCTTGCCGAGCATGATCTCCGTCATCCACGCGTTCACGCGGCTGCCGAAGTTGCGAAAGCCCGAATGCTGCTTATGGTCATATGAGGCGTAGACGACGTCATAGCCCGCGTCGATCTTCTCGAGGAGCTTGCCGACCTCGTCCGCCGGGGTCTGGCCGTCGTCATCGAGGCAGACGAGAACATCCCCGCTGCTGTGCCTGATGCCGCACATCAGCGCCGCGTGCTGGCCGAAGTTCTTGGCAAGGTCGACGGCGGTGATGTGCCCGTCCGCTTCGGCGAGCGCGGAAATGACCGCGAAGGTATCGTCCGGCGAGGAGTCGTTCACAAGGACGATCTCATACTCGTAGGCGAGCTGCGCCATAGTGCTCTCTATCTCGTTCACAACGCCGCCGATCGTCTTTGCCGAGCGGTAGCACGGGATGACAAAGGAAACTTTGCTCATTTATCTCACTCTGTTTCTTATATATAGTATATCACGACGCCGAGCATTATCAGCCCCATGCCGATAAGCTTGTTTTTCGTCAGCTTCTCGCCGTAGAATATCCTGCCGAGGATCATCACCAGCGGAAAGCCCAGCGATTCTATCACGGGGCCGTTCTTGAAGTCGACGCCCTTGAAGGCGAAGATCACGCAGATCGTCGAGGCGGCGAGCAGAAAATAGCCGCCGATGACCCACGGGTTCAGGTATTCGAAAATGACGCTCTTATGCTCCTTCCCCGCCGACTTCTTGAGAAGCATCTGCGAGACGGACGAGAGCAGCACAGCGCCGAAGAGCGCGAGCCAATGTTCAAGCATCTCTGTTCACCATCCATATCCCGGCAAAAATGACGATGATGCCGATAATATTCTGAACGGAGATGTGCTCATGGAACACTACGGCTGCCCACAGCGTCGACCAGAAGATGGCCGAGGCGCGGTTGGAGTAAGCAACGGAGATGTCGACCTTCTTTATTATCTGCTGCCAGCATATAGCGTAGACGCCGAGAATAAAAATTTCGACGCCGTAGCAGAGCAGAAAGCCCACGGACAGAAACGGATAGCGGCTGGCAAGCTTCGCGGCGATATCGGTGCAGGTGTACAGTATCACCGCCGCTTGGAGCAGCACGATATAGCGCAGAGAGATACTCTTTTTCAAGACATTGTTCCTCTATATTTCAGATTTTTTGGGAAACAGACTGTCGATGCTCTTTTTGCGCAGGAGCGTATACTCCTCGCCGCGCTTGAGATAGATGTTGGGCGCAGCATTTATGAAGCTGCTGTTATGCGTCGACATATACGCGCCGCAGCAATGGAACAGGAATTTGCTGTCATGCTGCGCGAGGTTTTTCATATCGCGCGGATAGAAACGGTCAAGCTCCATGCAGGTGCTGCCGCCGATTATCTGCTCCTCAGTGCTCTCTGCGCCGGGGTTTATCATCGTAAACGGCGTGGGGTGCGGGTTCATGAAGGGGTTGATGTGGACGACGCTGCCGTCCACGGTCACAATCCTATGCCCTCTGACCTCGCGGATGTTGAGGACGCTCGTGAGATAATCCATCGACGTTGCGAGGATCGCAGCGCCCGGTTCGAGGATGAGCGCGGTTTTATCGGGAGAATAAAACTCGCGCAGCGCGGCGCATACGGTCTCGGCATACTCGGAGTATGTGGGCTTTCCGGGAAAAAAGCTCCCGCCGAAGAAGCCGCCGCCGATATCGACGTATTTAAGCTTGGACAGGCCATATTCCCGACCTATCTGTACCGCTGTCCCGGCGATGCTGCGGTAGATCGCGAGGCTCCTCGTTTTGCTGCTCTGGTGCAGGTGCAGTCCGACAAGCTCAATGCCGCTCCCGCGCAGCATGGCGAGAGCCTTTTCAAAGTCCCCGTTTTCAAGGCAGATGCCGAAGCGGCCGGGGATGCCGACGCAGGTGGTCTCGCCGGGACAGTCGCGCTCAATGTCATAGTTCACGCGCAGGCCGACGGCGTTTTTTTGCTCGCTGTCCCGGAATGCGGCGCAGACAAGCTCGACCTCTTCAAGATTATCGAGGTTCACTATGCTCCCGGCGGCACAGGCGGAAATGACGGTGTCCCGCTTCTGCGGGCCGTTATAGATGATGTTATCCTCCCGGCAGCCGCAGCGCAGTGCAAAGGCGTATTCATCCGGGGAGACGACCTCGGCATGTAAGCCGTGCGCAAGCGCGGTCTTGAGCATGTAAGGAAAGTTGTTGGTTTTTACAGAGTAACCGAAGAGCACGCGCCCGCTCCAGCGGCTCTCAAACTCTGCCTTGAAGCGCGTGATATTCTGCGTGTACTCTTCGTCATTGATTATATAGCAGGGGGTGACAAGCTCGTCGAATATCATTGGCGGACCTCCACGAGGAGACTTTCTCTGAAAGATTTGACCGCGGCCTGAAGCTCATCGTTCGACGCGGCCTGAAAGATCGCCTGACCTATCCTGTCCGTGCCGTTGCGGAAAGCGTCGATATCGTCGCCCGGGGCGAAGCTGAGTTCGACCTTGCCTGCGCCGGGGACAACTGCGTTTTCGTTCACATATTCGCGCCCGGCGAAGCGGTAGCGTATCTCGCGGAGGATGCCAGAGCGCTCGGTATAGAGAAGCTGCGAGGCCGTCGGTGTGCCATGCGTCAGGTCAAAGGGCGCTATCGGGCGGCCGAGGGCGGTGTCAATGATGCAGGCGTAATAGTCGCGCCCGGTGTAGCCGCTGATGACCTCGGGGATGCCGGTCGCACCGCAGCGCCCGGCGGCTTCGATTATGCTGACGCTCTCATCGGGGAGGATCATCGCGTCGATATTTATCGCGCAGTTATCCATACCGGTGGCGCGGATGATCTTCTCCGTCTCATGCAGCATATTTTCATTCAGGCGCGGGGAGACCTCCATCGGACAGAAGTGGCCGATGGGAATACCGGTGTGGCCGGAATGATAGACATATTTCTCATGGGGCAGCATCAGCAGGAGCCTGCCGTTTTGCACCAAAGCGTCGATGCCGACCTCCCGGCCGTCGACAAAACGCTCGACGACCATGTGGTCGGCGTCCGTCGCGGCGAGGGCGTAATCATACGCTTCGCGCATACGGGAAAGGTCGGTTATTTTGGTTATACCTCTGCTGCCGGACTTATCGACGATCTTGAGCATGACCGGCAGGCCGAGCTCCTTTGCCGCGGCGACGGCTTCCTCGTAGCTCTCCACCCGGCGGAACTCCGCCGTCGTCACGCCGCCGTTTACGAAGGCTTCTTTCATAAGTGCCTTGTCGGTAAGCACGCGCGCGGCCTGTTCGCTTATCCCGCACAGACCAAGCTCGCGGCAGACATACCCGATGGAGGAAACTGCGACATCGGTACCGGTCGTGGTCACGGCGGCGACGCGCTCGGAGCGGGCGATATCGAGCACCGCGTCTTTGTCGGTGGTGTTCGCGTAATAGACCTTATCGGCGGCGGCAAAGCCAGGGTAGTTGCCGGGGATGCTCGTTATTATCGCGCGCAGCCCCATCTCCTGGGCCTTCTTTATCAGCGGCACCTGATAGATCCCGGCACCGAGTATCAAAATCGAATCCTTGTTATACATGTGAGCTCTCCGGTTTTATTCGCCGTCCCCGCGGCGTATCACGCTGCGCTCCACATACTGGGGAGCGGCGTTGATGCACATATAGATGCGCCCGATATACTCGCCGACGAGACCTAAAACCAGCAGGATCACGCCGCCGAGGATAAGCTGGAGAGCCATAGTGGAGCTCCAGCCCATGGGGATATCGCTGTAAATGAAGTGCTTGATTATAATTACGATAGTATAGATAAACCCGGCGAAGGCGGTGAACGCGCCGAATATGCTTGCCAGTCTCAGGGGCTTGACGGAAAAGGCCGTGAAGCCGTCCATCCACAGTGCGAAGAGCTTGCCGAGAGTATAACCGGAGGAACCCTCCATGCGCGCGCGGTGCTGCACCGGAACAGTGCGGATCCTGCGTGTGCAGCGCAGAATGAGCCCGTCCAGATACGGGAAGCAGTTTTTATACTTGAGCATTTCGTCGACGATAAAGCGTTTTATTGCAAAATAGCTCGTCATACTCAGGTCGCGGGGCTTGCCGAGCATGATCTCGGTCATGCGGTTATTGAGCTTCGTGCCGAAATTGCGGAAGGCTGAATGCTGCTTATGCTCATACGAGGCCATAGCGACGTCGCAGTCGTCCTGCTCAAGGCGCGCGAGGAGCTTGCCGACCTCGTTTGCAGGGGTCTGGCCGTCGTCATCAAGGCAGACAACAAAGTCCCCCGCGCTGTGGCTTATGCCCGACATGAGTGCCGCGTGCTGGCCGAAGTTCTTCGCGAGGTCGACGGCGGTAATGCGGCTGTCGGAGCGCACGAGCGCGGAGATGACTTCAAGGGTATTATCCGGGGAGCAGTCGTTGACCAGAATTATCTCATAATCATACTCCGGGAGCGTGGGCATAGTATCACGTATCTCGTCGACAACGACGCCTATCGTGTTCGCGGAGCGGTAGCAGGGGATCACGAAAGAAACCTTTTTCATTTGCCGCTCCTTTCCGAGAGTATGGACATGAACACAACGTCGCGGAACTCTCCGTCAAGCTTGACCATGTCGCGGAAAACGCCCTCGGTCGCAAAGCCGGCCTTTTCATAGCTGCGGCGGGCGACGTCGTTTCCGCCGATGACGCGCAGGCTGATCCTGTGCAGGTGCAGGGTGTTGAGCCCGAAATCGACAAACATGCGGGCTGTGACTGTGCCGATGCCGCGGTGACGGGCGCTGGCCTCACCGATGAAAATGCCGTATTCCGCGCTGTCATTTGCCGGGTCGATATCCCGGAAATACACGCTGCCGACGCTCTTGCCGTCCGAGTTATCGACAATGATATACTGGATGACCTTTCCCGTCTCGACCTTTGTCCGCAGCCAATTGCGGTGCATCTCCGGCGTGAATGGCTCGCGGAAGATGAAGAACTGCTCCACGGCGGGATCGTTGCGCCAGCGGACGATGAGGTCGGTATCGGCGTCTGTTATGGGGCGGAGCGTGACCTTGTCGCCGGTGATGACCGGCAGGTCGCAGGGCTTAAATGAGATCATGGCTCACTCACCGTAAAACTCTTTGACCGCTGCGATGACGCGGCCGCGGTCCTCGGCGGTCAGGCCATAGTACATCGGCAGGCGCAGGAGCCTGTCGGACTCAGCGGTGGTGTATTTATCCTCGCCGTCAAAGCGGCCGAAGCGCTCACCGGCGGGGGCGGAGTGCAGCGGAACATAGTGGAACACGGCAAGGATATCGTGCTCCTTCAGGAAGCTTATGAGTGCGGTGCGCTCGGCAAGGTCCCTGCACTTGATATAATACATATGCGCGTTGTGTACGCAGCCGTCGGGAACCGTGGGCAGGCAGAGCTTGCCTTCAGCCTCAAGGGGCTTGAAGGCCTTGTCATACTCGCGCCAGCTATGCAGACGGTCATTATTTATCTCATCCGCCATTTCGAGCTGTGCCCAGAGGTAGGCCGCGTTCAGCTCGCTCGGAAGATAGCTGTCGCCGAAGCCGACCCAGGTGTACTTATCGACCTGACCGCGGAAGAACTTGGCGCGGTTGGTACCCTTTTCGCGCAGTATCTCGGCCTGCTCGATATAATCGGGGTTATTTATGACGATGGCGCCGCCCTCGCCCATGGAATAGTTCTTCGTCTCATGGAAGGAATAGCAGCCGAAGTCGCCGATCGTGCCGAGGGCCTTGCCCTTGTAGCTTGCCATAATGCCCTGCGCCGCGTCCTCAACGACCAGCAGCTTGTGGCGGCGGGCAATGTCCATTACCGTGTCCATCTCACAGGCGACGCCGGCATAGTGCATGACGCAGATGACCTTCGTCTTCTCGGTGATGGCGCGCTCGATAAGAGTCTCGTCAATGTTCATCGTGTCCGGGCGGATGTCAACAAACACGAGCTTTGCCCCGGCGAGGACGAAGGAGTTCGCGGTGCTGGAGAAGGTGAAGCTCGGGAGGATGACCTCGTCTCCCGGCTCAAGGCCGCACAGGAGCGCCGCCATGTCAAGGGCGGTGCTGCCGCTGGTGGTGAGGAGCACCTTCTTCGCGTCAAAGCGCTGTTCGAGCCATGCGTTGCACTTCTTGGTGAAGCTGCCGTCGCCGCAGATCTTGTGCGAGGCGATGGCCTGCTCGATATATTTCATTTCGTTCCCGGTGCAGGGAGGCACGTTGAAGCTTATCATATTTTTTCCTCCTTACCATCAATTGATGGAAGCGTGAATTTGGCAAACTGTTCCAGGTTAATTACAGTATATTATATCAATATATGCAGCGAAAAACAAGGAAAGAATTCTGCCCATGCCGGATATGACGCGCGGCGGCGGAGATTGTTTCACCGCTGCGGAAGGTTTTGACTTTTGAGGCGCAAAAACGGGGTCAAAACACGCCGTTTGTGGAAAGTGCTGCAAAATGAGGTGAAAATTCTGTACAGTATCACGTCACCAAGATGCTTGGAAACCGGTTGACAAAACGAAAACCTGATGCTAAACTTATTACAGAATTGTTAATTTAGTGGTAAACAATGGACGCTCAATCAGAAAAGAAAGTTACTATAAATCAGGTCGCAAGCTACTGCGGAGTTTCTAAGACGACGATCTCGCGCTTCCTCAACGGCAAGTATGAGAACATGTCGGCGGAGACTAAGGAGAAGATCTCGGCGGCGGTCTCGGCGCTCAACTATCACCCCGACCGTTCGGCGCAGCGGCTCAAGTCCAGCAGGACGATGCTTATCGGCTGCGTTATCGGAGACGTCAGCAGTCCCTTCTCGGCGCTCCTGCTCAAAGGTATCACCTCGGTGTGCGAGGAATCGGGCTATCAGGTGCTGTTTGCCGACAGCCGCGAAAGCGCCCGCCGTGAGAAGAGAGCTCTTCGGGGCTTCCTTGATAACCGGGTGGACGGGCTTATCGTCAACACCTGCGGCAGTAACGATGAATACCTGCTTGAGCTTCAGGGTCGCGGCATCCCTCTGGTGCTCGCGGACAGGCCGCTGATGGAGCCGGGGCTTATCGACACGGTATGCAGCCGCAATCGGGAAAACGCGGCAGAGTGCACTCGCCTGCTCCTTTCCCAAGGCTATAAGCATGTGGCCTTCTTCTCAGAAACGATAGCAAGGATAGCTCCTAGAGAGCTCAGATGCAAGGGCTATGCCGAGACCGTCATAGAGAACGGCGCGGCACCGGAGATATACGAGATAGACTGCGAGCATCCCAATAGCTGCGTTGACAGCCTGCGTGATTTCCTCGGAAAGCACGAGGGCGAGCGCGTAGCGGTGCTTTCCGCCAACGGCACGACGACCCAGCGTATCCTTACGGCGATGAAGTTCTTGGGCGTTAAGGCAGGCGCGGAGCTTGGCTTGTGCACCTTTGACGATTGGGACTGGCTTCAGATCGCAGACCCCGGGATAACTGCGGTGGCGCTCAGCACGGGCGAGATCGGAGCGAGAGCGGCAAGGCTCCTGCTCGATAGAATAAACGGAAGCTCAGCCGAACCTCCCGCAGAGGAAATAGTTCCGTCCTCTATTATTATAAGAGAATCCACCACCGCCGGCAAGGCAAATAAATAAAAAAGAAAATCAGAAACTTCCGAAACGGCCGGCCGTTTCCACATCATTTCATGATGTGATGCTGTTTGAAAGGTGAAAATAATTCCTCGCTTATGGGGAATTATTTTAGGCCCTTTTTATAAACCGGTTTACGAAACCGTTATCTTGACGAAACAGACATGTTTTTGGTGAACCTTGTCGAAAACCTTGTCGGGGTTAACGGAATCTTAACACCGCTCTCGCGCAAAAAATCTACTTGTGTTACCGGCAGAGAGATCTGCCTGTATATAAAATTCATTATGGAGGAAAGATAATGAAAAACGTCAAATCTGTTCTCGCAATGCTCCTCGCACTGTGCATGGTATTCGCACTGTGCGCATGCGGCCAGTCCGCAGCGCCTGCTACCAGCGCTCCCGCAGCAGACACCACCACTGCTACCGATGCAGCTCCTGCTGACGCCGCAGCAACCGACGGCGCAAAGGTCGGCCAGACCGTTCTGAAGTGCGCATTCAACCAGACCATCGAGAATCCTGAAGCAAAGACCCTTCAGAAGCTCAGCGACGATCTGTATGACGCCACCGAGGGCCGTTACTCCATCGAAGTTTATCCCGATGCTCAGCTCGGCGACCAGCAGCAGACCCTCGAGCAGTGCACTATGGACGCTCTCGACATGACCCTCGTTGCAAACTCCATCATCGAGACCTACGTTCCTGACTTCGCTATACTCGGCACTCCTTACGTTTACGACAGCATCGAGCACCAGCAGAAGGTTTTCGAGTCCGGCAAGCTGGATGACCTGTTCGCCACCACTCGTGACCACGGCTTCGTCGTTCTCTCCGCTTACTCCCTCGGCGCACGTAACCTCTACACCCGTGACAAGGCTGTCACCACTCCTGAAGAGCTCGCCGGCATGAAGATCCGCGTTATGGGTTCTGACACCTGCATCGCTATGATGAACGCTATGGGCGGCGTTGGTGTTGCAATGGCACAGGGCGACGTTTACTCCGCGATCCAGACCGGTACCCTCGACGGTGCTGAGAACAACATCATCACCTACGTCGACCTCGTTCAGTACGAAGTTGCTCCTTACTACAACAGAACCGGCCACCTCATGATCCCCGATGAGCTGTGCATCAACGCAAAGGTGTTCGACTCCATGTCCGCTGAGGATCAGGAAGCCCTCAAGAAGTGCGCATCCGAGTCCATCGCTTACATGTTCAACCTCTGCGCAGAGCTCCGCTCCGACTACGAGGCAAAGGCTGCTGAGAAGGGCGTTATCTTCTCCGACGCTGATGTCCCCGCTTTCCAGGCTCTCTGCCAGGATCTGATCAATGACGTTGCTAACCGCACCGACATGACCAAGGCTGTTTACGAAGCGATCGTTTCCGAGCGCTAAGCAGCAGACCACTACTTATAATATTTAGTTCCCGCGTTATAACGGCCCGCAGCACGTCTGTGGGCCGTTTTTAAAAAGTCAGAAGGAGGCCACTCCGTGAAAGTATTCGACAAAATAAAATTCATAGTCGACAAGATACTCGAAGTGCTCGGCACCGCGACCCTTGCCGTTATGACAGTCCTGGTCTGCTACCAGGTCATCGCAAGATACGTGTTCAATGCACCCAGCGCAATTTCCGAAGCTCTCTCCCAGTACCTGTTCGTTTGGATGATTATGTTTGGCAGCGCTTACGTCTACGGCAGCCGTGAGCACCTTGCCATTGATATATTGAAGGACAAGTTCTCCCCGAAAATGTACATGATCGTCGAGGTCATCACCAACATTTTCCTGTTCGCGTTCATTCTTCTCATCTGCGTGTGGGGCGGCTGGCTCTATACCGCAAAGCAGGCTGTCCAGGTTGACCCGTCCCTGCATGTTTCCAAGGCGATCCTGTATGCCTCCGTTCCCTTTACCGGCGTCATCACTCTGTACTACGCAGTCTACAACTGCGCACGTGCCATCAACAACTACAATCATGGCACCCGTACCCACGGCGATGAGCTCTCCGGTACCGCATGACAGGAGGTAGACAGAAATGACAGTTACAGCCATTGCGGGCATCGTAATGATCGCCCTTATCTTCGTTACTCTCGCTTTCGGTTTCCCGATCGGCTTGAGCATCGGTCTCGGCAGCGCCGCGGCTCTGTTCATCATTATGCCGAACCAGGGCTTCCTCACCATCTCCGCACAGAAGATGTTCCAGAGCGTCAACTCCTTCTCGCTGCTGGCAATACCCTTCTTCGTGCTCGCCGGCAACATCATGAACACCGGCGGTATCGCCCGCCGTCTCGTCGGTTGCGCAAAGCTCGTTGCGCACCGTCTGCCCGGCGCACTTGCTCAGACCAACATAGTTGCTAACATGCTCTTCGGCGCAATGTCCGGCTCCGGCGTTGCCGCGGCTGTCGCAATGGGCGGCATCCTCGGACCTATGGAGAAGGAAGATGGCTACTCCGATGAATACATAGCGGTCTGCAACATCGCCTCCGGCCCGACCGGCATGATGATCCCGCCCAGCAACATCATGATCGTCTACTCCACCGTCGCCGGTTCCGTTTCCATCGCGGCTCTGTTCATGGCAGGCTACATCCCCGGCATCCTCTGGGGTCTCGGCTGCATGATCGTCGCTGGCGTCATGGCCAAGAAGCGCGGATACGTCAGCACCGAAAAGTACACCGCAAAGTTCGTCCTCAAGACCCTGTGGGACGGCATCCCCAGCCTGCTGATGATCGTCATCGTTATCGGCGGTATCCTCGGCGGTATCTTCACCGCGACCGAGGGCTCCGCTATCGCAGTTCTTTACTCCCTGATCCTCAGCTTTATCTACCGCAACATCACCGTCAAGGATCTGCCCAAGGTCATCTGGAGCAGCGTCAAGACCACCGCGGTCATTGAGTACCTCGTCTGCGTGTCCGGCATCATGGGCTACGTCATGAGCTACACTCACATCCCCGCACTCGTCGCAAGCGCGATCCTTGGCTTCACCACCAACAAGTACGTCATCCTGCTCATCATGAACATCATCCTGCTCATCGTCGGCTGCTTCATGGACCCGACTCCCGCAGTCCTGATCTTCACCCCGATCTTCCTGCCCATAGTGCAGACCTGGGGCATGAGCCCTGTTCACTTCGGCCTTATGATGGTCATGAACCTCTGTGTCGGTACCCTGACTCCCCCTGTCGGCGCTATCCTGTTCGCCGGCTGCCGCGTGCATCAGGTCAAGATCGAGCAGATCATCAAGATGCTGCTGCCGTTCTTCGCAGTTATTCTCATCTGCCTGACCCTCATCACCTACGTGCCTTGGCTGTCCATGTGCATTCCTCAGGCACTCGGCCTTGTGGGCTAATATCTGGAGGCTTATAAATGGATATCCGTTATTCAGCACATCCCGAAGATGTAAAGCGTTATACCACGGAGGAGCTGAGAAAAGAGTTCCTTATCCAGGACCTTTATCAGCCCGATACCGTGCAGGCTGTCTACTCTCATGTTGACCGTATGGTCGTTCTCGGCATCATGCCCGTGAACGAGGCTCTGCCTATCGACAAGGGCATCGACGTCTGGGCAAACTTCGGCACGAACTTCTTCCTTGAGCGCCGTGAAGCCGGTGTCTTTAACCTCGGCGGCGCGGGCTGGATAGAGGCCGACGGCGTGAAGTACGAGCTCGGCTTTGAGGACTGCCTGTATATCTCCCGCAGCACGAAGTCCGTCGTGTTCGGCAGCAATGACAAGGAGCAGCCCGCGCGCTTCTACCTTGTCTCCGCACCCGCGCACAAGGATTGCAAGACCACCTTCATCTCCATCAAGGACGCCAACAAGCGCCCCTGCGGCAGCAAGGAAAACTCCAACGAGCGCGTCATCAACCAGTTCATCCACCCCGATGTTCTGGAGACCTGCCAGCTCTCAATGGGGCTTACCCAGCTCGCTCCGGGCAGCGTGTGGAACTCCATGCCCCCGCACACCCATGAGCGCAGAATGGAGATATACACCTACTTCAACCTCCCCGAGGGAGAGGTCGTCCTGCACCTGATGGGTCAGCCCCGGCAGACCCGCCACCTCGTCATGCAGAATTACGAGGCCGTCATTTCCCCGTCATGGTCGCTCCATGCCGGCTGCGGCACCTCGAACTACACCTTCATATGGGCGATGGGCGGCGAGAACCAGGCCTTTGACGACATGGACACCTTTGGTGTAAATAAGCTCAGATAAACCAAAAATTCACCCTCCCGCGTTTTCCGTGGGAGGGTGAAGAAGAATCCGGCTTTTCAGTTCCTCAGAGAAGCTTTTTTATTCTGAGCATGGGCGAGGCCTTGAAGATATGGAGGAACTGCTTCAAATCTTCATCCTTGACCTTTGTGTAGTTTTCTTTTATAATACAGTAGTCCATGAGGAAAAGGTAAAGACAGACTTCGAGAGGTGTCGCAAGAAACGCGGGGACATAGTCCGTGTCTATAAGATAGATAGAAAGCCGTGTTTTCAGAAGCGCGTTGAAGCGTCCGTCGACCCACTTGTTTCCGTAGACGATCTGAAGCCGCGCGGGAAGCTCCGGCATAGCCGCGGCGATGATGTTCCGGTTCTCGTCGTTGAGCGTCGTCTCCGCCGCGTTCGGGTCGTAGCTGCAGGTGTACTCATGGAAATGCAGCCCCTGCTTGTCGTGCTTCAGCTTCTGCGGCTTAAAGACGACGTGCTTGTCCTTGAGGTCCTTCTGATACCACTCGGCTATTTTCGCTTGGTCGAAATGGAAACCGGTTTCTATTCCCGCAAAGCTGTGCTCAACGGTGAAAATGGAATCCGAGGCGGTGTCGAAATAGACCTCATCGCTCTCGGCGGCACGGCATATCACCTTTTCCCATCTGCGGCGGAACTCCGGGTAATAGCTCCGACTGCGGATCGCATTGTCCTGAAAGCTGTCGATAAACTGCTGCAAAATTTTCTGATTATCCATAAGCTGCACCTCGTTAACCGGTTTACGAACCGGGAATATCTGTGTTTGTGCAGCAAGTATTATATTGTATTTCCTTTAATTTAGCAATATATAACCATTACAACAGGAGGAATAAAAAATGGATGTATTGAAAAGACTGGCTCAGTCCGGCGTCGTCCCCGTGGTAGTCCTTGAGGACGCGAAGGACGCTGTTCCCACTGCCAAGGCGATGCTCGCCGGCGGCATTGACGTTATGGAGATCACCTTCCGTACCGCCGCCGCTGCCGATTCCATCAAGGCCGTTGCGCAGGAGTGCCCCGACATGGTCGTCGGCGCCGGCACGGTCATCAATCTTGAGCAGTGCAAGCTCGCCGTCGAGTGCGGCGCAAAGTTCATCGTCTCCCCCGGCTATGACGAAGAGACCGTCGCATGGTGCTGCGACAACGGTATTCCCGTTACCCCCGGCTGCGTCACTCCTACCGAGATCATGATGGCTCTCAAGCACGGCCTCAAGGTCCTGAAGTTCTTCCCCGCCAATGTTTACGGCGGCCTGAGCGCGATCAAGTCCCTGGCTGGCCCCTTCGGCGGCGTGAAGTTCATCCCGACCGGCGGCGTCAACGCCCAGAACCTGGCCGAGTTCATTTCCTCCCCGTACATCCACGCGGTCGGCGGCAGCTGGATCTGCCCGAAGGCCGATATCGCAGCCGGCAACTTCGATAAGATCACCGCGCTGTGCAAGGAAGCACGCAAGACTCTGCTCGGCTTCGAGGTCGCGCACATCGGCATCAACACTCCCGACGCCGACGCCGCGATGGACGTCTGCAACGCTTTCAGCGACGCTTTTGATTTCAACGTCAAGCAGGGCAACTCCTCCAACTTCGCCTCCACCGGCGTCGAGGTCATGAAAACCATGTTCAAGGGCGCGAACGGCCACATCGCCATCCGCACCAACAAGATGATCCCCGCTATCGCCGAGATGGAGCGCCGCGGCTACGAGCTGGATATGGACTCCGTCAAGGATAAGGACAACATCAAGGCTGTTTACTTCAAGAAAGAGATAGGCGGCTTTGCCGTGCATCTTCTTCAGAAATGATCGGGAGGTAAATTAAATGAAGGTTCTTACTTTTGGCGAAATAATGCTCAGACTTAAGGCTCCCGGACAGGAGCGCTTCTTCCAGACCCCGATGCTCGAGGCCACCTTCGGCGGCGGCGAGGCAAATGTTGCGGTCTCCCTGGCGAACTACGGCATGGACGTCAGCTACCTGACTGTTCTGCCGAAGAACGCTATTGCTGACGAGTGCATCAAGGATCTGCGCAAGTTCGGCGTTGACACCGGCCGCATTGTCCGCGGCGGCGGACGCATGGGCATATACTACCTTGAGCCGGGCGCAAACCAGCTGCCCAGCAAGGTCGTGTACGACCGTGAGTATTCCTCCATCGCGCTTGCCAAGCCCGGCGATATCGACTGGGACAAGGCCTTTGAGGGCGTCGATTGGTTCCACATCACCGGCATCACCCCGGCTATCAGCGAGAGCGCGAAGGAGCTTTCTCTCGAGTCTGTCAAGGAAGCAAAGAAGCGCGGCATCATTGTGTCCTGCGACCTCAACTACCGCAAGAACCTCTGGAAGTACGGCGTGCGCGCCGCCGAGGTCATGCGTGAGCTCGCAAAGTATGTCGACGTCGCCATCGCAAATGAGGAGGACGTTCAGAAGTCCCTCGAGATCACTGTTGACGTCAACGTCGAATCCGGTGAGCTTGACCGCAGCAAGTACAAGGCACTCGGCGACAAGGTCCTTGCCGCGTACCCGAACATGAAGATGATCGCCATCACTCTGCGCGAGAGCAAGAGCGCCGACTGGAACGGCTGGGCAGCCTGCCTCAACGACGGCGAGAAGTTCTATGAGTCCAAGCGCTACGAGATCCGCGACATCGTCGACCGCGTCGGCGGCGGCGACAGCTTTGCCGGCGGCCTAATCTACGGTCTCAATAACTACGACTGCAAGCAGTCCGCGCTTGAGTTCGCCGTTGCGGCGTCCTGCCTTAAGCACAGCATCCTCGGTGACTTCAACCGCGTCGGCGTTTCCGATGTTGAAAAGCTCATGGGCGGCGACGGTACCGGCAGAGTCCAGAGATAAACCATTTACAAATACCGCCTGTTTCCTGCACGGTGCAGGCGGTTATTTACCCGGCCTTAAGAAACCGGTTAACTTCAATCTGTATTGAAATTTTTGAAAAGGAGAAATTCACTATGGACATGATGAAGCAGTTTTCACTCGAAGGCAAAGTCGCTCTTATTACGGGCGCAGCATACGGCATCGGCTTTGCGATAGCCGAGGCTTACGCAAACTGCGGCGCAAAGATCGCTTTCAACTGCCGCGGCGAAAAGCACATGGAAGAGGCCATGAAGGCCTATGCCGAGAAGGGCATCGACGCCAAGGGCTACTACTGCGACGTTACCAATGAAGCGGACGTCGTCAAGATGGTCGCAGATATCGAGCGCGACCTCGGCACCATCGACATCCTTGTCAACAATGCCGGCATCATCAAACGCGTTCCCATGATCGAGATGGAGGAAAAGGACTTCCGTCAGGTCATCGATATAGACCTCGTTGCTCCCTACATCGTATCCAAGGCAGTTATCCCCGGCATGATCAAGAAGGGCCACGGCAAGATCATCAACATCTGCTCCATGATGAGCGAGCTCGGCCGTGAGACCGTTTCCGCATACGCCGCCGCAAAGGGCGGACTCAAGATGCTCACCCGCAACATCTGCTCCGAGTACGGCGAATACAACATCCAGTGCAACGGCATAGGACCCGGCTACATCGCCACTCCTCAGACCGCTCCTCTGCGTGAGCGTCAGCCCGACGGCAGCCGTCACCCCTTCGATCAGTTCATCGTTGCAAAGACTCCGGCAGCCCGCTGGGGCACCACTGACGACCTCATGGGCCCGGCAGTGTTCCTTGCTTCCGACGCTTCCAACTTCGTAAACGGCCACGTTCTGTACGTCGACGGCGGTATCCTCGCCTACATCGGCAAGCAGCCGTGATTTGAGATGCGATAAGGATATAATGCAATGAAAGCAGCAGTATTGAAAAATTGGCTCGATCTCGAGCTGTGCGATATCCCTGTTCCGGTCCCCGGCGAAAATGAAGCGCTCATCAAGGTAAAGCGCGCAGGCGTCTGCGGCTCCGACATCACCGTTTACCGCGGCAAGCACATGACCGCCACTGTCCCGACCGTTCTCTGCCATGAGATCCTCGGCACGATAGAGTCCCTGCCCGAAGGCTACGACGGCAAGTTCAAGCTCGGTCAGCGCGTGCTGATGAACCCGATCATCTCCTGCGGCAAGTGCGCTGCCTGCCAGCGCGGTCTGCCTTGGGTCTGCGAGAACCTGAAGCTCCTCGGCATCCATGTCGACGGCGGCTTTGCAGAGTACACTAAGGTCGGCGTTGACAAGCTCGTCGCGCTCGATGACGATATCCCCGACGAGGTCGCTATCCTCGGCGAGCCGTTTGCTGTCGGCCAGCACGTCATGGTAAATTCCCAGGTGCAGAAGGGCGACAAGATATTCATCTCCGGCGGCGCTACCGTCGGTCTGTACATCGCGGTGTTCGCAAAGGCCGCAGGCGCAGGGCGCGTTATAATCTCCGAGATCAACGAGCCGAGACGCAAGTTCGTCGAGTCTATGGGCATTGAGACCATCAACCCCACCGAGACCGACGCGATGGACCTCATGCGTGAGGTCACCGACGGCCACGGCTTTGATATCGTCTACGATACCTCGGGTGCGCCTTCCTGCGTGCTCCAGATGCCCGACCTCTGCCGCTGCGGCGGTAAGATGCTGAGCCTCGGCCTCTCCGGCGACGCGTATCCCTTTGTCATCGGCAAGGTCTCCTTCAAGGAGATCAAGCTCATTGGCAACCGCCTGTACAGCCAGGAGGACTTTGAGCAGGGCGTGCGCTTCCTTGAGGACAATTGGCGTGAGATGCACCTCGACCGCATGGTCACTGACCGTCTCGGTCTTAGCGAGATCAACAAGGCCATACAGATGATGCTCGACGGCACCAATATCTGCAAGATCATCATCGACCCCACCAAGTAATATATGCAAAACATACAAACAGACGGAGCATCCCGCGGGATGCTCCGTCTGTTTGCCGTTACAGAAGATAGTCACGGCTGTTCATCAGGCAGCGTATAAATTCCTTACCGGCAAGCGGCATAGTATGTCTGTCCCTTGTGACGATGCCGACAGTGCGGACGATCGCCGGCTCGATCGGGACGGCGGCGACCTCATAGCAGGTTTTGTGCAGGACGAGTTCTGCAAGGATAGAGACACCCAAGCCCTGCTCGACCATGGACAAGATGGAGTAATCATCATGGACACGGAGCCTTATATCCGGCGTGATACCAAGCGTGCGGAAGGCTTCAAGCGGCTCACTGTATGCGCCTTCCTCCAGAAGCAGGAGCGGCTCAGCCGCAAGCTCCTCAAGTGTCAGCGACTCGCGTGCTGCCAGCGAATGAGACTTCGGCAGCACTGCACAGAACCTGTCAGCTTTGACGATCACCGTTTCCATGCCATTGACGGCGTCAGGATTGACAAAGCCGAAATCCACCTCACCGGTGCGCACCCATTCGGAGATGCTGGTATAGTCGCCTTGGTGCAGCACGATCTGAATATTCGGGTGCTCCTGCCAGAACGCGCGAATGACTCCCGGCAGCCAGTGACAGGACACGCTGGAGATCGTCCCGATCCGCACGATGCCGGAGTCAAGCCCGCGTATTCCCTCCGCCGTGCGTCGCATGGCTTCGTATTGAAGAACGGAGCTTTGGATAGACGGAAACAGCCGCTCCCCCTCTGGAGTCAGGCGGACGCCATAGCGGGAACGGTACAACAACCGGATAGATAGTTCTCTTTCCAGCGACGCGATCATCTGGCTCAATGCAGGTTGAGTATAGCCCAGCAGCTCGGCGGCCTTTGTGAAGCTGCCGACTTCAATAACTTTCAGAAATGCGGCGTATCGTTCCATTGCTCAAATAACCTTTCTGCATGTTAGCATAAAGAATATCAATTACTCTTATATAACGCCTTAGTGTATAATAAAACCGAGAAAAATACAAGAGGCATCTGACAATGAAACGTAAGCAATTTTTAGAAGGAGCGAAAAGCGCTGTTCCGGTTTGCCTGGGGATAATCCCTGTCGGGATATCCTATGGACTTCTGGCGGTTCAGGCGGGACTGAGCAGGCTTCAGGCGGTACTTATGTCGGTATTTGTCATGGCGGGATCGTCTCAGCTGATGGCCGTCGGAATGATCGGTTCGGCGGAGGTCGGTTCGATCGTTGCCGCGGTGTTCTTCGTGAATCTGCGGCACATCGTGATGAGCAGCTCGGTAATGAGCAGACTTGAACGCGCACCGCTGCGCGAAAGACTTTTATGCGCGTTTGCCCTATGCGATGAATCATTTGCGCTGTTTTCACTTTCCGGCAGCCGGAGCGCAGCCCGACTTCTGGGAATAAATACGGTGCTCTACGGCAGTTGGGTGAGCAGCTCCTTTGCCGGTTGTGTGCTTGGACAGTTTCTGCCGGAAATTATTTCCAAAAGCTTTGGCGTGGCGTTTTATGCGGCGTTTCTCGCAATGCTGACGCCGAACGCTGCACGGTCACGCAGCATTCTATATCTGGTTTTGCTGTCGGCTGCTGTCAATACCGTATTGCGGCTGATCATCTCTGCGAGTTGGGCGGTCATTTTCTCGATGATCGCTGCCGCCGGTATAGGTACGTTTTTTGCGGAGGACGAAGAAAATGAGCAGGAGTGAGATTTATCTGCTGATCGCCGGTATGGCGCTCGTGACATATATCCCCCGCGCGCTGCCGGCATTCTTGATGAAAAGATTGCACTTCGGGCAATGGTTTCAGAGGTTCATGCCGCTTCTGCCGTATACGGCGATGTCGTCTCTGATTTTTCCGGGAGTGTTTTCCGTGGATGCGGCGCACCCGCTCTTCGGCCTTGCGGGCGCAGCAGCTGCGGTGCTGCTGGCGCTGAAAAAATGCCCGCTCATCGTCTGCGTGCTTGCAGCGGTCGGAGTCAACTGCGTGCTGTACCTTGTGTGTTAAATCAGATGAAAATGGCAAAGCCCTCCGGATGATTCGTCCGGAGGGCTTTTGCAATATTAGTCTTATTTTACGCTGAAGAGGATATCACCGTAGGAGGGGTACGGCCAGTACTTCGCGGCGCAGTGGGTCTCCATCTCGTCGACGATGATGCGCAGCTCGTTCATTGCGGCAAATATCGTGTCTCTGTAATAGCGGGCAAGAGCGAGGGTATCGGTGATGTCCTTGACGCCCATGAGCGCGTATTCGAGAGCTTCCGCCTTTTTCGTGGCGGAGGAGAGCAGGACGCTTACATGACCTGCGAGCTTCTCTTCGTAGCTTGTGTCGATACCGCCGCCGATTGCTTTCTTTGCGGCAACGGTCTCTGCAAGCTCCTTGGTGTAGGCGCTGGCGGCGGGGAGGATATCCTTCCAGACCATGTCGAGCATCGTCTGCGCTTCGATGTGCAGCACCTTGCTGTAGTTATCGAGCTTGATCTCATAGCGTGCGTGCAGCTCGGTCTCGGTGTAGACCTTGTGGCGGGTGAAGAGCTCGACGTTCTTCTCGCTGAGGTAGTAGGGAACGCAGTCGGGAGTGGAGCGCAGGTTCAGCAGGCCGCGCTTCTCGGCTTCCTTGACCCAGCTCTCATCATAGCCGTTGCCGTTAAAGATAATGCGCTTATGCTTATGTATAACGTCCTTGATAAGGTCGTGCAGAGCGGATTCAAAGTCGTCGGCCTTTTCGAGGATATCGGCGTACTGACGCAGGGACTCGGCGACCGCAGTGTTCAGAACGACATTCACGCCGGAGATGGACGCGGAGGAGCCGGGCATACGGAACTCGAACTTGTTGCCGGTGAAGGCAAAGGGCGAGGTCCTGTTGCGGTCGGTGGTGTCCTTCGGGAACTTCGGCAGAACGTGAACGCCGACCTTGATGAGCTCCTTCTCCTTACTGCCGTAGGGAATGTCGTGCTCGATGGCGGTGAGAATGTCCTCAAGCTCTGTGCCGACGAACATGCTGACGATGGCCGGAGGCGCTTCGTTCGCGCCGAGACGGTGATCGTTTGCAGCGGAGGTGACGGAGATGCGGAGCATGTCCTGATAATCATCGACGGCCTGAATGACTGCGCAGAGAAACAGCAGGAACTGTGCATTCTCGTACGGCGTCTCGCCCGGCTCGAGCAGGTTCACGCCGGTATCGGTGCCGAGCGACCAGTTGTTGTGCTTGCCGCTGCCGTTGACGCCCGCGAAGGGCTTCTCATGCAGGAGGCAGACCATGTCGTACTTCTTTGCTATCTTCTGCATCAGCTCCATGGTGAGCTGGTTGTGGTCGGCGGAAATGTTGGTGGTGGTGAAGAAGGGCGCCAGCTCGTGCTGTGCGGGGGCAACCTCGTTGTGCTCGGTCTTGGCCATGATGCCGAGCTTCCACAGCTCCTCGTTCAGCTCCTTCATAAATGCGGAGACGCGGGGCTTTATCGTACCGAAGTAGTGATCTTCAAGCTCCTGACCCTTGGGCGGCTTCGCGCCGAATAGGGTGCGGCCGGTGTACATCAGATCCTTGCGCTTCTCGTAAACGCTCTTGTCGATGAGGAAATATTC
>CAKTIH010000003.1 GCA_934565615.1 uncultured Oscillospiraceae bacterium | reverse complement strand
GGTACATAGAGGTTCTTGAAGATATTGGCGGCATAGTCCAGCGTACGCTCATACTGGAAAGCATTGGAGATATGCAGCCACGCCCCTATCTGCGAGCGGATATACACCAGTGGGTTATGGATCATCAGCCTGATGACGGCATTCTGGAAATCCACCTTGTCCTGATCGGTAGCGCTGGGTACAAGGCCGTAGTAGATGATTATATTGTCGTTATAATTATAGTCACCCTGCAGCTCGTTCAGCGCATGGATCGCGTCTACGGAAATGTACCTGTCGACTATGGCAAGGTCCTCAGCGTTCTTTTCCTTGTCAAGCCCATTGCGTTCCATGCTTGTGATGAGGTATTCAAAGAACGGCAGCGCCCTGTGGGCATTCTCCTCCTTGTCAAAGGCCGACGGCAGATACACCGTGAGCTGCACCAGCAGCATAATCGCGAGCGCCGCCGCTTTTTTCTTTGCATTCAGAGCGGGCTTATAGGTAAAGTAAAGCAGTATCGGGCCAAGCACGAGAAGGTATATCCCCTCTGAGCGCCACTGCGTCAGCACCGCAGTCATAAAGCTGAGCATCAGGAACTTTCCGACGCAGAGTTTTTTCTTTTCAAGATGGTCGCATATCAGGACGCAGGCGTACAGCAGGTACAGCACCGCATACATCGGGCAGCGGTGGATGCTGTAGCTCTGGTACAGTCCCGGCGGCAGCAGAAACGGCAGGTATAGCAGGAAGCTCAGCTTTGACCCCGTAACGCGCATAAGCCTGTAAACGCAATAGCCCGCCGCAAGGCTTATCAGCCATATCTTGAACACGACCGTGAACGCCGGGAACGGAGCGATATTCATCGCGATCATGGGTATGTACATCGTCCAATAATTGAAGAAGCCCTTCATCGTCTCATAATAACGCGCGGACTCAAGGATATTGAACTGATCGCCCGTGGTAAACGGGTAAGCGCCGCACACCGCCCAAAAGCCCGTCACGATAACAAACAGCGGCAGCGCGTACATGAGCGTCTGCGCCGCGGCTCCGCGCGCTTTGAAGCCCTGCACGGCGTTCGTGAAAAACAGCGCCATGAGATATACCGTGATAAGAGTGAGCAGTTTTATGACAATATGCGTCACGGGTCTTGCTTCAGCCGCGCCCTCATAAAAGGCAAAGCGCTCCCACCAGAAGCTGAGCAGCCAATACACAAGCGCGAAAGCGCCGATTGTCCGGTACTTTTTCTCCACTTTATATTTAGAAAGAAGCTCTGTTGCCACTTTGTTCCCCACCTATATCTATCTATGTTTCTGATTTTTATGGGCAGATGTGTCGCAGCCCATCAAGGCGAAAAGGACAGAAAGCGCCTTGTGCACTCCATGCAAAGCCCAGCGAAGCGCTTTTGCATGGAAAAGGAAGAAGGAGATTGCATAGCGCAGCTTTTGCCGCAAGGCGGAAGCGGAACGGTGCAAGCTTCTTCTGACGTAGTATACTCTGAAATGCCGCTTAATGCAAGCCTTGTGCTTGCATTAAGGCCGAAAGCATTATATAATGACATCTGTATAATTTGGCGGAGAAAAGGAGAATACCGTGGATAAGATACTTTTGTTCATCCCCATGTATAACTGCGAAAAGCAGATCGTCAGGGTGCTCGCTCAGCTCGATAAGGCCGTATGCGAATATATTTCCGCTGTCATCGTTGTCAACAACCGCAGCACCGATAACGGCGAGCAGGCTGTGACGGAATGGCTCAAGACTAATCGTCCCGCTGTCCCGGTCACGCTCCTGCGCAATGACGAAAACTACGGCCTCGGCGGCTCACACAAGGTCGCCTTTGACTATGCACTCAATAACGCCTACGACTATGTTGTCGTTCTCCACGGAGACGATCAGGGCAGCATCGCAAACCTCCTGCCCTATCTCAGAAGCCGCGAATACGCTCAGTACGATTCCTTCCTCGGCGCGCGTTTCATGAAGGGTTCGAGCCTTGAAGGCTACTCCAAATTCCGCACCTTCGGAAACCGGGTGTATGATCTGCTCTTTTCCGTCGGCGCGGGGCGCATGGTGTATGACCTCGGCTCGGGGCTCAATATGTATAAGGTCAGTTCCCTGCGCAGCCGGTACTATCTCCGCTTCAAGGACAACCTGATGTTCAACTGCTATATGCTGCTTGCCGCCGGTCCGCTCGGTCAGTCGCTGCGCTTCTTCCCGATAAGCTGGCGCGAGGACGATCAGGTCAGCAACGTGAAGATGTTCAGCCAGGCGACAAAGACCCTGCGCATGCTCATGAACTTCACCTTCAATAAGCGCGCGTTCCTCGATGGGGAATACCGCGACAAGGTCATCTCCGCCTACACCGCGCAGCCGGTCTTTGAATGGGAGGGCGAAGAATGAAAAAGCTTCATCTCATCATGCCGATGGGCGGACGCGGGTACCGTTTCTTTAAGGACGGATACTCCATGCCGAAGCCGCTCATCGAGCTTAACGGCAAGCCGTTTTTCTATTGGTCGGCGCAGTCGGTCATGAAGTTTGTCGACGTCGCGAACATCAGCTTTGTCGTCCTTCAGGAGCATATAGACCACTTTGAAATAGACAAAAAAATAAAGGAATACTATCCGCAGGCAAGGATCGTCGTCATCCCCGAGGTCCTCCCCGGCGCAGTGATGACCTGCCTTGAGGGCGTCAAGGGGCTGGACGACGGCGCTCCCCTGCTTTTTAACGACTGCGACCATATGTTCATCTGCCGTGACTTTTATGATTTCTGCGCCGCCAGGGATTTCTCCGCGCCAGATGCGGCGCTCCTGACCTTCACCTCCGATGTGCCGAAATACAGCTTTGCAAAGCTTGACGAGTCTGGACGCGTCCTCTATACGGTCGAGAAGCAGGCTGTGAGCACGCACGCCATCTGCGGTGCATATTACTTCTCCCGGCCGGATGTCTTTGTCTCGGCAGCGGAGAAGTACCTTACTTCATGCAGCTATGAGGAATTTTTCATGAGCGGCGTTTACAACGTCCTGATCGACGGCGGCGCTGACGTCAAAATTTTCGAGACAGACCTGCATATCTCCTTCGGTACGCCCGAGGAATACGCTGCCGCCGCTGCCGACAGCCGGCTCAAAGAGGTGGACGCGCCGTGACGGTCTTTCTGTTTATCTGCTCCATAGTCCTGCTCATGGTGGGCCACGCGCTGCGTCTCATGCGCTGGAGCTGCTTCATTAAAATATATGAGCCCCCTCCTGCCGGGGCGCTGCTGCGCTCAATGTCGCTCGGCTATGCGCTCAACTTCTTTGTGCCGTTCAAGCTCGGCGATATTTTCAGGGCATACTATTCCGGCAAGCGCATGAAAAACGGCATCGGCTTCTCGCTCGCGACGGTCATTCTCGACCGCTTTCTCGACCTCATCGTCGTGGCGCTGCTGTTCGCGGTGCTTGCGTTTTCAAACGTCGGAAGAGACGCGGCGCGTGAATCCGCGCGCTTCTACTATATCGCCGCCGCCGCGGTGCTCGCGCTGCTGCTCATGGCAAACCTTTTCTCCTCCGCTATAAAGCGCGTCACACTCAGGCTCTGCTCCGTGTTCAATGACCATATCAAGCTCAAGGGCGAGCGCTTTTTCTGGACGCTCATAAACACCTTCCGGGATATCCGCCGTGTGAACTTTGGCGTGATACTTGCTGAGACGGTCGGGATGTGGGTGTTCTACATAGGCTCATACGCGCTGTTTGCCGCGTTCATGCAGCGCCTCGGGTCGGACTACGCACTCGTTGAGATCATCCTGTCTCTCTTTTCGCGCTCCAGTCTCGATCTCAGCGCGCTGACGGTCGCCGCATCAAGCTCGGCGGTGCTGAAAGAGCAGCTTTGGCTCGCGGTATACACGCTGCTGCCGTCGGTAATAATGTTCGCCGCGACGCTCACCAAGGCCTTTACAACGGTCGAAAAGCAGACCGGCTCCGTTGACGGCGGGTATCTTAAGATACTCCCGCAGCTCGACGAAAAGGATCAGCTCAGCTTCCTTGACGACTATTTCAGTGCCGACCATCCGGAGCTTCTGCGCAAGCTCACTGAGCTCAACCGCGGGATAAGCATAATCCGCGACTGCTCCTCCGGTTCAAACGCCTCGACACTGCTGTGCATGGACAGCAGCGAAATGTTCTACCGGAAGTACGCCTTCGGCGCCGACGGGAAAAAGCTTGCCGAGCAGCTCGACTGGCTGACGGCGCACAGCGGCACGCTTCCCCTGTGCGAGGTCATCCGCAGCGAGCGCGGCAGCGAATACTGCTGCTACGATATGCGCTATGAGAGCGACAGCTCCTGCATGTTCCAGTACATCCACTCCCATCCGGTGCAGGCCGGGGAGCGTGTTCTCTCGTCGCTTCTCGAGAGCGTGCGTGATAGGCTCTATGTGCTGAACGCCCGCCCTGCCGACGCTGAGCATATCAGCCGGTACATTTCCGCCAAGGTGACGGATAACCTTAACGCCATTATGACTTCAAGGGTCCTGGCGGAGCTTCTGCCGTATGACACGCTGACCGTCAATCACAAGGAATATCTGAACCTGCCGCGCCTGATGGGCATGTTCGAACCCGAGCACCTTGCCGCCGTCTTTTCCGGGGACAGCTACTGCGATATCCACGGCGACCTCACGATAGAAAATATCATCTGCACCGGCGGCGACGGCGGCTTCTACCTCATAGACCCGAACCCCGGCAACATCCACGAGTCCAGCTTTCTGGACTATGCGAAGCTTTTGCAGTCCCTGCACGGCGGGTACGAGTTCATGATGAAAACCGATTCCGTGTCCGTCTCCGGCAGCAGTATCGACTTTGTGTATACGCGCTCCGCCGTGTATGACCGGCTCTATTCCTTCCTGCTGGGCTACTTTGAAGAGCACTTCACCCCGCAGGAGGTCAAAAGCATATTTTATCACGAGCTTGTGCATTGGCTGCGCTTGATGCCGTACAAGCTGAGAAAGGATGCCCGGCGCGCCCCGATGTTCTATGCGGGGCTCGTAATGGCCGCGAACGATGTCTACAACCGCTTTGAAAAAAACTAAGCTTGTCATGGTCGATCTCGACAACACCCTCGTGTTCACGATGAACGCGAACTTTGAGGCCTACAAGCGCGCCCTCAATGAGCACGGCTTTGACCTCACGCAGGAGCACTACGCCAATCATTGCGACGGCAAGAGTTACCGCGATTTTCTCCCCGCCCTCGTCGGCGGCAGCGCTGAGCTCACCGAGGCCGTACACGAGCGGAAGATCGAGCTATACGCGGACTGTCTGAAGTCCGCCGAGCTGAACCGTCCCCTCGTTGACATTCTCCGCGCGCTCAAGAGCGAATACTACATCGCCCTCGTCACCACCGCAACGCGGCGGAATGTCGAGCGCATACTTGAGCATTTCTCGCTTTCTGAGCTGTTCGACACTGTCGTCACTCAGGAGGACGTGCTGCGCGCAAAGCCCGACCCCTTCTGCTATAACATGGTGATCGAGCGCTTCGGTGTCGACCGCAGCCGGTGCATAATTTTCGAGGACTCCGCCTCCGGTGTCGCCGCCGCGCTCGCGAGCGGCTGCCAGACCTTCTGCGTCAGGAAAGGGGCCTCGCTATGAGCGCCGCGCCTGGTAAGCTGCGCGCGCTGCTGATGCAGGCGCTGCGCTTTGTCGGGCTGAGCGGCATAGGCTGGCTGCTCGATTTCACGGTATACACCCTGCTCAGCACACGCGTTTCAAACCTTGCCGCCGTCAACATGATAAGCTCGCTCGTCGGCGCAAGCTTTGTGTTCGCGTTCTCCACGCGCTTTGTCTTTCGGGATAATCATCGAATCCCGCTTTTCTGGAAATACTGTGTGTATATTGCCTATCAGATCGTGCTTATCATTCTCATTTCGCTGCTGCTCGCAGAGATAAACGCCCTGATCACCGCGCACGTCTCCGCCGCGCTTATCGTCAAATACTCCGCCATTCTATCCAAGATCATCGTGACCCCGATCACCATGACACTCAACTTCTTCGTTATGCGCTTCGCGATAGAAAAGCTGTAAAATTAAACCAGCTCCGACTCACTGTCGGAGCTGATTTAATTTCCGGACTCTACGGAGCGTTCATTGAAAAACCGGTCACGCCGCATTACACTGTGCATCGGAGGTGCTCATTATGGATCAAATAAAAACCGGCAGGCTCATCCGTTACCTGCGTACCGGGCGGGGCATGACTCAGGCGGAGCTCGCGCAGCTCATCGGCGTGAGCGACAAGGCCGTCTCCAAATGGGAGCGCGGCTGCGGTGCGCCCGATCTGTCCCTTTTCCCGCTGCTCTCACAGGCTCTCGGGGTGGACGTCGAAGCCCTGTTCCGGGGTGAAATGGAGGAAAACGAAGTGATCCGCGGCAATATGAAAAAGCTGAAATTCTATGTATGTCCCGATTGCGGGAACCTTGTGTTCTCAACGGAAGAAGCCGATATAAGCTGCTGCGGCAGGAAGCTTACCGCCGCACTGCCGAAGAAGGCCGCCGAGGATGAAACGCTCTCCGTACACGCAAGCGGCGGTGAATGGTGCATAAGCTCCGCGCATGAAATGCGCCGGGAGCACTACATCTCATTTGTTGCCTTCCTGACTGGAGACACGTTCATAGTAAAGAAGCTCTACCCAGAGTGGGGGCTCGAGACAACTCTCCCCTTCTTCTCCCACGGTACTCTGCTCTGGTACTGCACAAAGCACGGTCTTTTCAGCCAGCAGATATAACGAGCAAAACTACTAAACGAACCGGGTGCGGCTTAATATCCGCACCCGGTTCGTTCTTACATAGGATCTCTCTTAGTTTACATAACATCTATCCCGCTAAGCCAGCGGCGCATCATGTCATAGATGTAGTTCCCCGCCATGCGGCGGATAAAGCTGCGCGTGCGCATAGCTCCCATGTGCAGCTCCTTAACGAAGGTCTCGCCCTCGACCGCGAGGGAGACAAACACCGTGCCGACCTCGTGTACGCCGTCGCCGTCAGGGCCTGCAAGCCCGGTCACGCCGACGCCGATGTCCGTCCCCAGCAGTGTGCGGACGTTCTCGGCCATCGCCTTGGCGACCTCGTAGCTCACCGCGTTCTTTTCCTCGATAAGCGCCGGATCGATGCCCAGCAGCTTCGCCTTGGCCTCGTTCGTGTAGGTCACAACGCCGCCCTTGAAAAACGCGCTCGCTCCGGGCATATCGGTAAAGCGGCGGGCTACATCGCCGCCGGTGCAGCTCTCCGCGGCGGAGAAGGTCATGCCCTTTTCGCGCAGGAGCTTTATGACGCTCTCCTCGATGCACTCGACGTCCACGCCGTAGACCACATCGCCGAGGCGCTTTATCACATGCTCCATCACGGGGGCGATCATTTTTTCCGCCTCGTCCTCGCTCTTTGCCTTGGCGGTGATTTGAAGCAGGCAGTCGCACTCCTTGGCATAGGGGGCCATAGTGGGGTTTGTCATGCGGTTCATTTCCTCGGCAAAGATATCGTCGACTGAGCTTTCGCCGAGGCCAAAGATGTGCACCGAGTGCGACACGATAAGCTCCTCCGAGAGCTTGCGCAGATACGGCAGCGCGCTCTCGCGGAACATGGCGTTGCACTCCTTGGGCGGGCCGGGGATCATGACGACGATCTTGCCGTCCTTCTCAAAGCCGCAGCCTGGTGCGGTGCCGCAGTTGTTGTGGAACACCGTGCAGCCCTCCGGGAGCATGGCCTGAGTGAAATTATTGTCGGTGAACTTCTTGCCGTAGCGGATATAGTCATACAGTCCCTCGCGCTCGGCCTTGTTCTCGACGAGCTTGAGGCCGAAAGCCTCGGCAAGGATCTGCTTTGTGAGGTCGTCGCAGGTGGGGCCGAGGCCGCCAGTCGTGATGATTATGTCCGCGCGGCTCTTCGCCGTCTCAACACACTTACGCAGCCGCTCCGGGTTATCTCCGACGACAGTATGGTACTTCACGTTTATGCCGATCTTTGAGAGCATCTCCGAAATGTCGCGCGCGTCGGTGTTCGTCACATGGCCGAGCAGCAGCTCGGTCCCGACGGAGATTATCTCAGTGTCGTAGCTCTTACTCATGGTCCAGCTCTATCCTTTCGATTCCCTCAAGCGCCTCGGCAACAAGCGCATCGACATCCAGCTTCGACTCTGCACGCTCGACCTCATGCAGCTTCGGGCGCGTCCTCGGGTGGCGCGGAGTAAAGACGGTGCAGCAGTCCTCATACGGTAGGATGGACGTCTCAAAGGTGCCGATCTGCCTTGCGCGCTCGACTATCTCCTCCTTGTCCATACCGATAAGCGGCTGGAGTATCGGCAGCGTCATGACCGCCTGCGTGGAAGCCATGGCCTCCATAGTCTGGCTTGCGACCTGGCCGAGATTTTCACCGGTGACGATGGCCTTGGCGTTGCTGCGCTGGGCGATCTGCTCTGCAATGCGCATCATAAAGCGGCGCATTATCAGCGTGAAATACTCTTCGGGGCACTTGTCGCGTATCTCCTCCTGAATGTGCGTGAAGGGCACGACCTCCATCGTCATCTTCCCGCAGTATTCGGTGAGCAAGCGGCCAAGCTCAATGACCTTGTCCTTCGCCTGCTGTGAGGTGTACGGGAAAGAGAAAAAGTGTACCGGGATAAGATGCACGCCGCGCTTTGCGATCATGTAGGTCGACACGGGGCTGTCGATGCCGCCGGAGAGGAGCGTCACCGCGGTGCCGCTGCACCCGACCGGCAGGCCGCCCGCGCCGTGGACGGGCATAGCGTGTACGTAGGCCGCAAGGTCGCGCACCTCGATGTGGACTACAAGCTCCGGGTCGTGCACGTCGACCTCAATATCCTCATAAGCGTCGCTCAATGCGTTGCCGACATACTGGCTCAGCTCGATGCTCGTCATGGGAAAGGCCTTGTCGCTGCGGCGCGTCTCGACCTTGAAGCTCTTCGCGCGCAGCATATCCTCGCGCAGATACTCAATGGCGAGCTTCGCTATCGCGTCCTTGTCCTTTTCGCAGGCGGCGGCGCGCGTCAGGCTTATTACGCCGAACACCTTCTTGAGCGCCTCGAACGCGGTATCCATATCCGCCCCGTCCTCGCCCTCGACATAGATTATCGACTGGAGGCAGTAGACGCGGAACTTCCCTATCGGCGCAAGGCGGCGGCGGACATTCGCCGTCAGCTTTTGTTCAAAGCTTCTCCTGTTAAGCCCCTTGAGGACTATCTCGCCCAGTTTGAGCAGAATTATATCGTTCATCTGTACATCTCCTTGGTTTTCAGACAGTAAACTATATATTACCATACTATTTCAAAAAACGCCATACATAAGTTGACAATACCGGTAAACCGGATTACAATATGCGCATTCTGTTATAGATTGTCGAGAGCAGAAAAATGATTGAAAATCTAATTGTAGCGCTCGCCGCGCTTATCTCCGGCGTTGTTCAGGGCAGCTGCGGCTTCGGCGCGGGTATAATCCTGATGATCGCGCTGCCGTTTTATTATTCATTAAGTCAGGCGGCCGGCGTCTCCTGCATCATGAACATCGCGCTCATCGCGGCGATGGTGTACCGCTACCGCAAGCACATAAACCCGCGCAAGGTCGTTCTTCCGCTGCTGCTGTATTCCGTGTTCGCGACTGCGGCGATCAGGCTCGCGCCGTATGTCGATCAAGCGCTGCTAAAGCGCTGCTTCGGCGGCTTCCTTATCCTGCTGGCACTGTACCATTTCTTCCTCCATGGAAAGGATCACGGCAAGTGGAGCATCTGGGTCAGCACTGCGGCGATAATTTTCTCCGGTGTGTGCAGCGGTCTGTTTGCCGTCGGCGGTCCGCTGATGGCGGTCTACTACCTCGCCAATACCGACAGCAAGGAGGAATACCTCGCAACGATCGAGACGCTGTTCCTGTTGAACAATATCTGGAGCTCATACGTGCGCATAAGAAACGGCATAGTCACTGCGGCGGAGCTGCCGGTGATCCTTTTCGGTTCGGTGTTTATCCTCATCGGCTTTCTTATCGCCAACCGCGTTGTCGACAAGCTTGACGACCGACGCATGGGCTTTGCCGTCTACACCGCTGTCGGCATCAGCGGCGTTCTGAATCTGCTTGGGTTATAAAATTAAGATATAAAAAATTACCGTCCCGCGGGACGGTAATTTTTTATTGGGCTTTACTTCTTATTCTTGTGGATGAGCACGAATGCGCCGCAGCCGATGATGATCGCCGAGCATGCCATGATGCCTATCCACAGGCCGATGTTGCTCTCATCGCCGGTCTTGGGCGAGGTGCCGACGCGGAAGGTCTCCGGCTGCGTAACACCAGTGGTGTACTCCACCTGGACGCTATAGGTGCCGACTGTGCGGTACTTGAGGAACTCGTTCGAGATCGTTATGACCGCGTTGCCGTTGTCGTCAGGCGTGACGGTGTAATAGCGCGGGGTGATGATATTGGTGGTGCCGTTCGCGCTCGTTACGGTCAGGCAGCGGTAGGGGTATTGATCCTGCTGATAGGTATTGGTGTTCTTGACGAGTTCGTCAACAGTCCTGTCTGTATAGATCGTGAGAGTTCCGTTGGAGTTTCTCTGGAAATAGGCGCTGTTGGAGATCTTGGTTATCCTCGGTGCGGGAGCCACTGCCACCGTGTACGGGTATTCGTCCTTAGTCGCAGGATCGGTATTTGCGACCGCGGTATACTTCGTCAGGCTCGATGCCGTGCCGGTGGTCTTTCCGTCGACCGGGACCTTTGCGCACCATTTGTCATCGACCTTTGTGCTGAACAGCCCGCCGGTGATGCTATATGTACCCGTGCCGCCGATGGCCTTGTACTTGCCCTCGGAGATGCTCACTGTGCCGCTGTTGTTAAGCTTGCCGATCTCGGTCGATGCACCGCTGAAATCTGCCGTCGCGCTCGCGAAAACATTGACCTCGGTCGCCTTGAGGTTCTTTACCGTGACCTTGGCCGCGGCATTCACGTTCAGCGTGCCCATCTTTTTGCCGTTGCCGTCTATCGTCATCGACTTTTGAACATTGGCAGAGTCGCTGCTGTCCGCAAGGAGCTTGACAGTTCCGCCCTCTCCTGCCGCGTCAATTGCTGCCTGCACGGTGGAATGCTTTGTGGTCACACCGCCCGCCGTTGTGGATTGGGCGACTTGAAGCGCGACGCTGTATCTGCCGCTGTTGTCCTTCTCCGTAGGCGCATAGCCGGCTGCGCACTGAGCAGAGGGAACCTTGTGACCAAACGAGCCGCCGGATATCGCGACCGCCGGGCTCCCCATACCGAGCACGACTTCCTGAGTGGCATTGGTATCCGTGCTGTCGAGCGTACCGCCAGTTATCGTTACGCTGCGACCGACAGTATTTATGGCTGTCGCGCCCATTATGGTACCATTGCTTATTTGCACAGTTCCGCCGTACATGTCAATGCCCTTAGTGCTGCCATTTATGGTGCCGCCTGTCATGGTGAACTGTGCGCTTGTGCCGTTTATCGAGACAGCAACGCCGTTGCTGTTTGTGTTGGTCACACTGCCACCGCTAATTGTTATGTTGACATTGTCATTCACGAGTATCGCGGGCGAATCGCTGCTCACATTAGTGACCGGATCAATGGCAGTGCCCGTACTAATGATCGTGCCGTCTTCTATCGTTACAGTGCAAGCGTCAGCTTCCACTGCCGGTGTGCCCTTCACAGTGCCGCCTTTAATGATGAGCTGCGCGCTCACTTGGCTTCTCGTGTTTTTTCGGACAGCGGCGCTGCCGCCCGTATGCTCTATAGTGCCGCTCTCAAGCGTCAGAACACTGTTGGGGCCTATATCGATCGTTGCGGCTGTTCCAGTGCCGACGACTTTTCCGGACTTAGCCGCTGAGCTGTCCATTATCGTTATGTTCTGTTCTTTAGTGTCTGTGCCGTGTACATAAAAATTGTTGGTGCTGAGCGTCTTCCCCGCAAGGTCGAGCTTCCATGTCAAAGCATTTAATCCATACGAATATTCAGCATCATCGTCTACACTCACATCCTGCAGCAGCTTAATTGTCCAGCCCGATTCACCGTCATCAGCAGCGTCACAAACAGCGTGCCACGCATCAGAGAAGCTGCCGCACCCTTTCTGGAAAGCTCCGGTCTTATCGAGGACTTCACATACCATCGCATTCGCGTACATGACAAAGTCGCTGAATGACGTGACCTTGAAGCTCACCGTCGTGTTATCAGTACTCACGACAAATTCCGTGAGTGACGCTGCACTGCCTTTCTTATACATATCCGCACTGCCGTCAGCATGTATATGTACTATAGTCTCCGGAACAAAACCGTTCACAAGAGGAACAGTGACGGTGATCTCTCTGCCGTTGATCATAGATGCGTCATAAGGAATGGACTGAGTGCCAGTCTCACCCTTTACATTCAGCGTGATCTCGGGCGTCAGTGAATAGGTTGCGGAGCTTATAGCTCCGTTGGCGTCCTTCTCCGCTTCCTTGACCTCTGCCTTCAGACTGACATTTATCTCCACATTATCGCCGGTCTTAAAGCCAGCAGCCTTACTGAGCACAGTGTCCTTATTGATCGCGCTGCCAGCGCCCTCGGTCTTTGCCGGGGCATCTGCAACAGTGAGCTCGTCTGCGGCGGTAACAGTCGAGGTATTTTCTCTTACCGTCTCAGTATAGACATAGGCCTCTCCGACCTTTGTCCCCTTCACCACCTCATACAGTGTGTCACGTTCTATCACTATGTACTCGTCTTTAAGAAGATAGCTGGTCGGATCGAATGAAAAGAGGCCGCCGGTGATGCTGCCGGTCACACCCCCGCCAAAGCTGAAGTCGCCGATAAACATACCGCCGCAGATGTTATAGCTGCCCTCGTCGATTTTGAGCACTACTGCCCCCGGGCATTCGATTCTGTCCATGACGTCCATGTCGCTCTCAGCAGTATATGAGCCGCTCTTTATTTCTACGCCAACGGTCTTCGCCTTAATATTCGAGTCCATTTTGCATATAACGCTGAGCGTTCCCTTTAATTCGGGATCGACCACAGTCTGGCAAATTCCATAGCCCTCTGTACCTGTGATCGTGCTGTTGCTGCCGACTATAACGGAAGCCGCTCCCGTCGTCTCGACGCATATGCCGTTGCTGCCGGTAACGGTCGTGCCGTTAAGCGTCAGGCTGCCGCTGTTTATTACTATCGCAGCATTCGCAATATCTCCCTGCTCCACACTGCCGCCGACAAAGGTAACGTTTGCCTGAATAGCGACAGCGCCGGTGATGCTGTAAGAGCCGAGATCGATCGTACCGTTCTTATTGAAGATAACATTCTCCGTCACGTAGTCAAGCAGTGTGACAGTATCGCCGTCTTTCATAGCGTCAACGGCGTCCGCAAGGGTAGCGTACTCCGTCTCGCCAATCTTAGCGACTTTGTTTGTCGTCGCGCCAGTCTTGCCCTCACCAGTAGTGCCGCTGCCGCCCTCACCGGTAGTGCCGTTACCGCTGGGGGTGCCGCCCTCAGTGCCGCCGCCAGCTGCACCGCTGCCGTTCTCACCACTGCTGCCACTTTCGCCAGTAGTGCCGCTGCCGCCCTCACCGGTAGTACCGTTACCGCCGGGGGTGCCGCCCTCAGTGCCGCCGCCAGCTGCACCGCTGCCGTTCTCGCCACTGCTGGCGTTTTCGCCGCCGCTGCCATTTTCGCCGCCGGCAGCGCTGCTATCGTCCTGAGTATCCGACTGCTCCTGCACCACGGTCATGCCGCAGTCAGGGCATGCTCCATCCGCAGCGTTCTCGTGCTTGCACCCGTATTTGCACACGGTGCATACGCCGCTGCTATCAAAATTGTGCTCTTCGCACGTATTCACGTTTCCGTCCTCGCCCTCCGTCGCAAACGCCGCGAGCGGCATCAGGCTGAACGCCATGCACGCGATCATCAGGCATGCCAGAAGCTTTCTGAGTTTTATCATAGCTTGTCTCCTCTTCCCGCCGCCGGTATCATGTCCCGCGGCGCAAAGTCTTGCGATATGCTTATATCAGCCTTTACCGAGGCTGCATATACAGTGTTATGATACCATATTGACGATTTATTTTCAAGCGCATAATAATCCCAAATTATTAGACATTATTAAGAAAACGTGTTCTTTAGATAACAAATGGTTACAGAAGCGTCATTATTGCAACGCTTCTGTAACCATTTTATGTAATCCTTATTATTTCCGCGCTCATCGGCCCGGCCGTACCCTCGACGATACCGCAGCCAGCGGCGGAGCAATCCGCCCGGTAGCGCACTTCTGCCGCGCCGCGGTTGATGACCGCGAGGTACGCGCCGTTTTCTGCCGCGTCCCCGAAGGCGTCGCGCCCGTCGGATATCCAGCGCAGGATAAGCAGCACGTCTCGCGTCGCCGCCATGAACCGCGCATGCCCCGTGGAGAGCGCGTCGGCGGAATTGCGCATATTCGCAAGGCGCGCGTACCAATCGTGCAGCTCCCTCTCGCCCTCCTTGAAGGGCAGACGGTTGAACGGGTCGCACACGCCGCACATGCCCTGCTCGTCGCCGTAGTAGATGCTCGGCACGCCGGGGATAGCGAACTGTATCGCCGCGCACAGCCGCTCCTGCCGCAGCGCGCGAGAAAGGGACTCCTCGCTGAACTCGTATTTCAGCTGATCCTCGCGCGAAAGCTCGCGCAGGTTTCTGTCCGCCGCAAGCGCCGTGCGCAGGCGGTCAACATCGTGTGAGCCCAGCAGGTTCATAAGCGAATAGTACAGCGGCTTCGGGTAATTCATCTGCTGCGAAACAAGAAAATCGCGCAGCCCGTATGTGTCCGACCAGCCGTGCATGAAGCTCAGCACCGCCGAGCGCAGCGGGTAGTTCATCACCGAGTCGAGCGAATAGCCCAGCGCGTAATTGCGGCGCGAGCCGTAGCTCTCCTTCGTTACCGCGTCCTCCCAGACCTCGCCGATTATCGGCGCGTCAGGCTTCACGCTCTTTGCCGCTTGGCGGATTAGCGCGAGTATCGAGTCGGGCAGCTCGTCCGCCACGTCGAGCCGCCAGCCCGCCGCGCCGTGGCGCAGCCAGTGCTTGACGATGCTCTTGTCCCCCGTGACAATGTCATCCTGCCACTTGGGGTTCTGCTCGTTTACCTCGGGCAGATCCTTGAAGCCCCACCAGCAGCGGTAATCATCCGGGAAGTGACGGAAGTCGTACCAAGAATAGAACTCCGAATCCTGTCCCTGACAGGCTCCCTCCGTGCCGTAGTTGCCGCAGCGGTTGAAGTACCGGCTGTCCGCGCCGGTGTGGGAGTACACGCCGTCAAGGATGAACCGTATCCCCTGCTTCTCCCCCTCCGCGCAAAGGTGCTCGAAGTCCTCCATCGTCCCGAGTATCGGGTCGGGGCGCGAGTAGTCCGAGGTATCGTAGCGGTGGTTAGACCTCGCCTCGACTATGGGGTTGAGGTACACGACGCCAATGCCAAGCTCCTTGAGGTACGGGAGCTTCTGCTCGATACCCTTCAGCGTCCCGCCGTAGAAATCATCGGGACTGTAGGACTTCTCCCAGCTGCGCGGCTGCCAGCGCACCGGCTCGTCAAGGCTCGCGTGCAGCTCCGGTGTCTGGCCAAGGCGCTTGTGATACTCTATTCCAGCCTCCGCCGTGCCGTCGTTCGAGAAGGCGAAGCGGTCCGGGAATATCTGGTACATCACCCTTTTTCTGAACCATGCCGGTGTTTCAAAGCCCTTTTTATACACCGTCAGCCGAAAGCCCGACTCGCGGCTCGAGCATATCCTGCCGGTGTATCCCGTCGCGTCCGGGCAGAGCCACTGCGCGCTGTGATCGGTCTCAATATAGAACGCGTACCATAGCGCCTGCGGCTCCTCGGGCAGCGTTAGGTTTACATAATATATGTCCCCATCGTTTTCCATAGAGCAGCTGTGCTCCATATTGTCGCCCCAGAGCTCAAGGTGCGCGCTCTTCACCGTGCCGCCGAGCCGTCTGAACGCAAGGCGCAGGGTGCTCCCGCCTTCGATTGCGCCGCCGGGGCTTCTGAACTCCGCCATGCGGCTGTCGTAGGACAGCGCCGGTACGCTCCCGGCAGTCTGGCGCAGCACACTCACGACATGCGCTGTGCGCGGCTGGTACTGGTACAGTTCCTGCGGCTGGACGGATGCTGCGCGAAGATCAAGGCAGCAGGAGGCTGTCACGCGGTATGCTTCTATGAGCGGGAAGCCGCAGTCGTCCATCAGCAGACGCATGAGCTCCGGCGCTGCAAGCGGATTCGCTTCCCCGTGCAGGAACTCCGCGAGCCTGTCGCGCTTGAGCCCCGCTCTCAGGCACTCGCGCACAGCGTCATACACCGTCGCCGCCGCCTGAAAGTACTCCTGCATAAGCTCCGGGCACTCAGGCGAGAGGAGCTGTCTGCACAGCTCCTCATCCCCGCCCGCGGGGAGCCAGACTCCCTCGCCCGGCACTGCCTCAACGCAGCGGCGGTTTTCGTATATTATCGATAGTATATAGTTCTCCGACCACTGCTCTCTGTAGCAGCCGCCGAACCAGACCTTTACATTTCTCTCGCTTACAGCATCCATATATAATGCTTCGCGTACTCCATCGCCGAGCGCTCAAAGCCGAAATCGGCCTGCATCGCGCGGGAGATAAGTCCGCTCATGATCTCCTCGTTTTTATAGCAGTCCATCGCAAGGCGCATCGTGTCGCGCATCTCCCAGGCGTCGAAGTTTGCAAAGGAGAAGCCGTTGCCCTCGCCGGTGAAGCGGTTATAGGGCGTGACCGTGTCGCGCAGGCCGCCCGTCTCGCGCACTATCGGCACCGAGCCGTAGCGCATCGCGATCATCTGGCTCAGGCCGCAGGGCTCAAAGCGTGACGGCATCAGGAAGAAGTCGCTGCCCGCATATACAAGGTGCGACAGCTCCTCACTGTAGCCGATATAGGCGCAGAGTCTGCCCTTGTAGCGTCCCTCGGCCGAGCGCATGAAGTTTTCAAAACGCTCGTCCCCGGAGCCGAGCAGCATAAACTGCATATCCTCGCGGCACATCATGTCGTCCAGCACGCATGCGACAAGGTCAAAGCCCTTCTGCTCGGTCATGCGCGTGACCATCGCAAACAGCGGCACATCCGCTCTCTGCTCAAGTCCCATGCGCGCCTGAAGCTCCGCCTTGCACACGGCCTTGCCCTTCAGGTGGCCGCGGTCATAGCGCGCGGGCAGAAGCGCGTCGGAATGCGGGTTATAGACCTTTTTGTCGATGCCGTTTATAATGCCCGTGAGCTGCGCCGAGCGTGCGTTGAGTATGCCCTCAAGCCCTTCGGCATAGTAGGGCATTTTTATTTCGGAGGCATAGCTCGGGCTGACGGTGTTTATCCTGTCGGCAAAAACGCAGCCTGCCTTGAGATAGTCCGCGCAGCCGTTAAGCTCCATGAACTCCGGCGTATAGTAGCAGCTGTCGACATCGAGCATGTCCTGCACGAAGTCGAAGCCGAACTTGCCTTGGAACGCGATGTTATGTATCGTCAGCAGGTACTTTATCTGCTCCTGCTTTGCGCCGCGGTACTGCGTGCGCGCAAGCATCGGGATCATCGCCGTGTGCCAGTCGTTGCAGTGGACAACATCGACGTCGAAGCCGAGGTTCGGTATCGCATCGAGCACCGCGCGGCAGAAGAACGAGTACTGCTCGCCTTCGGGGTTGCCCCCGCGGTATATCTTGTCGCCGAAATACTGTTCATTGTCGACGAGGTATATCGTCACGCCGTCGAGCACGAGCTTTTCTATCCCGACATATTCCTGCCGCCAGCCGAGCTTTGCGTAGAAGTAAAACATATGCTCGACATTGTTGGCGTATTTATCCTTTATGCAGCGGTGGTAAGGGGTGATGACTCTCGCGTCAATGCCGAGCTTGGCAAGCGACTTCGGGAGCGTGCCCACGACGTCCGCCAGCCCGCCGGTCTTGGAGAGCGGCGCGCATTCGGCTGAGACGAGCAGAACGTTCGGCAGAGTATCACGCCCGTGTTCACGGAGCAGATCACGAAATTCCTTTTTCATTCTTCTTCCTCCTTGGTTTGAAGCTGAACATTACCGACGCCATCGGCGGCAGCGTCAGCTTTGCTGAATACTGCATATCCAAAAACGGTTCTTTCTCTGTCTTTATCGTGTGGGGATTTCCGACGCCGCCCCCGCCGAAGCGTTCGTCGTCGCTGTTGAGGACTTCGTGCAGTGTACCGGCCGTGGGCAGGGCGATCACGAAATCGTCATAGCGCACAGGCGTGAAGTTGCACACGCATACAAGATAGCTCTCGTCCTTCTCAGATGAGCGCAGGAAAGCCACTGAGCTTCTGTCGCGGTCGTCCACATTGAGCCAGCGGAAGCCGTCCCATGACTTGTCCACGCGGTACATCGCCGGGGTCGCGGCGTAGAGCTTGTTAAGCTCGCGGTAATAATCGCGCAGCTGCTCATGCCGCGGATAGGCCAGCAGCAGCCAGTCAAGCTCCTGCTGCCAGTTCCATTCGATGAACTGCCCGAACTCGCCGCCCATGAAGCACAGCTTCTTCCCGGGGTGGGCAAACTGGAAGCCGTAGAGCGCGCGCAGGGACGCAAACTTCTGGTCGTAGTCGCCGTACATCTTGTCGAGCATCGAGCGCTTGCCGTGGACTACCTCGTCGTGCGAGTACGCCAGCACGTAGTTTTCCGAGAAAGCGTACATCATCGAGAAGGTCAGCCTGTCATGGTTATGGCTGCGGAAGTAGGGGTCGAGCTGCATGTAATCGAGCGTGTCGTGCATGAAGCCCATGTCCCACTTGAAGCAGAAGCCGAGCCCGCCCGCATCGGGGGGCGCGGTGATGAGCGGAAATGCCGTCGACTCCTCCGCGACGGTTATCGCCCCGGGGTACTCCGTGAGCACCGTCGAGTTGAGCTTGCGCAGGAAATCCACCGCAGCGAGGTTTATGTTGCCGCCTTCCTTATTCGGGGTGTACTCCCCGTCGCGCCGGCCATAGTTGAGGTAGAGCATCGAGCTTACCGCGTCGACACGTATGCCGTCGATGTGGTACTCCTCAAAGAACAGGCACGCAGAGGATACGAGGAAGCTCTGCACCTGATCGGATGCGTAGTCAAAGATCATCGTGCCCCATTCGGGGTGCTCCGCCATGCGCGCCTCCTTGCACTCGAAGAGCGGCGTGCCGTCAAAGCGGCGCAGGCCGTGCTCGTCCTTCGGGAAATGCGCCGGGACCCAGTCCATTATCACCGCGAGCCCCGCTTCGTGCAGCCGGTCGACGAAGTATTTGAAATCGTCGGGATCGCCGTAGCGCGAAGTCGGCGCATAGTAGCCCGTAACCTGATAGCCCCATGACGCGTCAAAGGGGTATTCCGTCACCGGCATGATCTCAATGTGCGTGTAGCCCATGTCGGTGCAGTAGTCCGCCAGTGCGTCGGCAAGCTCTCTGTACAGCGGCCTCTCGCCCGGCATGTTCCGCCATGAGCCGAGGTGCAGCTCGTAGATGCTCATCGGCTGAGTCATGAAGTCCCGCTTTGCGCGGCGCTGCATGTACTCCCCGTCACCCCAGCGGAAGTCCCCACCGTTCCAGACGATCGACGCCGTCTCGCTCCCGGTCTGCGAATATGCCGCAAAGGGGTCGGACTTGTATATCTGCCGCCCGTCCGCACCGGTGACGCAGTATTTATACAGTGCGCCGTTCTCGATGCCCTCGACAAAGCATACCCACACTCCGCCCTCGAGCTTCTCCATAGGCGCAGCGTCCCTGTCCCAGCCGTTGAAGCTGCCGACGAGCGAGACGCGCTGCGCGTTCGGTGCCCAGACGATGAAGCGGTGCGCTTTAAGCTCCGGTATATAGCGGCAGCCGAAGCAGAGCCATGCCTTTTTTGCGTTTCCGGTGTTGAACAGGTATATATCCTCCTGCGGGATGTGGCGCAGATACGCTGATTCCATATATCTTTTCCTCTCCTGTATATCTGTATCGGGTACGGTGCGTAATTTCTCTGTATATATTATACATTCAAGCTTTCACATTTGCAATGCCGCATTTTGCAAAGATAGTCACTTCGCCCGAACTGTCCGTATGCCTCCCATTCTCCCCGCCATTCTTAAACTATATGCAGCACTCGGCAGTTTTAGAACCTGATCCGTTAAAAAGAGCCGCACCATTGGTACGGCTCTCTTCGTATTCTTATTCTTCTCTCGCCCAATCGAATGAGCGCCCCACGGCTTTGTTCCAGCCCGCTATTTTCTTGTCACGCTCGACCGGGGTGATCTCCGGGCCGAACACCTTGTCTATCGCCCAGTTGTTGATAACATCCGCCTTGCTCTTCCAGTAGCCGACGGCAAGCCCCGCGAGGTATGCCGCGCCCATCGCTGTCGTCTCCACGCAGACCGGGCGGTTGACAGGTGCCTGAATGATGTCCGCCTGCATCTGCATCAGCAGATTATTGGCCGAAGCTCCGCCGTCCACCTTGAGTGCGCCGAGCTTTATCCCGGAGTCTGCCTCCATCGCCTTGAGCACGTCATAGGTCTGATACGCCAGCGATTCAAGCGTCGCGCGGATGATGTGGTACTTGTTCACTCCGCGCGTGAGTCCCACTATCGCGCCGCGGGCGTAAGCGTCCCAATGCGGCGCGCCGAGCCCCGTGAATGCCGGGACGACGTAGCAGCCGTTTGTGTCGGGTACCTTTCTTGCGAAGTATTCCGAATCCGCCGCAGAGTCGACTATCCTCAGCTCATCGCGCAGCCACTGTATCGCCGAGCCCGCGACAAATATCGAGCCCTCCAGCGCGTACTCGACTTTGCCGTCAAGTCCCCATGCTATGGTCGTCACAAGACCGTTCTTTGAAAACACCGGCTTGCCGCCCGTGTTCATCAGCATGAAGCAGCCCGTGCCGTAGGTGTTCTTCGCCTCGCCCGCCGTGAAGCAGGTCTGCCCGAAGAGCGCCGCCTGCTGGTCGCCCGCCGCTCCGCCTATTGGGATAACTCCGCCGAAAAGGTCGGGCGTCGTCTCGCCGTAGACGCAGCTTGAGGGCTTCACCTCCGGCAGCATGCACCGGGGTATGCCGAGCTCCGCCATGATCTCCTCGTCCCATTCGAGCTTAACTATATTATAGAGCATCGTGCGTGAGGCGTTGGAGTAGTCCGTCACATGTACCTTCCCGCCCGTGAGCTTCCAGATGAGCCAGGTCTCCACCGTGCCGAACAGCAGTTCCCCACTCTCAGCCTTCTCACGCGCGCCGGGTACGTTTTCGAGCATCCAGCGTATCTTCGTCCCCGAGAAATACGGGTCGATGACAAGCCCGGTCTTTGCGCGGTATATATCCGTCAGCCCCTTGGCTCTAAGACTGTCGCAGTATTCCGCCGTGCGCCTGTCCTGCCAGACTATCGCGTTGTGAATCGGCTCGCCCGTCGCCTTGTCCCAGACGATGGTCGTCTCGCGCTGGTTCGTTATGCCTATCGCCGCGATGTTCTCCGCCGTCGCGCCGATCTTCGCCAGCGCCTCGGCTGCGACAGTGTACTGCGTCAGCCATATCTCGTTTGCGTCATGCTCCACCCAGCCCGGCTGCGGGAAAAACTGCGTGAATTCCTTCTGCGATACGCTGCATATCTCGCCGTGCTCGTTGAACAGTATGCAGCGGTTCGAGGTCGTGCCAGCGTCCAGCGCCATTATGTATTTTGCCATAGAGTGCTCTCCTGTCTTTTTATTTATTCCGTATATGACCGCTCCGGTCTTTTTAATTATAATACCACAATACTTCCGGTATGGCAATGAAGCGTTTTATTAAATCTGCCCAGTCTTGATACCGGCGGCGCATCGTGATAAAATAGCTCTACCTATTTTTCGGAGGTTCGGTATGGAAAGCATTTCAAAAGTATTGGCTATGTCCTTCGGCGGTTATAGCCTTGAGCGCATCCTTTCCGCTGTCATCACGCTGCTCGTGTGTCTGCTTGCGGTGCGCCTTGTCATACGCGCGGTCGAAAAGCTCATTGGGCGCATAAAGCAGCCGAACGAGCGCCTGAGCAGAATAACCGTGAACTTCATAAAAGCGCTGCTGTATCTGCTCACCGTTATCATCACCGCCGGTTCTCTTGGGCTGAACACCTCGTCCATCACAGCCATTGCTTCGGTGCTCACTTTGGGTCTCACCCTCGCCACACAGGATATAATGAGCAACGTCGCAGGCGGACTCGTCATTCTCTCGACCCACCCCTTTTCTATCGGCGACGTTATTGAGTCCGACGGCACTGTCGGCACCGTCCGGGATATTTCCCTCAACCACACGCGCATCGAGACTGCCGATGGGCAGATCATTCTCCTGCCGAACCGCAGTCTCTCCGGCTCCAAGATCATAAATTATACCACGCTCGGCCGCCGCCGCATCGTCCTGACTATTGGCGCATCGTACGATGCCCCCACTGAGGCCGTAAAAAGTGCGTGTCTGGACGCTGTATCCTCCACCGGCGGCATATTGGATGAGCCATCGCCTGATGTTCTCCTCACCGCCTACGGTGACAGCGCCATCGAATACACCGTCCGCTGCTGGGCGTCCTGTACCGATTACTGGGACGCGCGCAATCACCTCAATGAAGCCCTGCGCGAGAGCTTTGCAAAGTACGGCGTCGAGATACCGTATAACCATCTGAACGTCCATTTCCTCGACAGGGCTTGAGTGTAGGGATATGAGAGAGAAATTTTCACCCATCCAGCGCTCGACGCTGCTGCTGTGCTTCTTCGCCTACGCCGCGGCGTACACAGGCCGCCTGAACCTCTCCGCGGCGCTCCCCGGTCTGCGCGGCGGCATCGCCATGTCGGACGCGCAGGCCGGACTTTTTCAGACAGTGTTCGCGCTCGTATATGCCGCGGGGCAGATCGTCAACGGCTCCCTTGTCGATAAGATAAATGTCCGCCGCAGCATCGCCGTCGGGCTTATCGTCTCCGCCGCGTGCAACGCGCTTTTCGGTCTGACCGCGGCATTCCCCGTGATGCTCATTCTCTGGGGGCTGAACGGCGCGGCGCAGTCCATGCTCTGGACGCCGATCGTAAAGCTCGTCGCCGACCGCTTCAGCGGTCAGGCGCGTGACCGTGCGTCCTTCGTCCTCTCCATCACGGTGATTTTCGGCCACTTTATCGCGTGGGCGATCTCCGGTACTCTCGCCTCTGTTCTGAACTGGCGGTACTCTTTCCTGATCCCCGCCTTTATAATGACCGCTGCCGGTGTTTTCGTCTTTGCCGTCCTGCGCCGTGAGCCTGCCCACAGTGACGGCAGCAAAGCGGTCCCCGCTCCCGCCGCGCCGATGCCGCTTGGGAAGCTCATAAGCCGCACGGGTCTTGCGGCGCTGCTGCTCTGCTGCGTCTGCAACGGCTTTGTGCGTGACGGTGTCGTCACCTGGGCGCCGACCGTTCTCAGCTCCGGTAGCCGCGGCATGTCTCTCAGCTCCACGCTCCTTTCCCTCATCATCCCGCCGCTGAATATCCTCGGCATAGTGCTCGTTCGCCGGTGCTACCGTCTGCTCCGCGGCAATGCGCGCGGCGCGGTCGGAGTGCTCCTGCTCGTCAGCGCACTCATGGCCTGTCTGCTTCGGTTCACCTCCGCGCCCGCCGCGTGTGCGCTGCTGCTCGGGCTGTGCTGCGCCTCGTGCTACGGCATCAACCCCATGATAAACACGCTCATCCCTATGGAGTATGAACGCGCCGGGCGCGTCGGACTTGTCGCAGGCTTGGTAGACTGCTTCATCTATCTCGGCTCCGCGCTTGCCGGTACCGCTGCCGGTGCTTTGAGCGACAGTTACGGCTGGGGTGCGGTCTACACCGTGTGGGCGCTCGTCTCCGCCCTCGGCGCGGCGCTCGCCTTCGTCTCCATCCGCGGCGGAAAACGCATGGCTAAATTGTAAAGCTAAACCGCGCACTGCATCGGCAGTGCGCGGTCAATATTATACAAGTCCCTGTATAAGAATTATAAGTATCAGCACCGGGAGCACATAGCGGAAGTATGGCTTGAGCTTTGGGGAGAGCTTCAGCCCCTCGCCCTTGTTGACCTCGGCAATGTACTTGTCAAAGCCCCAGCCCCATTTGCTCACGCAGAACAGCAGATACACCAGCGATCCGCAGGGCAGCAGGAGGTTGCTGACGATGAAGTCCTCGCTGTCGAGCACATCGCGCCCGCCGATGATGTGCAGGTCGCTCCAGATATTATAACCGAACACGCAGGGCAGGCTCAAAAGCGCGAGCGCCGCAAGGTTAATGAGCACGGCCTTTTTCCTGTTCCAGCCGAAGGTGTCCATGCAGATGGCAGAATGTTCTCGAACACCGCCAGCACCGTTGAGAAGCTCGCGAAGATCATGAACAGGAAGAACAGCGCACCCCAGAAGCGCCCGCCTGCCATGTTCACAAACACCTGCGGCAGCGTCACAAATATGAGCGACGGCCCCTGATTCGGCGCGACGCCGAAGGAGAAGCAGGCCGGGAAGATTATCGTCCCCGCCATCAGCGCGACGAAGGTGTCGAGCGCGCAGATGCGTACGGCCTCGCCACCGAGGGTGTGCTTATCGCTCATGTAGCTGCCAAATATCTCCATTGCCGCAATGCCGAGGCTCAGCGTGAAGAAAGCCTGATTCATCGCATCGGTTATCATTTTGCCGAAGCCGTTTTCCCTGATGCTCTCTATCGACGGCAGCAGGTAGAACCTCATGCCCTCGCCCGCGCCGGGCAGCGTCAGGCTGTGCACCGCGAGCACGAGGATGAGCGCGAGCAGCGCCAGCATCATGTACTTGGATATCCGCTCAAGCCCCTTTTGCAGCCCGAAGCTGCACACGGCAAAGCCGAGTATGACCACAAGCTCCGTCCATATTGCCATCTCACCGGGCGATGCGAGCAGCGTGCCGAACACGCCGCCGACCTCTTCCGTTCCCATGCCAGCATGGAAAACGCCGGTCAGGAACTTTCCGAAGTAGCTTAGCATCCAGCCCGTGACGGTCGTGTAATACATCATCAGCATATAGCAGCCGAGCATGCAGAACCAGCCGTGTATGTGCCATTTCTGTCCCGGCTTCTCAAGCGCGCCGTAGGCGTGTATCGCGCTCTTGCGGCTCGCGCGGCCCACCGCAAGCTCCATCGTCAGTACCGGCACGCCCATCACCAGCAGGCATATCAAATAGAACAGCACGAAGTACCCGCCGCCGTTCTCGCCTGTTATGTACGGAAAACGCCAGACGTTTCCGATGCCTATCGCGCAGCCCGCGCTGACCAGCAGAAAGCCGAGCCTTGAGCCAAATGATTCTCTCTTCATTTCATCCACCCATTTTCAAAAGATGTGCTTATTTTATCCCTTGCATTTTCCCTTTACAAGAGCCGTTTCGCCATGATAAAATAAGCAAAACTTATGTTATGGAGTGTCCGCATGAACCGCAACCAGCTCAGATACTTTGTCGCCGCCGAGGAGGGCATCTCCATTCTGCCCGGGTACTTCACCGATAAGCTCTATAACGCGGATAATCTCAGCTTTGTCCCGATGGTCGGCGAGGGCGAGTATGAGGAGATCATCGCCGCGTGGCGGCGTGACAGCGGCAATCCCGTCTTAGAGCAGTTCCTTGGATCCCTCCGCTCCGCCTGTCCTCTGTCTGAGTATAATTAAAGCACCATGCCCCATGATCGGTACACCGGTCATGGGGCATATTTTCATTTCCTCTTCATTTCATAGAACCGAACGGAGATCTCAAACGAAGCTATCTGCGCCGCCGCAGCTATCGCCAGCAGCGCCAGCGCCGCGGCCACAGGACTGCCGATCCCGTCAATGAGCGCAGAGAGTTTGTCGGAGAGTATGACCCCCGCCGCGGCACTCGCGCATATGAGTATCGTGAAGAGCACTCTTCCCTTCTCGACGCCCAGCCTGAACATCACCGGCAGGTTTATCGCCAGCATGATGAGCGCAAGGCAGGCCGTGAACAGCAGCGCAAACGCCGCCTCCGCGTCAAACAGCGTCCACCCGAAGCGGCTCAGTATAAGCTGTGCGACAGCGGCGGCCGCACCCGCCGCTGCAACGGCAGTCACACCGAGCACATACTTGCCGCCGACTATCTCTTTAACCGAGTACGGCAGCATCGCGGCAAGCTCATCCCACTTGCTCCGCTCGTCGTATGCAAGCGCCGTAACCGGCAGCATTGCGGCGTAGACCACCGCGAACGCGGCCATCGAGTAGCCCGGAACACATGCAAACACCAGCATCAGCACCAGCATTATCTTCATCTGCTTTATAAGCGTGTACCAGTCCTTTAGCAGCAGCCCTTTCATTTTCTCTCGTCCCCCTTCGCCAGAAACAGAATGATGTCCTCAAGGCTCGTGTGCTCGGTCGGTATCGCCGCGGGTATGCCGCCGCGCAGAACGAGCGCCTCCGTGCCGTAGCCGCTCGTTCTGCGGCTTATGACGCTCTCCTCCGGCAGTTCCTTGAGCCGCTCCTCTGGGAGACGTATCAGCGCGTACTCCTCAAGCAGCCTATCCTTCTCCTCGCACAGCACGAGCCCGCCCCTGTGCAGGAACGCTATGTAATCGCATATCTTTTCCAGATCGCTCACGATGTGCGACGAGAGCAGTATCGAGCAGTTCTCGTCCCGCGTGAAGTCGTTGAAGATATCGAGCAGCTCGTCGCGCGCCATTGGGTCAAGCCCGCTCGTCGCCTCGTCGAGTATCAGGAGCTTCGCCCCGTGCGAGAGCGCCGCGGCGATCGCAAGCTTCATGCGCATCCCGCGCGAATAGTCCTTGAATATCTTATCCGGCGCAAGCGAGAACTTTTTAAGATAGCCCTCGAACGCCGCCGCGTCCCAGTTCTTATAGGTCAGCGCCATGACCTTGCCGACGTTCCGCGCGCTCATGACCTCCGGGAAGTACGCCTCGTCGAGCACAACGCCGATGTCCTCCTTGACATCCCTGAACCCGGCGCTTCTGTTGTCGACGCCGAGCACGGATATCTCGCCCGCGTCCCGGCCTATCGCGTCCATGATGATCTTTATCGTTGTGCTCTTGCCCGCGCCGTTCTCGCCGACAAGCCCCATGATGCAGCCCGACGGCAGCGTCAGGTCAAAGCCGCCGAGCTGAAAGCCCTCATAGTGCTTTTCAAGTCCCTTTATTTCAATTGCGTTCATCGCTGTTTTCCTCCTCACTCCATATAAGCTCCAGCATCCGCGCCGTCTCCGCCTCGTCCATGCCGCAGGGCACGGCGAGCGCGACTATCTCGTGCATGTGCTGCTCTATTCTCTTCAGGTGCTCCTCGCGCACAAGCTCCATGTTCTTCTCCGCGACGTAGCAGCCCTTGCCGGGGACACGGTAGATGAAGCCGTCGCGCTCAAGCTCGTCATAGGCGCGTGTCGTCGTTATCACGCTGATGCGCAGGTCCTTTGCCAGCGCCCGTATCGACGGCAGCATATCCCCCTCCGACAGCTCCCCGGAAATAATGCAGTCCTTTATCTGCGTGTATATCTGCTCATATATCGGCCTGTCGCCCGCGTTGCTGATTATCAGATTCAAGCTCTCACCTCTGTCTCTACTGTTCATATCGGATATATACAGTATACGCACCATACACCTATTTGTCAATACAAAAATTGAGCGCACTGCGAAAATCGCAGTGCGCTCATAATAATTTGATCCGTCCCGCAGGGACACCATATCCGCCGCCAATGGCGGCGATTTCATCCAGCCGCAGGCTGGATTTCATCTGACGCAGTCAGATTTCATCCGACCGCAGGTCGGATTTCATTGCGGTTTAATCCGCATAAATATCGTCGTACCTGCCGTCGCCGTAATCCCGGTAATCATCGTCGGGATAGTAGTAGCTGCCGCAGTCGCAGCGGTAGATCACATTACCGCGCGAGTCGGTAGTCCTGTAGTAGTGATGGGTGTGCGTGCCGTAGTCCTCCCTGTAGTTGTCGGAGTACGGATCGTTCCAGCTTCCGCTGTCGTCAAGGTACGGGTCGTTCTTCTTGGTCGTCGTGCTGCTGCCGGTACTGCTGCTCCCGGTGCTGCCGGTATTCCCGGTAGTCCCGGTGCTGCCGGTGGTATTGTTCGTTGTGGAGTTTGCCCTCAGCTTCGGGGTATAGTTATCCCTGTATGAAAACTCACAGCCCGTGCACTGGTATATCGTGTAGCCCTGGGACTCCGTCGTCGCGGGGACCTTCGTGGTCGTGAAGGTATGGCTGTGCGCGGTCTTGGTAGAGGGCGAGGTCGTGGGCGCGCCCGCCGGTGCGGTGGCCGCGGGAGAAGATGAGGCGTTAGGGTACAGAGACGGATCGGGCGTTATCGCGCCTGCCGGCTTCACAAGTCCGGGGCTCGGCGCCAAGGACGCTTCGGGCGAACCGGAGGGCGACGGCGTCGGTGTCGGTGTGGCCGAAACTGTCGGGCTGGGCGTCGCCGTGCTCTCAGGCGTCGCTATAACGGGTGTCGGCGCCGTGGTAGGCTCCGCGCCTATGCCGAACGGCGTGCACGCGACCGCGATGACCGCGACGCATACCGTCAGCGCCGCGACTATAAGCTTCAATATCTTCTTGCTCATATAGGATCTGTCCCCTTTCCGTCCGCCCGCGGCGCGCGCCGCAGGAAAACGACTGGTTCTTTTTACGCGCGGGACTGTACCCCGCGCATCTTTTCTAATATAATATCATTACCTCGCCGGTATATCAAGAAAAAGAAAGTAAAATTTATTTTTCTGTCGAAAAAGCGCGAACAGTGCAATGGATCGCGCTAAACGCAGTTTATATAGGTGAAGGCTACCATCTCCAATCCTACAAGGAGGACAAGTCATGGATGATTCAAAAATAGTTGACCTGTATTGGGCGCGCTCGGACTCGGCTATCACGGAGACCGCAAAGAAGTTCGGCGCGTACTGCCGCACCATCGCCTATAACGTCCTGCAAAACCCCGAGGACAGCGATGAGTGCGTGAACGACACCTATATGCGCGCGTGGAAGTCCATGCCGGATAAGCGCCCGTCGGCTCTCGCGCCGTACTTGGGGCGCATCACACGCAACTTAGCCCTTTCCCGCGTCATAGATAAGAACCGCTTAAAGCGCGGCGGTGGAGAGGTCGCCCTCGCGCTCGATGAGCTGGACGAATGCACCGCCTCAGCCTACAGTCTTGAGCGCGAGGTCGAGAACCGCGAGCTTGCCGCGGCGCTGAATCGCTTTCTCGCACAGCTCCCGGAGACGGAGCGCGCTCTGTTCGTCAGCCGTTACTGGTTTCTTGCCCCGATTGCGGAGCTTTCAAAGAAGTTCGGCTTCTCCGAGAGTAAGACCGCTTCCATGCTCCACCGGACGCGCGGCAAGCTCCGCAGATTTCTTATTGAGGAGGGACTTGCATGAATTCCGAAAAGCTTCTTGCCGCCATGAGCGGCATTGACTCCCGATACATAACCGAGGCGCAGGACGCGCTGGGCTACCGTACCGGCGATAAAAAGCGCGCCTCACATAAAACTATCTGGCGTACCCTGCTTATCGCCGCCGTGATCTCCGCGCTCTTCACCGCGGCTGCCGCGGCCTCTGGATGGTTCGGCATAAGCAGCCTGAAGATCGGCACGCGCCGGGACAACGGACGCACGGTGATCTCCCTTCAGGGCTTTGCCGGTTCGCCGGAGAACATGGCCATTAGTGAACTGAACGAATACTGTGACGCGCACCCATATAGCTATAAGACCAGCGACCTTTCCGAAGAGGAACTGCTTGAAATGGACAAGCGCTACGGCGGGTACTTCGTCCATAACAGAGAGGGCTACGAAAAGGTAGACGAGATATGCGAGAAGTACGGCCTGCGTACGCTGGGTGAAATGTCCTTCCCCGCCGGTGAAAAGGCTTTCTATGAGGCAGCCGGTACCGGCAGGCTCACCCGTGAGCATGACGGCTGGGAGAGCTGGTACGGAAGCTCTTATATATATGAAGAGGGCACCTTCGATATGCAGGGCTATGTCACGTCTGCAGAGCTTCCCTGCTCTGTGGGCTTTGATTTCCGCCGCGCCTCCAAGGGCACTCTCGGCTATGTCGTCGGCAGTGTTGTGGACGTGAACGGCTTCACCGAGTGGGACTATGAGACATCTTCCGGTGTGACGCTGCACCTTGCCAACTCCGAAAGCGATGACCGCAGCCGCCGCGCCTCGTTCATCCTGCTTGATTCCGACACCGCCTTCTACGTCATGAGCTTCATGCACGACGGCTATGCCGACTATCTCGGCGACGGTATCATCGACGGCATAGGTGATGCGTTTATCAGCTTCAACATCACAGATAAGCAGCTTGAGGGGCTTGCCGAGAGCTTCGACTGGGCAGCGCTCACCGATCCCAAGCGCGGCATGGACAGTGACTTTGAGCCTCTCGAAAGAGTCTCTGACACTGTCTCCGCCGCTGATTCCGTTGTCCTCAGCTCCGAACCGGACTTCGGCAGCCGCGTTACCGACTGGGATATGTACTATGTTAAGCTCGCCTATAAGGAATCCATCGAGCCGTATATCTCCGATTTCAAGCTCATTGATTACTCGCTTATAACTGTATCTTTCATGGCGGACGGCTGGATCCAGTTCAGCGGCACACCGAAAACAAATCTCGACTGGGAATGCGTCAGTGTCGGCGGCACGAATATCTATTGCCGCAGTCTCAACATGAGCTCCGACGATAACGGCACATGGACGATGGGCGCGACCTATGACGCCCTGCCCTACAAAGCCATAAGCGCTTCCGAGAACATCGGCACCGCGGAAGACCCCGACTATGTCCATGTCTGGTATGACATGAACAGCATCACCTCCGCTTCCCTCTATGTCCCGCAGCTCGGAAAGTCCTATTCCCTGCCCGCCGATAAGCTCCCGACGCTCTCCCTGATGCTCCGGGATGACGGCACTCACAGCGCAGCCTTGGACTGCGACAGCTTTAATCCCCTTTACCTCACCTTTGCAGATGGACGAACCGTTACCATATACACTGCCGGCAACGGCAGCAACGGTTATGTCCCGGATCTGGGCGGCTATAGCTCTTACGGTCTTGGCATGAGCATCTTTGAGCTGTTCGGCGTTCCGCTTGAAGCCGAGGGCTATTCCGAGCATGACGGCATCGTCACCACCCACGGCGAAAATTCCGGCATTATGATTTCTTGGGTGGAATATGACTACACGCCCGGTGGCTTTGCTCTTGAATGTCGCGTGAACAGCACAGGTGAAACGCGCTGGTCAAACTTCGAATATGATGAAGCAGGACATCTTCTCCGCGACATATGGCACGATCCAGACGGCAGCGTCTCCAACACCATCACCTATAAGTATGATGATTCCGGAAACCTCCTTGAGGAGTACACCGTCAATGACCGCTTCTGGACTCGCAGCGAGTATATCTATGACGAGCTTGGCCGCCTCACTCTTATAAAGGCATTCAGCGACGATCACCCCGAAGGCAATGAACGCGCCTATACCTATTACAATTATGACAGCGACGGCAACTGCCGCGTGAAGCATGGCTTCGAGTTGGTGGAGTGAGCGCAGCGCAATAACATCCCATAAAGCATCAGACGGCGGTACCTGTGTTGGTACCGCCGTTTGATGTTTGCTGTGCGGAAAGGCTCCCCCTGTTTTTTCGCCGCGAAGCTGACTCAGGAGATAAAAGCCCCCCGTTTCCCTCCGCGCTCAAATCACCCGTCCGCGCGGCGTCTCCACGTCCTTGGCTCCCCTTGTTTCTCAAGGGGAGCTGTCAGCGAAGCTGACTTAGGGGATAACGCGCCGTGTTATTCGCCGCAGCCATGTCATTCCCGGTTATCCATCGCGTATATCACACAGGCGATACCCGCAATCATTGAAAACAGCATCGCCCCGCCGAAGCTGTCGCCAAGCGCCGCCCCGGCGAAGAAGCCGAGTATGCCCGCAAGCACCATAATGATGACCGACACTACCGTTCTGAATTTCTTCATATGTATCCCCTCCTGATTTTGATCAGAAAAACTCTGCCTGAATTATATCATCCGTCCGTGTCAAATTCAATCTCCGCTTATGTTGTTATGTAAATCAAGTTATGTCATTTATAATACGTACCCTTGATTACGTAAATGATTTTAAGTAAATTAAATTACGTCAATTAAAATATGCAAACTGATTTCTGTAAATCAAAATATGTATACTTAATTATGTTTATCTGTGCCTCGCTTTACAAATTTCGATTGACAGCGGCGGTGATTTGTCTCATAATCATTGTGAGATATTGTTGGTCAAAACGGGTCATTTTTGTGGCCGCTGACCAACTGCAATGCAAGGAGATAAGGATATGAATTATAATGAGATCTTAGCCGCCGCGAAGGATCAGGTCGGCCCCTACTGCAAGGCCTGCCCCGTGTGCAACGGCAGAGCCTGTGCAAACGCCATGCCCGGCCCCGGCTGCAAGTACCCCGGCAACGCCGCCGCGCGCAACTTTGATAAATGGCAGGAGATATTCGTCAACATGGACACCCTCTGCCCCAACGCGGAGGTCGACGTGTCATTTGAGCTGTTCGGTCACAGGTTCGCTGCCCCCATCTTCGCCGCGCCCCTCGGCTCTATTGATCTGCACTACGGCCCGAAATATATGGATCATGCCTATAACTCCATCCTCGTCAAGGCTGCGGCCGAATACGGCGTCATGGCGCTGACCGGCGACGGCGTCGACCCGACCATCATGCTCTCCTCTGTTGAGGATATGAAGAAGGTCAGCGGCATCGGCTGCCCCGTCATAAAGCCGTGGAACAAGGAGGCCGTGTTTGAAAAGCTCGATGTCCTCAACGCGAACGGCATCTTCGCCGCCGGTATGGACGTTGACGGCGCGGGGCTCCCCTTCCTCAAGGCCATGAACCCCAACGCCGGCAGCAAGTCTGTAGACGAGATGCGCGAGATAATCTCCTACGCCAAAATGCCCTTCATCGTCAAGGGCATCATGACCGTCCGCGGCGCGGAAAAGGCCGTTGAAGCCGGTGCTGCCGCCATCGTCGTCTCGAACCACGGCGGGCGCGTTCAGGGCGGCGTGCCCTCCACAGCGGAGGTCCTGCCTGAGATCGCCGCGGCGGTCAAGGGAAAGACGACCGTGCTCGTCGACGGCGGCATACGCTCGGGCGTCGATGTGTTCCGCGCCATCGCCCTCGGTGCTGACGCTGTTCTGGTCGGCCGACCCATCCTCCCGATGATCTACGGCGGCGGCGAGGAGGGCTTTAAGGTGTACATGGATAAGCTCGTCGGTGAACTCAAGTCCACGATGACGATGTGCGGCGCGCCCGCGCTCCGCGATATCACCCGCGACAAGGTAAGAAATTAAAATAGTTCAGATATTCCACAATTCTGTTTGATTGAAAGGCGGAACGCATCATGGATATACACGATATCGTAGAATCCGAGAAGCACTTTTTCCGTACCGGCGTGACTCGCGGAGTCGATTTCAGAATAGATATGCTGAAAAAATTCCGCAAGGCCATCATCGAAAATGACGAGCTTATCTCCGCAGCGCTCATGGCTGATCTCAATAAGCAGCCATTTGAAAGCTATATGTGCGAAACGGGGCTGCTGCTTGAGGAGATCAATTTCCACATAAAGCGCCTCAAGAAATGGAGCAAAACACGCCGCGTGAAATCCGGCATAGGTCAGCTCCCCGGCAGGAGCTACGTCTGCCCGGAGCCTTACGGGGTCGTGCTCATCATGGCGCCGTGGAACTATCCCGTGCAGCTGTGCCTGATGCCGCTCGTCGGGGCTATTTCTGCGGGCAACTGCGCCGTCGTGAAGCCCTCGGCCTATGCTCCTGAGAGCAGCCGCGTCATCTCAAAGCTTATCGAGTCTGCGTTCCCAACGGGCTTCGTCACCGCCGTCGAGGGCGGGCGCGATGCGAACCAGGCACTGCTTGATGAACCGTTTGACTACATATTCTTTACCGGCAGCGTCGCTGTCGGCAAGACCGTCATGGAAGCCGCCGCAAAGCGGCTCACCCCGGTGACGCTCGAGCTCGGCGGCAAGAGTCCCATCATCGTCGATGAGACGGCTAACCTCCCGCTCGCTGCGCGGCGCATTGCTTTCGGCAAGGTGCTCAACGCTGGGCAGACCTGCGTCGCCCCGGACTATCTGATGATTGAAAAGAGCGTCGAAGCGCCGTTTATCGAGGAGTACAAAAAGGCTCTGGCCAGCTTCTTCCCCGATGGGGACATGTCCGGCATGGTGCGCATCATAAACGATAAACACTTTGAGCGCGTGTGCAACATTCTCGACAACAGCGGCAGCGTCGCCATCGGCGGCGCGCGCGACGCGGAGACGCGCTTTATTGAGCCCGCCGTGCTGACCGATGTCCCGATAGACTCCCCCGCCATGCAGCAGGAGATCTTCGGTCCGGTGCTGCCCGTGCTGCCGTATGAAAAGCTTGACGACTGCATCGACTTCATCCGCTCCCGCCCCAAGCCCTTGGCGCTCTATATCTTCTCGGAAAACAAGATGAATCAGGAAAAGGTGCTCAACTCCTGCTCCTTCGGCGGCGGCTGCATCAACGATACCGTCATTCACCTTGCAAGCTCGCACATGTCCTTCGGCGGCGTCGGCGAATCCGGCATGGGCAGCTATCACGGTAAGAAGAGCTTTGACACTTTCACCCATTACCGCAGCGTCCTCAAACAGGGCAAGCTTGATGTCAAGCTGCGTTACTTCCCGTACAAGTCCGGAAAAGAAAAAATCACCCGCATGATCCTTAAATGACAGTGGTCGGGTGACCATGAGCAAAAACGAGAGAAATATAAATGAGAAATACATCTCTATGCTATATAGAGCACGGCGGAAAATACCTGATGCTCCATCGTGTAAAGAAAACCGTCGACGAGAATAAGGACAAATGGATAGGCATAGGCGGCAAGTTCGAGGAGGGCGAAAGCCCGGAGGACTGCGTCATGCGCGAGGTCTCGGAAGAGACGGGACTGACGCTGAACTCATGGCGATACTGCGGGATAGTCACCTTTGTGTCCGATGAATGGGGCACAGAGTACATGCACCTGTTCACCTCCGATGACTTCTGCGGAACTCCGCGTGAATGCGACGAGGGAGTGCTCGAATGGATAGAGAAGGAGCGGCTGCTGTCCCTGCCGATATGGGAGGGCGACAAAATATTCCTGCGCCTGCTGGATACGGACGAGCCGTTTTTCTCCCTCAAGCTCTGCTATCAGGGCGATACGCTCACTCAGGCTGTGCTGAACGGAAAGAAGATATAAGCTGTGGCACACATAAAGGACTTTATAAAACACGAGATCACTCTGTGCATCGCGTTTATCGCGGCAATAGTGAGCTGCTGCCTTGTACCGCCTGACGCGGTATATCTGGGATATGTCGACTTTCGCACGCTGGCACTGCTCTACTGCCTGATGGTAGTCGTGGCGGGGCTTCGGCGCGCCGGGGTGTTCGCGTGGCTGGCGCATAAGCTTTGCGCCAATGCGGGCGATCTGCGTGCGATCGGTTTTACGCTGGTGCTGCTCAGTTTTTTCAGCTCCATGCTGATAACAAACGACGTTGCGCTGCTGACCTTTGTACCCTTTGCGGTGGTCGTGCTCGGCATGGCACATCAGGAAAAGGCGCTGATATGGGTGGTCGTCATGCAGACCGCGGCGGCAAATCTCGGCAGCATGCTCACGCCTGTCGGGAACCCGCAGAATATCTATCTGTTCTCGCGCTATGATTTCAGTATCGGCAGCTTCCTTTCCGTGACGCTCCCGATATGGTTGATATCGCTGGTACTTATATCGCTTCTGTGCCTGCGTCTGCCGAAGGAGCGGCTGGAGGTTTTCCTCGGTGAGGAGCCGGTGCTTGACCGGAAGAGTTTGACGCTCTACGCGCTTCTTTTTCTCCTGTGTATGGGCACTGTTCTGCGGCTGCTGACTTGGCAGATAATGCTGGTGCTGGTGATCCTTGTGCTGCTTATCTTCGACAGGCCGCGGCTGCTGACGGCGGATTTTTGGCTGCTGCTCACCTTTGTGTGCTTCTTCATCTTCTCCGGAAATCTTGCACGGATGGACGCGGTCAAGGCGCTGCTGCAAAGCCTGCTGCGCGGACGAGAGCTGCTGATTGGCGCGGCGGTGAGTCAGGTCATAAGCAATGTGCCGGCGGCGCTCCTGCTCTCCGGCTTCACGGATAACGGCAGTCAGCTCCTGCTTGGCGTGAACATCGGCGGGCTCGGCACTCCTGTCGCAAGTCTGGCAAGCCTCATAAGCTTCAAGCTCTATTCCCACGCCGAGCATGCGCGCCCCGGCGCGTTCATGCGCTGCTTCCTCGCGGTGAACCTCGGGCTTTTAGCGGTGCTGCTGGCATTCGCACGCTTGATATCATGATAAGCTGAATATACCCGATGCAGATACGCAGTCTGCATCGGGTATGTTGGTTTATATTTACTTTATCTCCGGGTAGAGCGGGAACGCGCGGCAGAGCTCTATCGTCTGCTCCTTCACCTGCGCGACGGCGCTCTCTCCCTCGTCGATGAGCCGGGCGATCATCTGTGCGATCTGCGCCATCTCCGCTTCCTTCATGCCGCGGGTCGTGACCGCGGGCGTACCGAAGCGCATACCGCTCGTGAGCTTTACGGACTGGGTGTCAAAGGGTATGGTGTTCTTATTGGCGGTGATGTTCGCCATGTCGAGCAGTTCCTGCACCTCCATGCCGGTTCGGCCTTTGCTCATGACGTCGACGAGCATAAGGTGGTTATCCGTGCCGCTGGAGACGAGGCGCAGCCCATGCTCTGAAAGCGCCTTTGCAAGCGCCGCGGCGTTGAGAACGGTCTGGTGCTGATAGGCCTTGAACTCGGGTTTCAGCGCTTCACCGAAGCAGACAGCCTTTGCGGCGATGATGTGCATCAGCGGGCCGCCCTGCGTGCCGGGGAACACGGCGCTGTCTATCTTCTTTTTAAGCTCTTCCTTGCAGAGGATGAGCGCGCCGCGCGGCCCGCGCAGGGTCTTGTGCGTAGTCGTCGTGACGACATGGGCATAGGGCACAGGGCTTGGGTGCTCCCCTGCCGCGACGAGACCGGCGATGTGCGCCATGTCCACCATGAGATGCGCCCCGACGGAGTCCGCGATCTCGCGCATGCGCTTAAAATCTATAAACCTTGGGTACGCGCTCGCACCGGCGATGATGAGCTTCGGCCGGCACTCCTCGGCGCGCTGCTGCACCTTATCATAATCTATCGTCTCCGTCTCGGGGTCGACGCCGTAGAAGCAGGCATTGAAGTACTTACCGGAAATGGACGCCTTGGAGCCGTGGGTCAGGTGACCACCGTGGCTCAGATCCATGCCGAGGATGGTATCGCCCGGCTTGAGGAGCGCAAGGTACACCGCGACATTCGCCTGAGAGCCGGAGTGCGGCTGGACATTCGCATGCTCCGCGCCGAAGAGCTGCACTGCCCTGTCGCGCGCAAGGTTCTCGACCTCGTCGACATACTGGCAGCCGCCGTAGTATCGCGCGCCGGGATAGCCCTCAGCATATTTATTCGTAAGATGGCTGCCCATAGCCTCCATCACGGCGGGAGAAACAAAGTTCTCCGATGCGATAAGCTCTATATGGTCTCTCTGGCGCCGGAGCTCGCGCATCATTGCGTCGTAGACCGCGGGGTCCTGCACTCTTATGTTATCGTACATGGCTTTGCCTCCGTTTTTTGTTATCCAAGGCAGCACCGCATAATGCGGCAGGCGTATTGTGCGGCGATGCCCTATATGATTTTACACCACTATGCTGTCCGTGGCAACTCGGTAAATGTCCCATAAAACGCCGCTTATTTTTTGGAACTTTGGCTATAACCGGACAAAACCGGGCGTGTATCTCTTGAAGCGTCCGTGATTAAATGTTAGAATAAGGCAATGACATTATACGGAGGTTCTCCCGATGAAGAAGTTCTGGAAAATTCTGCTGATAGTGCTGGCCGTGCTGCTGGCAGCGGTCGCGCTGCTGTTCGCGTGGCTTACGATAACCGAGTATTGCCCCGATCCGGTGACGGAGCTCGACGTTGCATCATCTGAGGACGGTGCACTCATCCCGGCTGATAGAGAGCTGAGCGTAATGAGCTGGAACATCGGCTACGCCGGGCTCGGCGAGGACTCCGACTTCTTCATGGACGGCGGCACAGGTGTGCAGTCCGCCGACAAGGAGCAGGTTTTGGAATACCTCGGCGGCGTTGAGGACGTGCTTGACGATATTTGGCCCGACCTCATCATGCTTCAGGAGGTCGACGTCGATTCGACGCGCACCTATCACATCGACGAGAGCGCCGTTCTCGCCCGCTCACAGAGCGTCCACGCGCTCAACTATTCCTGCAGTTTTGTGCCCTATCCCCTGCCGCCGATCGGCAGTGTGCACAGCGGCCTGTTCACGACGACGGACTATAAGATCGACAGCGCCGAGCGCATTTCCCTGCCCAGCCCATTTAAGTGGCCGGTCAGCACCGCGAACCTCAAGCGCTGCCTGCTCGTGAGCTGCCTGCCGATAGACGGCAGTGACAAGCAGCTCGTGCTCGTGAATCTCCATCTTGAGGCATATGACGACGGCGAGGGAAAGATCGCTCAGACGAATCAGCTGCGTGACTTTATAACAAGTGAGTACGAAAAGGGCAACTATGTCATCGCGGGCGGGGACTTCAATCAGGTCTTCCCCGGAAGCCTTGACATTTACCCGATAATCGATCCGGAGCTCTGGACGCCGGGAGTGCTCGACGAGAACCTGCTGCCCGACGGCTGGACGCTCGCCTACGACCTCGATACTCCGAGCTGCCGTCTGCTCAACCAGCCCTACGACAAGGACGATGAGAACACGCAGCACTATGTCATAGACGGCTTCATCCTCTCCCCGAATGTGGAGCTGAAAAACGTCGAGTGCATCGACCTCGGCTTTGAAAATTC
>CAKTIH010000002.1 GCA_934565615.1 uncultured Oscillospiraceae bacterium | reverse complement strand
GGGCACCACGCCGCCCACGCCTCTACTGCTATTTTTTGCTAAGCTCTACCCCAACTATTGACATAGAACCTATTTTACTTGAGCCTTACGGCCTCGCGCGCCTTGGCTGCGATACCTTCGGCGTTGAGTCCGAAGTAATCGAGCATCTCGTTTGCCTTGCCGCTGCGGCCGAACTTGTCGTTCACGCCGACACGCAGCACCGGCGTGGGGCAGACCTCACTCAGCAGCTCGCACACGGCGCTGCCAAGTCCGCCGATAACGGAGTGCTCCTCCGCGGTGACGATGCAGCCGGTCTCCTTCGCGGCCTTCACTACAAGCTCCGCGTCAAGTGGCTTTATGGTGTGCATATCAATAACGCGCGCGGAAATACCGTCGCTCTCCAGCGCTTCGGCGGCCTTCATCGCCTGCGGCACCAGAATACCGGTCGCGATTATCGTGACGTCCTTGCCGTCGCGCAGCGTCGCGCCCTTGCCAAGCTCGAATTTATAGCCGGGTATCTCGTCGGTGATGATCTCGGTCGCAGGTCTTGCAAGACGCAGATATGCAGGGCCATTGTACTTTATGAGCGCTTCGACAGCGTAGCGCATTTCATTGCCGTCGCAGGGGCAGCACACCAGCATTCCGGGCAGATCACGCATGAGCGCGAAGTCCTCCGTGCACTGGTGGGTCGCGCCGTCCTCACCGACAGAGACGCCGCCGTGGGAGCCGACTATGGTGCAGTTGAGGTGCGGATAGGCTACGGAGTTTCTGATCTGTTCATACGCGCGGCCTGTCGCGAACATAGCAAAGGAGTTGGTGAAGGGCTTATAGCCACAGGCGGCAAGCCCGGCAGCAATGCCGGTCATGTTGGCCTCGGCAATGCCGCAGTCAAAGAACCTGTCGGGATGCGCATCGGCAAAAAACTTTGACATCGTCGAACCGGAGAGGTCGGCATCAAGGACAACGACGTTGGGGTATTTATCCGCAAGAAGAGCGAGAGTCTCGCCGTAGGCGTTGCGTGTTGCTATCTTTCCGGCCATATCAGAGCACCTCCAGTTCTTTAATGCGGGCCTCAAGCTCGCTCTTTGCCTGTGCGTACTGCTCAGCGTTCGGAGCCTTGCCGTGCCACCCGGCCTGATTTTCCATGAAGGACACGCCCTTGCCCTTCACGGTGTGCATGAGTATCACCGTCGGCTTGCCCTTAGTCTCCTTTGCCTTTGCGAGCGCGTCGGCAAGCTGGGAAAAGTCATGCCCGTCGACGGAGATGACGTTCCAGTTGAAGGCTTCAAACTTCTTATCCAGCGGCTCGGAGGGCATAACGTCAGCCGTCGCGCCGTCTATCTGCAGTCCGTTCACGTCCACAAACGCGCAGAGGTTATCGAGCTTCCACTTCGCCGCGGACATCGCCGCCTCCCAGATCTGGCCTTCCTCGATCTCGCCGTCGCCGCACATGGCGTAGGTACGATAGCTTTTGCCCGCGAGCCTTGCGGCGAGAGCCATGCCGACAGCGACGCTCAGCCCCTGGCCGAGAGAGCCAGTGGACATATCCACGCCGGGAACATACTGCATATCGGGGTGACCCGAATAGTGACCCTTTATCGAGCGGAAAAGCTTCATATCCTCAGTGGGGAAATAGCCTCTGAGCGCGAGCACAGAGTAAAGCCCCGGGGAGCAGTGTCCCTTGGAGAGCACGAACCTGTCCCTGTCCTCCCATGTGGGATCAGCGGGGTCTATATTCATTTCGTCAAAATACAGCTCCGTCAGCGCATCGATGCAGGAGAGCGAACCGCCCGGGTGTCCGGACGCCGCAGTATACACTGCTTCGACGCAAAGCATGCGCGCCTTGGCGGCATTCAGCATAAGCTGCTTTTCCTTTGCCTTGTCCATGTTATACGCTCCTTAAACTCTCAGTCGTTCGACGGCAAAGCCGCCGCTGTTATTATACATGCTTTTTGTCAAGACCGCAATCTCATTTTTGTCGGTAACCGATTCACTTATTTTTCCCACAAATAAATTCTTTATTTCGAACTGTCAAATGCCGAAACCGTACAAACTGCATAATTATCCCGCGGTAGGGCAAAAACGTACCGCGGGATATAAGAAAATTTTCAGATAACTATTGCGTTCTTCGGGCAGGCCTCGGCGCAGGTGCCGCAGCCGATGCACTTGTCCTCATCGAGCGTCCAGGTCTTGGCGGCTCTGTCCACGGTCAGCGCGTCCGCGGGGCACTTCTTTGCGCAGAGCGTACAGTGAACGCATCTGCTTTCATCGCAGGCAGGCTTGCCGTCGCCGCGCGGCTTGACGGAAGATGCCTCCGCGCTCTTTTCCGCCGCGGGCGCGGCGGGCTTCTTCGGCGGAGCCTTTATGAAGCTGCCGCTGACGAGCAGGTCCTCTTCCTTGGTCGCGATCATGTGATAATCGCGGGTGAGCGTTATGGCGTGGCGGCTGCAAAAATCGGCGCAGGTGGCGCAGAAGGTGCAGGAGCCGAGGTCAAAGGTCAGCGTGACCTTATCGCCCTGGCCGTCCTCGCCCTTTTCTATCGTCCGGGTGATCGCGCCGCCGGCGCAGACGCGCTCGCACATGCCGCAGCCGATGCACTTATCGGCGCGGTAGGCGATGCGCCCACGGTAATTCTGCGCGGCCTCGCTCGGCACAGCGGGGTACATGTTGCAGCTGGATTTACTGAAGAGCTTCGATATCGCTTCTCTCGCAAACGGGAAATCCATTACATCTTCCCCCTCTTCTCCTGAAGTATTTTTGCCGCCAGCGCGAGCCCATCGATGACGGCCTCGGGCTTGGGCGCGCAGCCGGCCACATCGACGTCGACATGGACGTACTTGCTCAGCGGCCCCGCTACGGAGTAGCTGCCCTTAAAGACGTTGCCCGACTGCGGGCACGAGCCCATCGTGACTATGCAGCGCGGCTCGGGGACCTGAGAGATCGCGCTCAGCACGCGCGGCAGGGACTGCTTTGTGACAGGTCCCGTGACCACGACGATGTCTGCATGGCGCGGGGTGCCGGTCAGCTTGAAGCCAAGGCGCTCCGCGTCGTAGCGCGGGGTCAGCACGGAGACAAGCTCTATATCGCAGCCGTTGCAGGAGCCTGCGTTGATGTGGAAAAGCCACGGGGATTTACCGGTGCTCTCCTCGATAAGTTTCTTAAACATTCCCGCACCTCCTTACATACCGTACCATGCCAGCACAAGGCTTATGAGCGCAAGGCCGGAGACGACGGTCCAGTAGTATTTGAATATCTGCTCTATCTTGAGCCTTGCGGTGATGGCATGGACGAAGGATATGCTTACAGCCGTCAGCGCGATGCACAGCAGCAGGAGTATAACTATGCCCAGCAGCATCGTCATGCCCACAGCCGCGCCGCCGGTAAGCCCGATGAGCGCGACGAGCTTTTCTATCCCGCCGCCGATGCCGCCGAGAAACAGCGCCACAAACAGGCTCGTGAGGGTGAGCATCTTGATGGCGTGGTTGAGTTTATATACACCGAGGGGCGCGCCGCTGTATTCGGCGAGCATGCCCTCGCATATCTCCGTCTCGGCCTCGGCCGCGTCGAATGGATGGTTACCGGTTTCGCCGGGGATTATGAGCAGCATTGCTACGGCTGCTGGGATCATGCTCGCCTTGAGTATCAGGCTGCCGTTCGCGGCCTGATACAGGGCGATATCCGTCAGCGAGAAGCACAGCCCCGTGCCCATCGCGTCGCCCACAGTCTTCGCCACCGACAGCAGCACCAGCACCAGCGGCAGCTCGCAGGAGATGATCGTGACCATCTCACGGCTGAGACCGACGCCCGCGTATGGCGAGCCGCTGGCCGCGCCGCCGAGCATGGCGGACATGGCCGGGATGAGCAGCAGGTAGAGGATAACGATGATATCCGCGACCTGCGAAAACGCGGTGAAGGTGAATACCGGGATAAACAGCTGGATCACGACGAGCGCCGCGAGCCCGACCAGCGGAGCCATGAGGAACATCATCCTCGACGCCGCAGCGGGTACGATGCACTCCTTGCCGCAGAGCTTGAAGAAATCATAAAACGGCTGGAGCACCGGCGGGCCGACGCGCTTCTGCATCCTGGCGACGAGCTTGCGGTCAATGCCGCACAGCAGCAGCCCCACGAAGAAGCAGAACAGGAAGCCGGGGAAAATGAGGACATAGCCCAGGTTATACAGAGCCGTGACAATAATATCTTTCATCATATTTCCCACCCCCTTAAAGCGCTATCAGCATGAAGGCCATGATGACCGTCACGTCTACGACCGCCCACAGCGCATAGTCGTTGACGACGCCGCTGTGCAGCTTGTGCATGAAATCGAAATAGTGACGCCAGTTGTGCTTGAGGCCCCAGAAGAGGTCCTCGCCGCCGACCTGAGAATACACATTCTTTTCGCCGCCGTAGAAGAGCTGGTACTTGGTGTCGGTCACGCTCTCGGCAACCCTCGCCCCATCATAGCGGGAGGAGACAGCCGCGATGGTTATCGCAAGCAGTGTGATGCACAGCAGGAGCAGCCAGTTGACCGGCGCCCAAACGCCCATGCTCACGAAGCTTACCGCGGGCGCGGCGAGCGTGCTGTCAAAGCCCATCGCGCTTATGTACTTACCGGCACTGAGCGCGGCTGTCGCCGCGGGCTCGGTAAGGAAAGCGGTGACAAGGTTCGGGAAAAGGCCGGTGACAACGCAGAGAGCCGCGAGCAGCCCCATTGCGATGCGCATGCCTATCGGTGCTTCCTCGGTGTTTTCAAACTCGACGGAGAGCTGACCGAAGAACACGCTCTGGCTGACCTTGACGAAGGACGCGAGCGTCAGCACCGAGGTCACGAGCGCCGCGATAAGCGCGAATACAAACAGGAAGTTCCCGCTCTCGACGGCCTTCTGGTATATCGCCTGATAGATCATCCACTTTGAGGCAAAGCCGTTGAAGGGCGGCAAACCGCTTATGGAGAACGCGCCTATGAGGAACATCACCGTCGTGTGCGGCATCTTCCTTGCAAGCCCGCCAAGGCGGTTGAGGTCGCCCGTGCCGGTCTGGTGCATGACAGCACCGGCAGCAAGGAACAGCAGGCCCTTGAAGATGGTGTGGTTCATCGCGTGGTAAAGCCCCGCGGAGAGGCCGAGCGCCGTGGCAAGGCCTACCGCCGTAAGCACGTAGCCTATCTGGGAAATGCTGTGGAACGCGAGCAGGCGCTTGAAGTCATGCTGTGCAAGCGCCATAGTCACGCACACGAGCATACTCACGCAGCCGAGGAAAACGAGCAGGAACTGCATCGTCCCCTTGTCCATGACCTGGAACAGGAAGTAGCACAGGCGGATGATCGCATAAAGGCCGGACTTTGTAAGCACGCCCGATATGAGCAGCGACACGGACGCGGGAGCCGCTCCGTGTGCGTCCGCCGCGAGCGGATGGAACGGAACGATGAAGGCCTTTGTAGAGAAGCCCGCAAGCAGCAGCGCGAAGGCTATCTTCATTCTGCCGGAACCAAGCATGCCCGGCAGGAGGGCGGAGAGCTGTGCAAGGTTCAGCGTATGTGCCTCGGCATAGAGCATCACTATCGCCGTGAGGATGAACGCCGAGCCGATGGAGCCGACGACAAGGTACTTGAACGCCGCTTCAAGCGCGCCCTCGCTCTTGCTGCGGTACGCCGTCAGGCCGACCGCGCCGATGGTGAGTATCTCCACCATGATATACATGTTGAAGATATCGCCCGTCAGCACCATGCCGAGAACGCCCGCCGAGGTCATGAGCAGCAGCGTGTAATACTGCACCTGATGCGCGTCATGCGTCACATAATCAAGACTGTAGACACATGCGGCAAAGGCCGCGATACCGACGAGCAGCCCAAAGAACAGGCTCAGCGCGTCGACCTCTATCGCGATGCCTATCGCGTAGCCACCGGCGATGCCGCGGTTGCCGAGCCAGTAGGAGATTATCTCCCCGTCTATCATTACCGGCTTTATGAGCGCGATAAGACAGGCAAGGCTCGCAGCGGATGCGATCATTGACACTATCTTTCTCACGCCGCCTCGGGTGCCGAAGGTCGTGATAAAGAATGCGCCGAAGAACAGCAGCATTATCGCGCAGATCGGGAGGTGGTGATAATCAAGAATCATCCGTGCAGCCTCCTTATCTCTCTGGTGTCAAGGGTCTTGTACTGTTCATCGAGCCGCATGACTATCGCAAGGCTCATCGCGGTGACGCACGCGCCGATAACTATGCTTGTGAGCGTCAGCGCCTGCGGTATCGGGTCGACGAAGTAGCTTGCCGCGGTTATCTCGCCCTGCGTGAAAATGGGCGCGGTGCCGCCCGGCACATAGCCGACGGAGATGAGGAAGATGTTCACGCCGTAGTCCATGACGCACAGGCCGATGACCGTCTTGACCGCGTTGTGCTTAACAACGATGCAGTATAATCCCAAAAAAATCAGGAAGAACGAAGCAATATAGTTCATCGTAATCATACTTGCCACCTCACTTCAGGTTGTCTATATCCTGCGGATACAGAACACTGAGCATACCGATGGAGAGCGTCACAGCCGCGGTGAAAACGTCGAACGCGACAGTCTCGCCCATCCAGAACACCGTGCCGCTGCTGAAGAGCGCGCCTATATCGCCGTGATAATAGAACACGTTCTGGCAGAAGCTCGCGCCGAGGACGACGCCGACAAACGCGAGGACTACATACAGCATCAGCGCAACGCCTTCGAGCTTATGGGTAAGGTTCGGGTGCAGAGCGCGCTTGGCCTCCTCATAGCCGTGGGCAAGGTAGATGAGCAGCACGACGGCGACAGTGAGTATGCCGCCCTGGAAACCGCCGCCCGGGGTCAGGTGTCCATGAAGCATAATATAGAAGATATATACGAGGCAAAGCGGAATGATCCTGTCACAGCCGCAGCGGGTTATAACGCGCTTGATGGTGACGTTATCTGTGTATCTTTCCATCTCGCTCCTCCTTCATTTTTTCTTTTTCGGCCTTGGTCTTTCTCAACAGAATGATAACGGAGGAAACCGTGAGTATCATTATGAAAGACTCTCCCATCGTGTCGTAGCCTCTGAAGTCAAAGACTATGGAGGTGACGTCGTTCACGGCGTGGGTCTTTGCAAGGTTCTGCTGGACTATCGCGGCAGCCGCGCCGTCGGCCTCGGAGTCGTCATAGGCCTCAGGATCCTGCATCAGCTCATAGGGAGAAACCTTGGCGTTGGCCCCGTCGTATGTACGCGGCAGCTGCGCCATTTCAACCGCGGCGAAAACTCCCGCAATGAGAAACGCCGCAAGGCAGACGATAGTGAGGAATTTCTTCATTTGTCGTCCCCTCCCTTGAGCTTTTTGAGCGTCACGATGAAGATAAGGGGAGTCAGCGCCGCGCCGACCGCCGCTTCGGAAATCGCAACGTCGGGCGCGTGCAGCAGCAGAAACTCCGCCGCGGCGAATATGCCGGTGACGCCGAGGGCGATAACGGAGGAGAGCAGCTTTTCACAGCGCACCGCGAGTATCGCGGAGACAACAACGCCTAACAGTATGAGGGCATTTAAGATAACAACAAGTTCACTCATCGAAGTCCCTCCTGAAATCGTCCATTTCCATCTTGCGCTCCGGTCTGACGCCCGAGCGGTAAGCGCCCTTGGCGATGGCGTGCGCGCCGATGGGGTTCACCGCTATGACGAGCGCCGCTATGACCGCGATCTTCACCGCAGCCGCGCCGTTGTGCATGATGAATATGGCATAGAGTATAGCGCCGATGTTCGCGCCGAGAACGCCAAGGGTGGTGATGAGCGTGCTCGCCTGCATACGGGAGAAGGTATCCGGCATTTTGTTTATGCCGATCGTCCCGGCTATGGCGAAGTACAGGCTCACCGCTATAAGCAGGTCTATGATAATACGCAGTATCATTTCTTGTGCCACCTTCCCGTATCAAGATAACGGCCGACGAGCATGGTGTTGAGTATGCCGAGCATCGCCGTGATGATGGCTATGTCAAGGTATATGCCTCTTCCGCTGTATATGGAGAAGAGCACCATTGCGCAGGCGACAAGAATATCCATGCTGTCCGCCGCGACCATTCTGTCCGCACCCGTCGGGCCCTTCACAAGTCTGATCAGGTTTCCCGCGGCAAGCAGCGCATAAATGACGGCAAAAATCAAAATGTCAATCATTCCCAGATCCTCCTGATCCATTTTTCCATCGTGCCTTTGATGTCCTCTCCGGCGTCCTCGCGGCTCCTGGGGAGCGGCAGCGGCTTTTCTCTGCCGTCGTCGTCCGTGTAATAGAAGTTCTTGTCCTCGTATTGGGACACGTCGAGGCAGTGGACATAGTAAGCCGTCTCGCCGTTCTCCTCGATGATATCGAGGGTTATTGTGCCCGGCGTGAGGGTGATGCTGTTTGCGAGCATCGCCTGTGCATAGTCGCCTTTGAGCTTCGTCGGTATCTTCACGATGCCGGGGTAAACGTCCTTGCAGCCCTTGTAGCAGCACTTTGCAACATTGAGGTTCGACTTGATGAGCAGGCCGAGGAACACCACAAAATATGCCAGCAGAGCAAAGAACTTGTCCGGTCTGAAGAGCCACCCGGCGTTTTCATGTATAAAGTATTTTGCTGAGAACAGCGCTACGAAAAAGCAGACGACGGCTCCCGCCGCAAGCTCCTCCGGAGACAGTGACCATGTGAGAAGAATCCAGAACACGTAGCAGACGATGAAGGTGGACAGCACCGATGTAAACCGTGTTTTCTGCAAGAGATCATCTCTCCTTCCTTTGAAGTTTATTATCTATCCGTTGTCTATTCGACTTTGATGTTTTCAACATAGAACTCGCGTCCCGCGGTCATTTTGAGGTTTTCCCCGCCGCACTCCGGGCAGGCAAAGCTCCCCTTTTCAAGTCCGCCGTGCCAATCGCACCCGCGGCACTCGAACTGTGCCGGGACCTTCTCGAAGCGCAGCTTTGCCCCGGCAGCCGCCGTGCCCTTTGAGGCGATCTGGAAAAATTCCTCCATGCATTCCGGTATCACCCCGGAATACTCGCCGAGCTTAAGGCTTATCTCGCTGACTTTCTCGAAGCCGTGTTTTTTCTTTTCGGACTCGACTATGCTGATTATCCCCTCTGTCAGTGCAAGCTCGTGCATCTTATCTGTCGAGGCAGCTGAAGCAGGGGTCTATGCTCGCGATGATGAGTCCCGCGTCCGCAACGGTATTGCCGCGGAGCATGAACGGGACGGTCGGCGTGTTCTTATAGCTCGGCACATGGATGCTGACGCGGTGGTTATTGAACGAACCGTCGCCCACGACCATGTGGCTGAGCTGGCCGCGCGGCGCCTCATGGCGGCAGACCGCCTGACCCGGCTGTATCTTGATGAGCTTGTTGCCGAGGTTGATGGGCGTTGCGGGCAGGTTCTCAAGCGCCTGACGGATGATTTTGATGCTCTCATAGCATTCGAGCGCACGCACGACCACGCGGGCGAACACGTCGCCGCTCTCGACGACGGGCACGTCGAAATCGAAATCTTCATAGGAGGAATAGGGCGCGTCCTTGCGGACATCGACCTTGACCCCGGATGCTCTCGCGTGGGGGCCGACTGCTCCCATGCGTATCGCGTCCTCCTTCGGCAGTACGCCGACGCCTTTCGTGCGCATGGCAATGGTCTTGTCGGTCAGGGCGATCTCGGTGATGCGGTCGAGCGGAGCCTTGAGCTTATCGCAGGCTTCGAGCAGCTCGCGGCGAAGGTCGTCGTCTATATCGCGCCTTGCGCCGCCGACGGTCACCATCGCGTAGTTCACGCGGTTGCCGGTCATCTTTTCCAGCAGATCCATAACAAGCTCGCGCTCATCCCAGATGTGCATGAACATGCTGTCATGCCCGATGATGTGGCAGGCAATGCCGAGCCACAGGAAGTGCGAATGCAGCCTCTCGAGCTCCGCGGTAATTACGCGGATATACTGGCCGCGCTTCGGCACCTCAATGCCGTTGATGTTCTCCACGCACATGGCGTAAGTCAAGGCATGGGAGTGGGAGCAGATACCGCAGACGCGCTCGACCAGAACGAGAGTCTGGATGGCGTTGCGCTCAGTGGCGAGCTTCTCTATGCCGCGGTGATTATAGCCGACAAAGACCTCCGCGTCCTTGATGACCTCGCCCTCGGTATAGAGCTTTGCGTGTATCGGCTCCTCAAGCGCGGGATGGTACGGGCCGATGGGGACAATGTAGCTCATTTCGTTCCCTCCTCAATGTTTTTCTGCCGAAGCTCCGAAAGCGGCATGACCATTATCTGGCCCTTGCCCTGCGTTTCGAGCATGTCCTCCGGCAGGAAGAGCCGCTGCGACACGTCAAGTCCCTCGAACTCTATCGCGAACAGCTCGTTGAGCTCGCGCTCCGGCCATGTCGCCGCCGTATCGTAGATCTCGCCGATCGACGGGAGCACCGTCTCGCCTATCACGTGATAGGACTCTATCGCCGGGTCTACGGCATAGTCCCATGAGACGTCCATCTGCCCATCGTTGCCGATGAAGCCGTGGATCATCACAAGGGCATTGCCGGCCTTGCGCATTTTTTCCGCTATGGGTACGACCTGATCCTTTGTGATCACGGTCTTTTTGTACTCCTGCATCCGTTTCACCTCTCTGATTTTCCTTTTATTTTAAATTTTTTATTTTCAGCAAATTCTCGGAAGCTGCGCTCCCGTGAGCTTCTGGAGGATACGCTTCCCCCCGAAAGCCGTGTCCATGACGAGCTTTCCGGGATAACCGGCGCTGACTCTGCCGATGATCGCGGCATCGCGCCCCTCTTCCGTTTCGCGCATCGCGCCGAGCACCCGCTCCGCATCATCCACTGCAACGACGGCGAGGAGCTTGCCCTCGTTCGCGCAGTATAGTGGGTCAAGGCCGAGCATATCGCAGGCCGAGCGGACCTGATCCCGAACCGGAATTTTATCCTCGTACAGCTCTATTCCGAGCGCAGTCCCCTCAATGAACTCATTGAGCGTCGTGGCAACTCCGCCGCGCGTCGGGTCGCGCAGGACGCTCACCTCAGCGCCGGTGCCGAGGATAGCTTCGCACAGGCCGTTCAGCGGCGCGCAGTCGGAAGCTATCTCGCCCTGCATCATCCCGCTGCGCGCGAGCATGATGGCCGTTCCGTGGTCACCAACCATGCCGGAGACTATGACAGCGTCCCCGTCTCTCAGGTTTTTCGGGCTGAGACCGGGGTATTTCACAAAGCCGATACCGGCGGTGTTGATATATATCTTATCTCCCCTGCCGCGCTCGACGACCTTTGTGTCCCCCGTCACGACCTGCACACCGGCTCTCTCAGCCGTGCATCTGATGGACTCGACTATCTTTTCCAAGTCCTCCACCGGCAGCCCCTCTTCTATAATAAAAGAACAGCTCAGATACTTCGGCACAGCGCCGCACATTGCAAGGTCGTTCACCGTGCCGCAGACGGAGAGCTTGCCGATATCTCCGCCGGGGAAAAATATAGGATCGACGACGAAGCTGTCAGTCGAGAAGGCAAGCTTCTCTGCGCCCTCTACTATCGCGCCGTCGCCCAAGGCGTCCAGCGCCGGGTTTGACAGTGCCGGGACTATAAGCTTTTCTATCAGGCGGGCAGTCTTTTTGCCGCCGCTGCCGTAATCGAGCGTAATTATCTCGTCCATAAGTTTCACACCCCCGCGTATTTATACGCCGCGGCACAGGCTCCCTCCGAGGAGACCATGCACGGCCCCACCGGGTCCTCCGGTGTGCAGCGTCCGCCGAACATCGGGCACTGCTCCGGGGCAATGCGCCCGCAGATAACGTCCCCGCAGCGGCAAGCGGTCGGCTTCGACTTTTCCGCGTAGCTTATGCCGAAGCGCTTTTCCGCATCGAGCCTTTCAAGTACGGCGGACGGCTCAAGTCCGCTGTCCGGGATAAGCCCAAGACCGCGCCAGTTATCGGCACGGCGGCGCAGGCAGGTGTTCATCATGTTCTGCGCAAGTTGGTTGCCATTTTCGGTGACCGCCCTGCGGTATTCGTTCTCTATCTTCGGGCTCTGCTCGGCGATCTGCTTTGCGAGCCTGTACACCGCGCGGAGAATGTCCTCCGGTTCAAAGCCCGCGATGACCGCCGGCATCGAATATTCCTCCGGGAGGAAGCGGAAGCCCTTAACGCCGATTATGGTGGCCACGTGACCCGGGCAGATAAAGCCGTCGATATTGAAATCCGGCATCGCCATGAGCGCGCGCAGCGCGGGCTCCACGGTCTTGAGCATCGACCAGAGGGAGAAATTCGCCACTCTCTGCTCCGCCGCCGTCAGCGCCGCGGCGGCAGTCCCCGGCGCGGTAGTCTCAAAGCCGACGCCGAGAAACACCACCTGCTTATCCGGATTCTCCTTGGCAAGCTGCACTGCGTCCACCGGGGAGTAGACCATCTGCACCTTCGCGCCCATAGCGCGGCGGCGCTGCAGGCTGTCGCCCGGGGTGCTGCCGGGAACGCGCAGCATATCGCCGTAGGTGGTAATGATAACATCCTTCTCCATCGCAAGCTCCAGCACCGCATCTATGACCTCCGGAGGCGTGACGCAGACCGGGCAGCCGGGGCCCGACAGGAGCTTTATATTTTTCGGGAGCATCGAGCGCAGCCCGGACCTTGCAATGGACATCGTATGCGTCCCGCATACCTCCATGAGCCGTATCTCGCCCAAGTCCAGCCGCTCTATCGCGGAGATGATCTCACCTGCATGCATATCAGCCGAGGGCATCCTGCACCTCTTTCCACGCGTCAATATCCTCCTGCGCCTGCTGCTCATCGAGCCGGTCTATCGCAAACCCGGCGTGGACCATAACATAATCCCCCACCTTCGGCTCCGGGATGAAGTCGACGCGAATTTCGCGCGTCATTCCGAGAGCTTCGCCTATGGCGGAGTTTCCGTGTATTTCAACAAGCTTCAGCGGTACTGCCAAACACATATCTTTTTCTCCTTATTTTCCGAGCTTCGCGGCGGCTATCATCAGCTGGCCGAGCGAAAGCCCCTCGTCATTTGTCGAAACGCGCCTGTGCCGCAGCACGCGGAAGCCCTCTTTTTCGAGCCTTTCCGGAAGGCGCGACATTATATACATATTCTGGAAGCTGCCGCCTGAGAGCGCAACTGCGTCTATCCCGCTCGCCTTGCGCGCAGCGCGGCACTGGCACACAGCCATTTCAACGAGCGTGTTCATGAATCGGGCGGCCACGCGTCCGGTGTCGACTCCCGCCTCTATATCGGCGCATATCGCGCGGATCGTCCCGCGCCAGTCATAGCGCAGCGGCGTCCCCTCAAGGGCAAATGGGTAGACTTCTCCGTCCTCCGTTGCAGCGGCTTCGAGCAGGACAGCGCCCTGACCCTCATAGCTGCACAGCGTCTTTATCCCAAGGATTGCAGCGACGCCGTCAAACAGCCGTCCCATGCCTGAGGACACAGGGCAATTGAGCTTTGACTCCAGCACTGCCTTATAGCCTTCCGCTTTTTCAATGTTCCAGGTATCGCAGCCGGAAGCGTCGAGCAGCGCAAAGGCGACGCGGTCGGTCTCCTTGACAGCCCTGTCCCCGCCGATGAGGGGAATAGGTCTGATGCTGCCGAAGCGTTCAAAGCCGGAATAGTCCCCAATGAGGCACTCCGCGCCCCATATCGTGCCGTCCATACCGAGTCCGGTTCCGTCCCACACAAGGCCGATCACCGGCCCATTTTGACCATTATCGGCCATACAGGCAGCCATGTGCGCATGGTGGTGCTGCACCTTTATAAGCGGCAGGTTTTCCTCCTCGGCTATCGCGGAAGCATATTCCGTGGACATATAGTCCGGGTGCAGATCGCAGACCACGGCCTGCGGTCTTATATCAAACAGGCGCTGGAAATGTTTTATCTGTCCGGTATAATTTTCCAGCGTCTCAAAATTCTTCAGGTCACCGATATGCTGGCTCGGGAAAACATAGCTTCCCTTCGACAGGCAGAAGCTCGCTTTCTGCTCCGCGCCGCAGGCAAGCAGCGGCGGAAGCTCCTCCCCGACGGTTATCGGGAAAGGCACATAGCCCCTCGAACGGCGGGCAAAGTATTCCGCACCGCCGAGCACCCAGCACAGCGAATCGTCACAGCGGGTCTGGATATCCCTGTTATGCAGCAGAAAACCGTCGGCAATGCCGCGCAGCTTTTCCACCGCCTCGTCGTTGCGGTACATCATGGGAGTGTCGGAAAGATTCGCGCTCGTCATGATGAGCATATCTATATCGTCGCCGAAGAGCAGATAGTGCAGTGGGGTATACGGCAGCATAACGCCGATAAAGCCGTTTTCACTGATATGCTCCAGCCCCTGCCGCTTTTTTCTCAGCAGGACGATTGGGCGGCGAAAGCCGTCAAGTATCTTCTCCTCGTCCTCAGAGACGAGGCAAATTTCTCTCGCGCATTCTGCATCGCGGCACATGACCGCGAAGGGCTTTTCATCGCGCTGCTTGCGGCGGCGCAGCTCGCGGACGACGGAAGCGTCGTCACAGCGGCAGGCAAGGTGTATACCGCCGAGACCCTTGACGGCAATGATCTTCCCGGCCTTGATGCTCTGCCGGGCAAGCTCTATCGCGTCGCCCTCCACGGCCTTTCCCTCCGCGTCCAAAAAGGACACATGCGGGCCGCAGTCCGGGCAGCAGTCCGGCTGGGCATGGTAGCGCCGATCCTCTATATCGTGATACTCCCTGTCACAGTCCGGGCACATGGGAAAGGCGCTCATCGAGGTCTTTGCCCGGTCATACGGCACGTCCTTTATAATGGTGAACCTCGGGCCGCAGTTGGTGCAGTTGATGAAGGGATAGCGGTAGCGCCTGTCGCCGGGGGTTCTCAGCTCGCGCAGGCAGTCGTCACAGATACATATATCCGGGGAAATGAGCGTATTGCGGAAGGCCTCTGTTTTGCTGCTCAAAATTCTGAAATTCTCATAGCCTGCCAAGTCAGGAAGATACTCCGTCTCCATCGCTTCGATGACGGCAAGCTTCGGTGCACGGCGCGGGATATCCTCAATGAAGCCGGAAAGTTCATCGTGTTCCCCTTCAAGCTCAAGCTCGACTCCGGAGGAGGTGTTTTTTATATAGCCGCGCAGCCCGCGTTCCTTGACGAGCTTATGGATAAACGGCCGGAAGCCGACCCCCTGGACAATACCGTGTATATGGATCAAAACTCTCTGCACCGGATCAATCTCCCGCCGTAAATTAAGTTAAAGTTTTAGCAATAGTATTCTACTACATGACCGTTTTTTTAGCAATAGGAAACCGCATACCGCGTTAAAGCGCTATTGCTATTTCTCTTGATGTGATTATACTTCCGTTTATATGCACTTTGCAAGATTAGTAAATTTTTTCACAGGGATTTTTGCGGTTTTATATTCAAATTACACAAAATTGTCTAAATTTGTTTTGGATGCTTAGCAAGTTCTTAACCTTAGTGTCCATACATTTTCTCATGTTTGCACAAAATAATTTGCCCTGTGGGTATTCCCACAGGGCAAACCGACAGATATATGCGTGGGATGTGCTGCCCGCATATCTGCTGTCTGTAAAATATATCCCGGTTTTATTCCCGGTTGTTCCGGTAATGCTTCCGGATTTTTCAGTGCGATACAGCTCTCTTTTGCTGTTCTTTTTTGAATTATATCAACTTTTTCGCAGTAAATCAAGGCTTTGAGGAATTATAACATTTCACTTGCAATTCGCAAAATTCCATATTATTATATGTGTAATCAGTTTTTCTCATAGATACCGCATAAGGATAGTGATTTGCAGAAATGGACAGCAAAAAAGTGATTGCCCTTCTTACCGCAATAGACCGCGGCAGTCTCACCGCCGCCGCCGCGGAGCTTGGCTACACCCAGTCAGGGCTCACGCACATGATGAACTCCCTTGAGGACGAGCTTGGCGTATCGCTGCTGATACGCAGCAAGGGTGGTGTGCGGCTCTCCCCCACCGGGCAGGAGCTGCTGCCGAAGCTCAAGGGCTTTGCCGACGCCGCGGCGGCGCTCGAGCGCGAGGCGGACCAGCTGCGGCTCAAGACTGGCTCGACCCTGCGGCTCGGCTCGTTTTCGAGCATCGCGCGCCATTGGATCCCGGATATTCTCTCCGCGTTCAGGCTGCTCTGCCCGGACACGCAGGTCTCGCTCACAGTCAACGACATGAACGAGATGGCCACGGCGGTGCGGAACGAGGAGCTTGACTGCGCGATGGTGAGCTATCAGCCGGAGCTGTGCCAAGGGCTTACATGGATACCGCTGATGGAGGACGAGCTTGTCGCCATTCTGCCCGCCGACTGCGATTTTGACGGTGAGGCGTACCCGGTGGAGCTCTTCGAGGGGACGGACTTTCTCATGCCCTCCCTCGGCTTTGAGCTGGATATACTGCCGATCTTCACGTCGAACGGGCTGAAGGTCGCGCCGAACATTCTGCGCACGAATCTTGACGATGCGTCCATCGCGTCGATGGTCGAGCACGGGCTTGGCGTGAGTGTCCTGTCAAGACTCGTGACAAAGGACATGCAGTTCAACATCAAGACCCTGCCGCTCGAGCCGCGCTGCCACCGCTCGCTCGGGATACTCATAAACGAGCGCAGTGCAAACGACCGCAGCATCCGCCGCCTCGTCTCATGCAGCAAGGAGCTTGCGGAGAAGAAATACGGAACGCAGTAACAAGTACAGGCGCGATGCAGCAGATCTTGCATCGCGCCTGTTTTCAGCTATAGTTCCCGCTTGTACCGTTGGGGCGGTCGGACTCGCGTTCCCAGAGGCGGCGATCCGGGCTTTCCCTTTCCGCTTTTTCGTCATGACCGGTGAGGACTTCCGTCTGACCGTCACGGTTGGTTTTCTTCTTTGCGTGTTTTCCCATGAGCTTCTCCTTTGATATTCTTATGCGGCTCCGAATATCAGCAGCAGTATGCCGTAAACGACACCGGAGCTTATCCCGTATACGATGACGGGTCCGGAGATGATGAACATTTTGGCGGCAGTGCCGAGGATCATGCCCTCGGTCTTATACTCTATCGCCGGAGCGACGACGGAGTTTGCAAAGCCCGTTATCGGCACGAGCGTGCCCGCGCCGGAAAAGCGCGCCATATCGTCATATACGCCGAGCCCGGTCAGCAGCGCGCCGATGAAGATCAGCGTCACGGAGCAGGCTGCGCAGGCGCTGTCCATCTCCATGCCGAGAGAAAGATATAAATTTGTCAGCGCCTGACCAACGGCGCAGATCGTCCCGCCGCTCCCAAAGGCGCGCAGCATGTTCCGCCCCGCCATTGAGCGCGGCGCGTGCTGCCCGGCAAATTCCTTATACTCGTCGTTTGTCATATTCACGGCGCTGCCCTCCGCTGTCTTTTTCTGAGACTTTCTGTTTCAAAATAATCTTTCCCGAAGAATTGAAAAATATTCCTTGACTTTACGGCGCTTGTGAATTATAATATGCAAGCTGACAAGTTGATAATTTGTTTTCTTGAGCAAACACGGAGATGTCGCGTAGTTGGTCGAGCGCGCACGATTGGAAATCGTGTAAGGGTCAAAAGCTCTTCGAGAGTTCGAATCTCTCCATCTCCGCCATAAAAGATACCCTCTACCAATGGTAGAGGGTATCTTTTATAATGTGACGTTTTAGGGATTCGAACCCGAGGGCTCTTGGCAAAGCGTCATGCCGCTGCTTGCTGCCGCTCACGCGAGCAGGCAATTGTCCAGCATAGAACTATCGGAAGCATCGCAATCGTAGGCAGTTCATAACGTATAGAACCGTTAAGCGGGGATGCTATGCAGAACAGAATATTCATCAGTCCCGGGATTACAATAAAAAGTGATGAATAACGTTTCCTTCTTATCAGCTGTATTGCGCATATCCACATAGCCCAAGTATAAGCCCCCGGAGCTGCGAGGATGCTGATCAAAGGAAGCCGCTCATACGCCGCCCGAATAATGATGAACAGCCGTGTCGGCATGACGTAAAAAACGCGGTGCGCGCCAATTTCCTCAACATCCGGACCATATGTGCTCATTATATTTACAATACAGTCAGGCTCCACCGGCGTCATATCAAGCCAGTGATTGGTAAAATGAGTCTCCCAATAGTTTGCGGGATGCTTAAGCAGCATCTGAAACCATGCCTTGAAATATGCAGGCAGATCAGAATCTTCGCCGCAATAGAGGTTCTTTATAGGATCGGCAAGTTCCGGATCATAGTTATATAACTGGTCATAGGGCAGCACTGCATTGATCGCATCGTACTGCTCCTGTGTAACTTCATCAGGATACAGCAAGCAATATCTTGCCGTCTGTTGGAATGGAACACTCAGGATCTCTTTAGTCGGCAATTTTTTAATGCCAAGAGCAGGATATAGCACGTTACTGATCAGCATGAACAAAGCAAGCGATACAAGCGAAGCCGCAGCAAGCCATCTTCCTGCACGTTTTTGAATCAGAACCGCCACGAGGAAAAGGACGGGATAAAGCTCCATCAAGGCATCAGCCCGTAGAAGAGCCGCAAGAAGAACGACCGCACTGATCAGCACTGCCTGCCGCGGCAAGCAGTCGCGCTCTCTAACTATCGGAAGCAGCAGTATTACGGCCATTGTAAATACAGACGTATACAAAAAGCTTTTTTCAAACCACTGGCAGGATAGTCCCCACAGCGGCGTGAATGCATAAAAAGCGAAAGCAATTTTACAGAAGGTTTTAGAAGCTCCACAGATACGGCACTCCCGAATACCTGCGGCGAACACAAGCGCTCCGCAAACAGTCTGCAGCAAGCAATACAAAAATGTTCCAAAGTTTTCATCGATCAATGCTTTTCCGATCGAGTAGCACACGCCCATGACCGCCGTGCTCATAGGCGGCGTGGCGGAAGTCCATGGAGTAATTCCTATCCACTGCTTCAACTGGAAAGTAGCGTCATTGCAGAAGGAGCAGGGATAGTTCATCAGCAGCCATGGAAGCCAGCACAAAAAGATTCCAGCTGCAACTTTTAAAGTTGGAAATTGGGTTGCGCCGCAGTTGTATTCTTCCAAATCACTTTTCTTATCCATCCACAAATAGAGCAGACGCAGTGCATGATAAAACACAATGGCATAAGCCGTTGCAGTCATTATCAGCATTAACAACTGGGGCGCGTTAGAGAATAGCACCAAAAACTCGCCAAGTTCCTGGCAACACAACCCCAAAACATATAGCACCGAAAAAACAATCGATGCAGCAAGGATAGGAACATCTATTGCTGAATCGTCATCCTTCTTTGCCGTAAACAGGAGCACCCCCCCGGCCGCCAGCAGCGCATCCATAGCTGCGCTGTTTGAAAACGAATTAATTATTTTACTCGCTATATCCGGTACGCTTGTATCCGTTATTCCGCCCGTTACCGAATATCGGATCATGATAGTGACAAAGGCGCTTACAAGCCACCAGCAGCCCTTTTTGATTTTCATACCAGTTCTCACAATTAACGTTTTCCTTTCGTGCAAGCCTGCTATTCCTTACCATCAATTGACAAGGACACACACGGTTTTGACGGGCAGAAAAACGCCCATGCCACTTCAAAGCCCTTGCCAATACACAAAGTATTGCCTGCGGGCTTTTCATTGCCTGAACGCTTTTCTGCTCCGGCGATCTCCAACTCAAATCGAAGCCCAACGAAGTGGGTTCGATTTGAAAAGGAAGAAGGAGATTGCTTAGTGCAGCTTTTGCCGCAAGGCGGAAGCGGAACGGTGCAAGCTTCTTCTGACGTCGTCAGGCGTGTGTGCTCTTGTCAATTGACGGTGTCCTTGCTCAACATCGGTTTAATGCGATTCAAAATCTATGTAGTTTATAGATGATAACATATCTATAGTTGAAAAGTAAAGGCCCTCCTATAAAAATAAAGGCGCAGTCTGTCGAGAAAAATATATAAACGATAACGCTTGCCAAAAAAGCGCGTGTGGTATATTATAACCCTCAAATGATTTTGGTTAAGTCCAATTGGAGGCGCAACATGAAAAACAATTCCGCGCGCTCGGCGCTGCTTATCCTGCTGGCCGGCGCGCTCTGGGGCACGATGGGCATATTCGTGCGCAGGTTCAATTCCTTCGGCTTTGACGCGATGCAGGTCGCGTCCCTGCGCCTGACAACTGGTGCGGTCATTTTCATCATCGCGCTCGCGCTGCGGGGAGGCAAGGGCTTTAAGATAGCCGCGCGTGATATCCCGCTGTTTCTCGGGCTTGGGCTCGGGAGCGTGCTGTTCTTCACGGTGTGCTACTTCAAATCGATCGAGATGATGCCGCTGTCAATTGCGGCGATCCTGCTATACACCTCGCCGATATGGGTGACGCTGATGTCGGTGCTGTTCTTTAAGGAACGGCTCACGCTCAGACGCGTCGCGGCGCTCGCACTGGCCTTCGGCGGCTGCGTGCTGGTCTCCGGGCTCGGCGGAGGCGGGCTTACCCCGCTGGGGCTGCTCATCGGCCTGTGCTCCGGCATAGGCTACGGGCTGTACAGCATCCTCGGCACCGTCGCGCTGCGGAAATATGAGCCGCTGACGGTCACGACCTACGCGTTTCTGTTCTCTGCGGCGGGCTCATGGCTGATATGCCGCCCGGCAGAGATGCTCTCCATCGCCTCTTCCCTGCCGCCGCTCGGCTTTGCGCTCGATGTACTCGGCATAGCGGTGGTGACGGCGGTCGCGCCGTATCTGCTGTACACGCTTGGGCTGAAGAACACGCCCGCGAGCAAGGCCGCGATCATGGCGACGATAGAGCCGCTTGTGGCGACAGTGCTCGGCATAGTCGTTTTCAGCGAGCCGCTCACACCGGTAGCCGCGGCAGGGATAGTGCTGATACTCGCGGCAATAGTCCTGCTCAACGCGCGCGGAAAAGAATAGTCGTTACAAAGGTCTTCCGGGATATTGCAAAAGCGATATTCTGTAAGACCTGAGCGTGTCAAAGAACCCGTGTGCAGCAGAAGTTACGGGAAGGAAGATACGGTGAAAGAAACCCAGGAGGGGTGTCTTTCACGTCCAATAAGAATAAAATCTGAACTTTTTTGAAAGTTCAGATTTTCAAGCAGACTGGCAAAAACGCTTTTTTGACAGTCTGCCTATTTCGCGTCATTTCTCGCTATATATAGTGTATGCTTGCAGTACCGAAACACAAAATGAGGAGGTTTTGTGATGCAAGCACTAAGGACGCGCCCCGGTACGCGCAGAGGAGGAATAGTCTATCTGCGCACCGGCGACATTTATCCGAACCCGGTCCAGCCCAGAAAGCAGTTTGACAGCAGCGCGCTGGAGGAGCTGAGCCTGAGCATAAAAAATTACGGTATTCTGAACCCGCTCACAGTGCGCTGCCGCGGCGGGCGCTATGAGCTTGTCGCGGGAGAGCGGCGGCTGCGCGCGGCAAAGCTCGCAGGGCTCGACGAGGTCCCGTGCATAATGCTCGATGTGAACATGGAGGATGCGAGCCTTATCGCGCTCATTGAAAATTTGCAGCGGCGCGACCTCGACTTCATTGAGGAGGCCACAGGGATAAGCCAGCTTATACGCATGTTCGGCATGAGCCAGGAGGAGGCCGCGCGGCGTCTCGGAAAGTCTCAGTCCGCTGTGGCAAACAAGCTGCGCCTACTCCGGCTACCGAGCGACGTGCTCGATGCGCTGCGCGTAAACGGCCTGACGGAGCGCCACGGGCGCGCGCTGCTGCGTCTGCCCGACGCAAACGCACAGCGGGCGGCATTGCAGTACATCATCGAAAACGGCCTCACCGTCGCGGCCACGGACGAGTACATAGAGCTGCTGCTCACAGAACCAGCCGGGGAGCCGCAGGACGCCGCCGAGCCGAAGCGCACCTTCGTGCTCAAGGACGTGCGCATATTCCTGAACAGTCTCTCAAAGAGTCTTGACCTGATGAAGCAGGGCGGGATAGACGCGGGGATGAAGCGCGAGGAGACCGAGGACTCGCTGATACTCACGATATCCATACCGAAGAACAAGGCGGCAGCAACAACAGCAGCTACATAAGCAGCACCCCCTGCGGCAGAGAACCGCAGGGGGTGTGTTTGATTTATACTATCCTCAGTCGAGGAACTTGTCAAGCTCATGCTCGACAGTGGGGTACTTCTTGAGTCCGGAGATATCGACGATCTCGCCGCGGGCGACGACCATGCTGACATTGCGCAGAGCCTTGAGGTCGTCAAGAGGATTGGCCGCGGTGACGATCAGGTCAGCGCACTTCCCGGGAGCGATGGAGCCGATCTCATCCTCCATGCCAAGGATCTCGGCGTTGCCCAGCGTTGCGGTATGGAGAGCGAAGGCATTGCTCACGCCGCAGTACTTATGGAAGTAATAGACCTCGCGCCACATATCGTAGTGTGTGATATAAGGGCAGCCGGTGTCGGTGCCGAGACCAACGGGGATGCCGTTTTCAAGGCAAGCCTTGGCGCAGTCGATGATACCGTCAAAGACGATGCGGCCGTTATACTGCTGCACCTCGGTCGCGCCGATGATGGAACGGTCAAACAGCGCGAAGGGCAGCGCGGGAGAGATAGTAGCGATGTGGCTCGCGGAGCGCGCCTTGAACAGGCCGATCATCTCATCATCCGGCTTTGCGCCGTGCTCAATGGTATCGACGCCGTTTTCGAGCGCGACCTTGACGCCCTCGGTGCTCTCGACATGCGCGGCGACAGGCAGGCCAAGGCGGTGCGCCTCGTCACAGGCGGCCTTGACATAGTCTGCGGGCATCTTCATTTCGCCCGGCTCGCCCTTCTTGGTCGCGTCGAGCACGCCGCCGGTTATCATGAGCTTTATAAGGTCGGGCTTTGTCGCGGCGATCTCGCGCACGTACTCGGCGGCTTCCTCGGCGGAGGTAGCTTCATAAGCAAGGGAGCCTGCCATATGCCCGCCGGGGACGGAGACTGCCATGTTGCCGGCGAGGATGCGCGGGCCGACGCGCTTGCCGGAGTTAATGTCATCGCGCAGCTTTGCGTCAAGGTCCTGTATGCCGCCGACGCTGCGCAGCGTAGTCACGCCGCTGAAGAGCTCGGGCTTGACATAGCTTGCGCACATCTCGTAGGCGATCTTCTTCATAAGTGCGTTCGAGGTCATGAGCTTGACGAGCTTCTTGACGTCGGACTGCTTCTTTTTCGGCTTGCCGCTGCCGGGGATATGGACGTGCATGTTTATAAGGCCGGGCATGATGTAGCTGCCGTTGAGGTCGATAACGCGGCAGCCGTCGGTGCTCGCGCCCTCGTGCTTGATGCCCTCAATCTTATCGCCGTCGGTGAAGAGGATCATGTCCTTTATCGGGGTCATGTCCTTTTCGCCGGTGAGGATGATGCCGTTTATATAGGCTGTTCTGGTGCTCTCGGTTCCGATATCTTTTTTCATTTTCATATTCCTCTCTATATTTTTATTTTTTCAAGCAGTGTTCCGACGCGCGAGGCAAGCTCGCCCAGCGCGCCCGGTGTGAACGGTGAGGCAAAGCCCGCTTCCGCGAGCAGCTCCGTCCACAGCTTCTCCCCGCCCTGACGGGAAAAGCGCATATATTTACCGAACGTACCCTCATAATCGTCGAGCGAGGCCAGCAGGAAATTGAAGGCCGCGGTCTGCGCAAGGCAGTAATCGATATAATAAAAGGGGCTTTCGTATATGTGCATCTGGTACTGCCAGCGCGTGCCCTTTTCGAGATAGGGTATGCCCTCGACGGAGATGTGCGGGCGGTACTTTTTCTCAAGCTCAAGCCACGCGGCGTTGCGCTCGGCAGGCGTCATATCGGGGTTGGCATAAATGATGTGCTGGAACTCGTCGACCACAGTACCGTATGGGATGAACGAGAATGCGTCGAGCGCGTGCATGTACCGGTATGCCGGGGCGCCGGTACCGAAAAACTTCTCCATATACGGCCACGCGAAGAACTCCATGCTCATAGAGTGCGTCTCCGCGGTCTCCATACCGCCGCAGTCGAGTTCGAGTGCGAAGCGGTTATCCGCGATGAGCCACGCATTGAGGGCGTGCCCCGCCTCGTGGGTCACGACGTCGACATCCCCGGCAGTGCCGTCAAAGTTTGCAAGTATGAAAGGCTGGCGGTATTTGACGAACTCCGTGCAGTAGCCCCCGCCCCATTTGTTCTTGCGGGAGTCGACATCGAAGGCTTCGTTCTCGAGCATCATGTCGATAAACTCGCCGGTCTCGGGGCTCATGGCATGGTACATCTCACGCGCGGCGGCGAATATGCCATCCTTCCCGCAGGGGCGCGGGTCGCCGCCGGGGATGAGGACTTCGTTATCATAGAGCTTATAGTCCTCAATGCCCATGCGCTTTGCATTTTCCGTGCGCAGGGCGGAGACGGCGGGGACGATATCGCGCAGGACGTTCTGCCGGAATCCCGCGACCTCCTGCCGCCCGTAGCACAGGCGGTTCATGCGGCAGTAGCCAAGCTCGATGAAGTTATCATAGCCGAGCTTCTTTGCCATACGGTCGCGCACATGGACAAGCGAATCGAATATCCGGTCAAGCTCCGCGCTGTTCTTCTCAAGCGTCGTACCGAGGCACTCCATTGCCTCACGTCGCACTGCGCGGTCACTGTCCTTGAGATAGCCCAGCAGCGCGGGGCGCGGCAGCTTCTCGCCGCGAAAGTCAAACTCCATCCCGGCCATCAGCTTGGAGTATTCGCTGATGAGCCGGTTCTCCTCGACCATGTCGTCAACGATGACCGGGGATATCGCCTTGCGCTGAAGCTCCATTGATCTGAAAAGCAGCGGGGATAGCTCCCGCTCAAGCTCCTCGCGGAACGGAGAATCGAGCAGCGCGGCGGCATAGTCGGCCATAAGGCTGTGTACGGCGGGGCCGACCTCGTCATAATAATCGTTCTCGGCAGAGTAAAACTCATCGGCGGTGTTGATGGAATAGCGCATATAGGCAAGTGCGCTCATGGTATGGTACTCGGAATACAGGCGCAGATAGTCCTCGCGCGCATCGAGGATATCCGCGGTACAGGCGGCATTGCGGATGCGGTTCGTTATCTCCTCCATCGACGCGCGGAACGCGTCAAGCTCGACGCGGCTATAGGGCAGCTGTGAGACCTTCAGAATATCACGTCCCTCTGATGCAGATTTCTTATTCGCAGCTTTCATACCCTATAATATAATATCTTTCCGGAAAATTTTCAATCTATATATTCAAAACTTCTTTTATATGATATAATTGATATGATTATCACCCGAGAAAGGATGGCACGCAGGCAGAACCATGAACAAGGATAAAGGACAGATGAATTTCAGGCGGCTCCTATCGCTGCTGCTGTGCCTGATGATGTTTGCGGCAATGCCGGTATCGGCGCTGGCCGACGACGCGGCAACGGACACCGGGATAATCGACGCGCAGAAGCTCAATGAAATGACAGAGAGCTTTCTCTCCGAGCGCGGGATTGACCCGAAGGATTTCAGCCTCGGCTTCTGCTACACCGCGACCGGAGACGAATGGTACTATAACGGCGACGAGTGGTTCTACCCTGCCAGCATGTACAAGGTGCCGCTGATGATGCTGCTCAGCGAGCGCGTCAAGAGCGGCGAGATCACGCAGGACACACTGATTTACGATAAGTCCGTGTCCGAGATTGAAGAGCTTATCCTCGTCCACTCGAACAACGAATGGGCGCACACTATAAGAACATACCTCGGCGGAGACGAGCAGTGGCGCGCCGAGGCGAAGAAATACGCTTCGCTGAAGGACAACGAGTACGACCCGGATTACATGGACTACTGCTACTTCAACAACCGCTACATCACCTCGGTCGTTAAAACGCTCTATTCCGATCCGGACAGCTACCCCAATGTTATCGACTGCATGCTCCAAGCGGAGCCGGAGCATTACTTCCGCCTGTCGCCGTCCATTGAGGGCGCGTACGATGTCGCGCAGAAGTACGGCAGCTTCGATGATCAGCTCGGTCAGAGCTTCAACCACACCACCGGCATAATCTACACGCCGAATCCCTGCATCGTCACGGTCATGACCTGCAATGTTTCGAGCTATGAAAAGGTAATAGCGGACGCAGCACAGATGCTGATGGAATACTCGCTGAGCCTTGATGAACAGCTCAAGCCCTACGAGGAAGAGAAGCAGGCCGAAGAGGACGCCGCAAAGCAGGCCGAGGCGGACGCCGCCGCCAAGAAGGCGGAGCAGGAGCGTCTCGCAGCCGAGCGCGCGGCGGCGGAAAAGGCCGAGCAGGAGCGCCTTGCCGCAGAACAGGCGCGCAAGGAAACGGTCAAAAAAGCGCTCACTATTGCGGCTATCGCAGTGGTGGCCGTACTCGCAGTGGTCATCGTAATACGCTCTGCTATGAGGAAGCGTCAACCGCCGCAGCGCCGCACACCGAGAAGCGTGCCGCGCTCACAGCAGGCGCAGGCGCGCCGTGACCCGCGCGGCGACGGGGGCTACAGGCCCAAGCACTGACAGACGGAGTAAACGATATGTGTAAAAGAAATTTCCTAAAACGAATGATATGCGCGCTGCTGACACTGTGCGTCATGCTCGGCGCGGCGGGCTGCGGCGGCTTTAAATACGGCGTGAACGAGGTCCAAGTGCTGGTTGAGCAGGACTATTCCCTCGCCTTCAGGAACAATGACCCGCTGTATTTCTACGTGACGGCGGCGCTCAGTGTGCTTGCCGCGCAGGGCAAGGTGGACGAGCTCGCGATAAAATGGCTCGGAAGCCCGGCGCTGAACTTTGCCAAGCAGTCAGACGCCCTTGAAAAGCTCCAGCCGCCTGAGGAGCGCGACCTTATAATCGGGCTGGATATCAACTCATTCCCCATGTCCTACATGACCAACGGCGAGTTCTGGGGGCTGGATGTTGAGCTTGCGATAGCGGTATGCGATCTGCTGGGCTGGAACCTCAAGATGCAGCAGATAGAAAAGGAGAATGTGTATATCGAGCTGTCCTCGGGAAATATCGACGTCGCGTGGGGCGGCATAGCGCTGGATCAGACAGAGCTTGACGCGGAGAAATACACGCAGTACGGCCCGTATATCCACAACGACATTGTGATTGCGACGAGAAACGGCTCGTCCGTATGGAACAAGCTCCGGCTCAGCGGGCGCAAGATGTGCATGCCCTCGACGCCTGAGGCGCTGGATGCACTCAACACCGATGAGAAGCTTGTAAACCGTCTCGGGCAGATAACCCGTCTCGCCGGCGGTACGACCGAGTGCTTTGAATATCTCTACGCCGGCAAATGTGACGTTGTGCTCACGGACAGCACAGCGCTGCTGTACTTTAATTGCCACTGATAACGTCAGAAGGAGCAGGCACTGTTCCGTTTCCGCCTTTCGGCGAAAACTGCACTATGCAAGCTCCTTCTTCCTCTTCCTCGCAGTCCCGCTCCGCTGGGCACTGCTCGGAGTTTTTGAGCCTGCACTGTTCCGCTCGCGGAACGGTGCAGGCTCCTTTTTATAAGCAAAGAGTATCAAAATTCGACCGCGGGGGCTTCGGGCTCGGAGACGAGGTCCTTGACCCATTTGCGGCTCTTGACAAGATAATAGCCGATGCTGCACTTGACGATCTCCAACGCCTGGACGCATATAAACATGCGGAGTATCGGCATTGCCGTATAGCGCGAGAGCACAAAGGCAAGCGGGATGCACAGCACCCAGAGATACAGGCTGTCAAACACGAAGGTGATGATCGTCTTTCCGCCGGAGCGGAGCGTGAAGTAGCAGGCATTGGTAAAGGCGTTCACCGGCATCATCACGGCACTCACAAGCAGAAGCTCCGATGCGAGCTGCTTTACATGATCGGAGGTATTATATATCTCCGGGATCAGCGGGGCAAGCAGCGCCATCACTACGCCGACCGCGGCACACAGCGCGACCGCGAAGGCGATGAGCTTTCTGTCCTCGTCAATGGCGCGCTCAAGCTCGCCCGCGCCGAGGAGCTGGCCGATGATGATGGCGATGGAATTGCCCATAGAGAAGAAGGCGCAGAAGAAGAGGTTGGAGACGGTGGTCGAAATATTGACAGCGGAGACGACCTCAAGCCCGCGCATGGAATAGCACTGGTTGAGCACAGTCATGCCGCTTGACCACAAAAGCTCGTTCACGAGCAGAGGCAGCCCCATGACGACGATCTGGCGCAGCAGCGTCTCCGGGATGCGCCAAGTGGTATAGGCGTGATCCACGAAGGGGTTAGTGTCCCTGTGCCGGTGCGTCCAGATAATTATAATGGCGCACTCGACAAAGCGGGAGATCACCGTCGCGATGGCCGCGCCAACGACGCCCATGACCGGCGCGCCGAGCTTGCCGAAGATGAGGATATAGTTGCCTACGAGGTTCACAAGCACTGCGACGATGCCGGCCTTCATGGGCACCAGCGTCTCCCCGCTCTCCTTGAGTGTGCTTGCATACACCTGCTGGAGCGCGAAGGGCGGGATCTGGATAAGCATGACGGCGAGATAATCCTTGCCATAATTCAGCGTCGCGGCCATGTCAAGCTGCTCCTCGCCCTCATGGATGAACTGCATGATGAGCTGTTCCCCGAAGAGCAGGAACACCAGAATGAACGCCGTGGACGTGAAGGCCGCTATGTAGAGCTTTGCGCGGAAGGTATCGGCCACGCCCTTGCTGTCGTTCTTCCCGTAATACTGCGCGGTGAATATGCCGGCACCGGCAAGGCCGCCGAATATGCAAAGGTTAAAGACAAAAATAAGCTGGTTGACTATCGCCACGCCGGACATCGGCTCCGTGCCGACCTGACCGACCATGATGTTATCAAGCAGACTTACAAAGTTCGTTATAACATTCTGCACCAATATCGGCAGCATGATGGCAAAGAGCTTTCTGTAAAAAGCCCTGCTGCCGATAAACCTGTTGAGCTACAACTTATCCTCTCCGTTCCCCTGAAATTGGCAGTTAGAAATCCGCATCCAGTTTCCCGGATGCGGGTTTCAAGTTTCCTTATTTAAGTGCCTTTTTCTTTTCTTCCAGCTTGGACTCGAACTTCTTTATCATGTCCGCGTCAATGTCCGGACGCCTGAGCAGAGCGTCAAAGAGCATTTCAAGCCTGTCCTGATCGCCGCCGGAAAGGACGTTCTCCGCATAGAAGTCCACACCGGTGATGTTCGGCTCATAGAGCCTGCCGTAAGATTTGCCGCTTCTGGCAAAGCCGCCCTCGATGATGGCGCCCTTTTCCAAAAGCCTGTTGAGGAGAATGTGGATCGAATTGTCCTTCCACTTCTTGTCAACGGACAGGTCAAGAATCTCTCCTCTTGTCAGGGGACGCTTTGCGTCCCAGATGACATTCATGATCTCAAGTTCACTTTTTGTAAGTTCCATTTTGCACATCCTTTTTTTCTGTTGTTTAAACGCCTTCTGTCATTTTTTTATCTTCTCACTCTTCTTAACACAACTGATTTTAAGGCCCACAAGATATTCTGTCAAGTCGAATGATGTAAAAAAATTTGCCTTATTATGCTCTATCAGCCATTGTTAACAGTTCTGTCATATTTTCTCCGACCACGGACACGCCCGCGGCCTTAAGAAGCTCCGCCGCGCACCCGTCACCCTCGACGAGCTTTCCCGAAAAGCTGCCGTCATAGATGAGCCCGCTGCCGCATGAAGGGCTGTGCTCCTTCATGAGTGCCTTGGAGCAGCCATAGCGCATGGCGAGCATGAGCGCGGCCTGCGCGCCCTTTTTGAACTGCACTGTAACGTCCGCGCCGCGGCAGCTCACAACGCGTTCGCCGAGCCTTTCGCTCGGGTCGCGCGGCGTGGGCAGTCCCCCCGCCGTCTCAGGACAAACGGGGATGAGCCTATAGCGTGCGCGCAGCTTCCCTATCGTCTCCTCAGGCAAGGCGTTGCTGCCGCCGGAGTATTTGCACTCGACGCCCAATAAGCAGGCGCTGATAAGCAGATTTTCCATAGGCTCACCTTCTCATGCTTATTCCGAGGAAGGCACCGCAAATACCTCCCACGATGTGGCTGAGCTGGGATATATTATCCTTGAGCATGACGCCGTCGACGATCTCGCCGCCGATATAGAGCACCAGCACAAGAATCAGGGTTATGGGTATGCAGCCGTTTTTCATCCCTGCAAGCGAGGACATGACGATCATCATGAACACGATGCCCGACGCGCCGAGCAGAGCCGTGCCGGGGAAGAAGAGCCAATGCACCATGCCTGAGACAAAGGCCGTGAGGAAGATCGCCCAGAACAGCGGGCGGCTGCCGTACTTCTCCTCAAGCGGAGGGCCGACGACGAGGATCATCATCATGTTGCCGATATAGTGCGAATAGCTGCCGTGGCCGAGCACGTGCAGGAAGAAGCGCGGATAGGTGCCGAGGTCGGCAAAGGACGAGCGATACACGCTGAAGAGCGCGTGGGTGCTCATGCCGCCGGTGAGCCCATCAAGCCAAAGCACAGCGAGCGACAGCAGTGCAAAGGTCAGCACGACGGGAGAATTATACTGCAGCTTTATGAGCTTTTTGCTCATGCGTTTGCCTCCAGCGCAGCTATAGCGGAATCGTAAGCGGCCTTGGTGCGCTCATCAAAGCAGACCATGCGCACGCGCTCTATCTCCGGATGGGCTTCGAGGTATTCTTTGATGGTCTTGCAGGCGATGGCCGCCGCCTTATCAAGCGGGAAATGGTACACGCCCGTGCTTATCGAGGGAAAGTCCACAGTCTTGCAGCCGTTTTCCGAGGCAAGCTCCAAGCAGGAGCGGTAGCACGAGGCAAGCAGCTCTGCCTCGCCATTATTCCCGCCGTGCCACACGGGGCCGGGGGTATGGATAACGTGCTTTGCGGGGAGCTTATAGCCCTTTGTGATCTTCGCCCTGCCGGTCTCGCAGCCGTGCAGCGTGCGGCACTCGGCCAGAAGCTCGGGCCCCGCGGCGCGGTGGATCGCGCCGTCCACTCCCCCGCCGCCGAGCAGCGAGCAGTTCGCGGCGTTCACGATCGCGTCAACGCTCTGCTTGGTTATATCGCCGAGAACAGTCAGCAGTCTTTCCATAGTTTCACTCTCCGATCGCGATAGTCACCGCGCCGTCCCGCGCGGACATGGCGATGCTCTTTATCTCCCTGCCGCGGTTCTCAACGATCCGCTGCGCAAGGACATCCTCGATATCCTTCTGTATAGTGCGGCGCAGGTTGCGCGCGCCATAGGTGACGGAGTAGGCTTTCCCCACGAGGTAGTCGACAAGGCTGCCGTCCCACGTGAGGGCGATGTTCTTTTCCTTCATCACATCGCGCAGTTCGCCGAGCATGAGCCCCGCGATGGCGCGGAAGTTCTCTTCCGTGAGCTGGTTGAAGCAGATGACCTCATCGACGCGGTTGATGAACTCGGGGCGCAGGAACTCGTTGAGCGCCTTCATGGTGCGCTCACGGCTCATGTCACTTATCGAGCCGCCGAAGCCGACGCTGCCGGACTTGTTGTTGCTGCCGGCGTTCGTGGTCATGACGATAATGGTGTTTTCAAAGTTCACCGTTCTGCCCTGTGCATCGGTAATGCGGCCGTCGTCAAGGATCTGGAGCAGGATGTTCATAACGTCCGGGTGCGCCTTCTCGATCTCGTCAAACAGCACGACGCTGTAGGGCTTGCGGCGTATCTTTTCGGTGAGCTGGCCGGCCTCGTCATAGCCGACATAACCGGGAGGCGAGCCGATGATGCGCGAGACGGAGAACTTCTCCATGAACTCGGACATATCGAGCCTGATAAGCGACTCGGGAGAATCGAACATATCCGCGGCAAGGCGCTTGACAAGCTCCGTCTTGCCGACGCCGGTGCCGCCGACGAAGATGAAGCTGACAGGCTTGCGCTTGACCTGAAGCCCGACGCGGCTGCGCTTTATCGCGGAGCAGACGGCGTTCACGGCTTCGTCCTGACCGACGATGTGTTCCTTCAGGCGCTCATCAAGCTTCGCAAGGCGCTCGAACTCATCCTCCTTGATGGTGGAGGCGGGTATCTTCGTCCACAGCTCGATGATGCGGGCAAGGTTATCGGTAGTCAGCGCGGGGCGCGGGTTCTTATCAAGCTCGCTCAGCTCATTTTCAAGCTGCATTTCCTTGCTCTTGAGCTCCGCGATGCGGGCATAGCGCTGATCCTGCTGCTCATCGGTAAGCTCGCGGCTGTCGGATGTGAGGGCGTCCTTCTCAAAGCGTATGTTCTCAAGGTCGCGCTCGGCCTCCATGCGGCGGTTGATGTCCTTATTCTTGAGGTTCACATCGGAGCATGCCTCGTCGATAAGGTCGATGGCCTTATCGGGCAGGAAGCGGTCGGTGATATACCGCTCGCTCATAACGACGGCCTGACGGCACATCTCATCGGAGATAGTGACGCCGTGGTAGTCCTCATAATAATGCGCAATGCCGCGCAGGATCTTCACGCTGTCCTCGACCGACGGCTCCGCCACGGTAACGGGCTGGAAGCGGCGCTCGAGCGCGGAGTCCTTCTCTATGTGCTTGCGGTACTCGGTAAAGGTCGTCGCGCCGATGACCTGAATTTCGCCTCTTGAGAGGGCGGGCTTAAGGATATTCGCGGCGTTCATGCTGCCCTCGGCGTCGCCCGCGCCGACGATATTGTGTACCTCATCAATGACAAGGATGATATTGCCGTGCTTTCTTATCTCCTCGATAAGGCCCTTCATGCGGCTCTCGAACTGGCCGCGGAACTGCGTGCCCGCGACAAGCGCCGTCAGGTCGAGCAGGTCGACCTCCTTATTCTGGAGCTTCGCCGGGACATTGCCCATAGCGATGCGCTGCGCGAGTCCTTCGGCGATGGCCGTCTTGCCGACGCCGGGTTCGCCGATGAGACATGGGTTATTCTTCTGGCGGCGGTTGAGGATCTGGATGACGCGCTCAAGCTCCTCCTCGCGGCCGATCATCGTATCGAGCTTACCCTCGCGGGCGCGGGCGGTGAGATCAATGCAGTAATTATCAAGGAACTTGCGCTTGCCGCCCTTGGTGGGATTCTCCTTGGTCTCGCCGCGGCGCGGCTCTCCGCTCTGATTCTGGCTCTCGCTCGAGGCCGAGGCGCTTGGGCCGCCGCCGAAAAGGCGGTTGAGGAACGGGAAGGTTGCAGTCTTGCCGTCGTCCTCCCCGTCGCTGCCGTCATCATCGACAGGGGCAATGTCCTCCCCGCCGGTGAGGGCGCTCATCATTTCTCCGGTGAGGTTGTCAAGCTCATCATCGGTGATGCCCATTTTGTTTATCATATCGTCCACCGGCTTGATGTGCAGCTCGCGGGCGCATTTAAGGCACAGGCCCTCGTTCTTGGCCTGGCCGTTTTCGATTTTGGTTATGAATACCACGGCAACGTTCTTGCCGCAGCGTGAGCACATTGTAGGCTGCATTTATTGCCTCCGTATATATATTTCTGCTATTTCCGGTTTACAGCAAACCGCCGGTAAGGAAGTCAAAGATAAGGAAGAAGCGGCCGAGCGTCGTGTGGGACATGGTCTCCGCGCCGATAACGAGGCCCATGAAGCTCAAGAGCCAGCACAGGAGCACGCAGTAAAGGAAGCCCTTGATAAAGCCCATTATCGCGCCGCCTACTTCGTCCACGCTCTCCATGTTCGGCAGTCGGAACGACAGGTTCCCCACATTGCCGAGCGCCACAAGGATGATCAGGATCAGCAGGAACGCCACGACCATGAGGCCCACATGGGTAAGGGTATCGCACAGGACGGAGACGACCGCCTTGGTCATGGTGACCCCGTCGGTATCGGCAAGGTTCACAGCGTCGTCCGCAAGCTCCTCGGCGCGCTTTTCATAAAGCCCCATCGCCGTGAAGCACTCATAGGCATAGTCATAGCGCAGGGAGGAATCCTGCGCGAGGATGTCCTCAAGCGAAAGGTCGCTGCTGCCGTAGCCCATTCTTTCAAGAATGGCGTCGCGGTTCTTGGAAGAGTCCACATAGCCGTCGACAAAAGGCTCGACCGCCGGGACTATCTCATGCGAATACGCCGAAGCGAGGAGGCTTCCGCCGAAGAGCGCGATGATTATCGCGAGGATCCCGGCGATGCCGCCGACAAGCCCCTTCTTATAGCCGTCCCACGTGCACAGGGCGATTATCAATATCAGTACGATGTCAATGATAGCTCTCATATGTACCTGCCATCCTTTGTATGCCGGCGGCGTACCGCCTGTTTTCTCTTCTTCCCCGGCAGCTATTACTGTATCACAAGTTTATGAACAAATATAGCACAAATAACCGGAAAGATAAGGCTGTGTTTTACTTAGTCTTTGCTCATCATTTCGCCCGCCGCGCCGTCGTACCAGACGCGGTTGAGATACAATCCCTGCGGCGGCATTGTCGGCCCGGTGAGACGCCGGTCGCCTTTTTCAAGCAGCGCCGGGATGTCCTCCGGGTGAAGCTTTCCGTAGGACGCATATACCATTGTGCCGACCATAGCTCTGCACATATTGTACAGGAAGCCGTCGGCGCAGATAGAGACGGTGATGATGTCCCCTTCCTTCTCGGCGCGGCACCAGTAGACCGTCCGCACGGTGGTCTTCGTCTCGGTGCCGACGCTGCGCACGGCCTTGAAATCGTGCGTGCCCTCAAAGGCCGCGGCGGCGCGGCTGAACTGCTCCATGTCGAGCCGCTGCGGATAGAAGCAGACTCGGTCCTTAAGGAACGGATCGCGGATATTGCTATTGTGTATTTTATATATATATTCCTTTTTTATACACGAGCCGATTGCGTTGAAGCCCTCGTCGACCTCGACCGCATCCGTCACGGCGATATCGTCCGGCAGGCGGGAGTTGACCGCGAGCGGTATACGCTCCATGGGGATGTTCGTCTCGGCATGGAAGTTTGCGCAGTAGCGCAGCGCGTGCACTCCTGCGTCAGTTCTGCCGCAGCCGACGACCTTCGTGCGCGTGCCGAGCACCTTTTCCAGCGCTTCCTCAACGGTCTGCGCAACGCTTATTTCGTTTTTCTGGATCTGCCAGCCGTGGTAGCGGCTCCCGTCATAGCGCAGACGCAGCGCAATATTTTTCATAATTACAATCCGAACTTCTTCAAAACTATTATCCCGGCGAGAAAGGCCATGCCAACGATGAGCGCCGCCCAGTCGATGCCCTGCATCTGAAGGTGCTTCATCCTTGTGCGTCCCTCGCCGCCGTGGTAGCAGCGGCTCTCCATCGCGATGGCAAGCTCGTCCGCACGGCGGAAGGCCGACACGAACAGCGGAACCAGCACCGGCAGCAGCGCCTTTGCGCGGCTCATGAGGCTGCCCGTCTCAAAGTCCGCCCCGCGCGCCTTCTGCGCGGACATGATCTTGTCCGTCTCCTCGATGAGCGTGGGGATGAACCTGAGCGCCATGCTCATCATCATCGTCATCTCATGCACGGGGACCTTTATCTTCTTGAGCGGCGCGAAGAGCAGCTCCATTCCGTCCGTCAGGGCAATGGGGCTTGTGGTATAGGTCAGCAGGAAGGTGCCGGTAATGAGCAGGACGATGCGCAGCACCATCTGGAACGCGCGCGCGATGCCCTCCCATGTCACGATCCAGCCGGGGAGCACTGGCGTGCCCTCGGTATAGAAAATATTGAGCAGCGCCGTCAGCGCGATTATGAACAGCATGGGCTTGAGCCCATTGAAGATGCTGCCCGGCTTTATCTTAGATGCCGCCATGCACCCGGCGGTCGCCGCGGTAACGGCGATGTAGGATATCCAGCCCGAGGTCTGGAACAGTGCGACGATATACACCACGACGAGGATGAGCTTCGTCCTCGGGTCGAGCCGGTGCGCAATGGTATTGCCCGGGAAGAACTGGCCGAGAGTGATATCCTTCAGCATTTCCCCGCCTCCTTTATATTCAGGATGGCGGCAAGCAGCTGCTCATGCGTATATATGCTCTCCGGCAGCGCGACACCGCGGCGGCGCAGCGCCATCGCAAGCTCCGTCGCATGCGGCACGTCAAGGCCGATGCCGGTAAGCTCCTCGGGTCTTGAAAAGACCTCCTCGGGCGTGCCGTCCATGACGACATGTCCCTTGTCAAAGACGAGTATACGCTCGGCAAGGCGCGCGACATCGTCCATACTGTGGCTGACGATGATAACCGTTGCGCCGGTCTTTTCCCGGTAGGCACAGAGGTTTTCCTGTATCTGCCGGCAGCCGGCGGGGTCGAGCCCCGCGGTGGGCTCATCGAGCACGAGCACCTCAGGGCGCATCGCGATAACGCCCGCAATGGCTATGCGCCGCTTCTGTCCGCCCGAGAGCTCCAGCGGGGAGCGCTCGAACAGCTCCTCATCAACGCCTGTGAAGCCCGCGGCCTCACGCACGCGGCTGTCGATCTCCTCCTCTGAGAGCTTCATGTTCGTCGGGCCGAAGGCGATGTCCTTATACACCGTCTCCTCAAAGAGCTGGTACTCCGGGTACTGGAACACAAGCCCGACCTTGAACCTTATCGCCTTGCGGGTGAACTTATCCTTATTGATATCCTCACCGCCGCAGAGCACCGCGCCCGAGGTGGGCTGGAGCAGTGCGTTGAGGTGCTGTATAAAGGTGGACTTCCCGGAGCCGGTGTGACCGATCACGCCGATAAGCTGCCCCTGCGGGAGCGTGAGGTCGATGCCCTCGATCGCCGCCTTTTCAAAAGGAGTGCCCACGCTGTATACGTGGCACAGGCGCTCCGTCTTTATCTCTGCCATTTATCAAGAGTCTCCGTTCTCTTTAATGCTTCAGTGCCGCCGCGATCTCGTCCGCGCAGGCGTCCACTCCGAGCGCCTCGGTATCGAGCTCAAAGCCCGCTTTCCTGAGGTCGTGCAGCAGGCGCGTCGTCTCCGGTACGGTCAGCCCCTCGCGCTCCATGAGCGCGGCGTCGGCAAAGACCTTCTCAGGCGTACCGTCGGAAACGATGCTGCCGTTTGACATTATTATAAGCCTGTCCGCGCCGACACACTCATCCATGTGGTGTGTTATCAGCACGACGGTCATGCCCTTTTCGCGGCACAGCCGCGTCACGGTTGAGATTACCTCGCGCCGCCCCTGCGGATCGAGCATGGCGGTCGGCTCGTCAAGGACGATTATCTCCGGCTCCATCGCAATGACGCCCGCTATCGCGACGCGCTGCTTCTGCCCGCCCGAGAGCAGGTGCGGCGCATGCTGGCGCAGCTCATACATGCCGACCTGGCCGAGGGCCGCATCCACGCGGCGGCGAATCTCCTCCGGGGCGACACCGAGGTTTTCCGGGGCAAAGGCCACATCGTCCTCCACGACGTTTGCGACGATCTGATTATCCGGGTTCTGGAACACCATGCCGACATTGCGGCGCACATCAATGACGCGCTCCTCCTCGGCGGTGTCTATCCCGCAGACCGTCACGCGCCCCTCGTCCGGAACGAGGATGGCGTTCATGTGCTTTGCAAGGGTCGACTTTCCGGAGCCGTTATGCCCCAGCACCGCAACGAAGCTGCCCTTTTCTATCTCAAGATCTATCCCGCAGAGGCTCTCAAGCTCGTCCCCGGGATAGGTATAGTGTACATTTTCAAACCTTATGATCGCGTCCAAGGCAAATTTCCTTTCATGCCTCCCAGCGGCAGCTTGCTCCGCAGGGGAGATACAGTCCGCTGTCGGTAACGGGCAGGCCGAGCTCCTGGCTCTCGCTGCTGCCGCCGAACTTCTTTGTGAATATGCTCTCCGTCACATAGCTGAGCACCGACGCGGAAAGCCCGGTCGTATAGGAATTTATGAGCACAAATAACGGCTCGTCCGACAGTACCCCGGCGCACAGCGACACGAACGGCCAGAGGTTCTGCTCAAGCTTCCAGACCTCACCGCCGGGGCCGCGCCCGTAGGACGGCGGGTCCATAATGATTGCGTCGTATTTATGCCCGCGGCGTATCTCGCGCTCAACGAACTTTGCGCAGTCGTCAACGATCCAGCGTATCGGTGCATCCGAGAGCCCTGATGCTGCGGCGTTCTCCTTGCCCCATGCGACCATGCCCTTCGCCGCGTCCACATGGCACACGCTCGCCCCCGCCTTTGCGCAGGCGACGGTCGCAGCGCCGGTATAGCCAAAGAGATTCAGGACGCTGATAGGCCTGCCAGCGGCGCGAATTTTCCGCATCGCCCAGTCCCAGTTTGCGGCCTGTTCGGGAAAGAGCCCGGTGTGCTTGAAGTTCATGGGCTTGACGTTGAAGGTCAGTTCGCCGTAGCGTATCTTCCAGTTCTCGGGAAGGTGCCCCTTGTCCCAGCTGCCGCCGCCAGTCTCGCTGCGGCGATAGCGCGCGTCGCGGTCGTTCCAATGTGAGTTGCGGCGCGGGGTGTCCCATATTGCCTGAGGGTCGGGGCGCACGAGGTAATAGCGCCCCCAGCGCTCAAGCTTCTCTCCCTTGGAACAGTCTATAAGCTCAAAATCCTGCCATTTATCTGCGATCCACATATCAGTCTCCGTTTCCCTCCCTGCCGCTTTCGGTCACGGGGGATATTTATCACATATTAAGACAGTGTATTTTATCATTAAAGCCGTGGCAGGTCAAGGACTTCAAGCAAATGCCCGTAAAGTAAAAACAGCTTCCGCGGAGATATACTCTGCGGAAGCTATTATATGTAGAGTTTGTCGCCTTACATCACGAAGCCGAGCACCGTATACAGTACTATCGACACACCCGCGAATATCGCCGCGTAAGGGATCTGGGTCTTTACATGGTCAATGATGTCGCAGCCCGAGGTAGCGCAGGACATTATGGTAGTGTCGGATATCGGGGAGCAGTGGTCGCCGAAGATGGAGCCGCCGAAGATAGCGCCGGCTACGAGCTCGATATTGACGCCCATGTTTATTGCCATCGGCAGGCAGATGACGGACATTATCGCCATCGTGCCCATAGAGGTACCGGTCGCGAAGGACAGGAGCATGCACAGCAGGAAGCTCAGCATCGGCAGCAGCGCCGGGGTGAGCACACCCATGAACACGGCGGTGAGGTAGTTGCCGGTGTCAAGGCTCTTGACGAGGCTGCCCATCGTGAAGCCGAAGAGCAGCACCGCCGCCATCGGCAGCATAGTGCCCATGCCCTTGAACATTTCGTTTATGACGCCCTCGACGGTGTACAGCTTCTGCGCGACGCAGAGGATGCAGATCGTCAGCACAGCGAGGACGCAGCCCCACAGCAGGCTCTGCATGCCCGCGCCCTGAGTCGGGTTGCCGTTGCCGGTGACGGTGAGGGTAGCAAGGATGGTCACAATAAGCACGCACATGGGCAGGACCATGTTGATGACCCTGGGCTTTGCGTCGCTGACCTTGTCGGCAGCATCGCTGAGCGCACCGCCGTGGCCCGGCTCGTCAAGCTCGCCGGTCTTTTCGGCACGCTCCTCGGCCTTGCGCATCGGGCCAATGTTTATATTGAACAGGCAGACCGCAAGAGTGCCGAACACGGCAAGGATGCAGTAGAAGTTCAGCGGGATGGACTTGAGCAGCACGGATATCGCCTCGCCCTCGGCGACGCCGCCGGAGGTGAGATAGCCGGTCATCGCAGCAAGCCAGCCGCTGAGCGGGAAGAGCACGCACCACGGAGTAGAGGTCGCATGGATGATGAAGGCGGACTTCTCATGCGGCACCTTGAGCGCGTCATTGAACGGGCGGGAGATGGAGCCGGTCACCATGCAGCTGAGAGAACCGGAAGTGAAGATGATGATGCCGAGCAGCCACGTGAACAGGTTCGCACCGCGCTTGGACTTGATGAGCGCGCGCTTTTTGAGCATGACCTCGGTGAAGCCGTCGATGCCGCCGGACTTCTCAATGAGGTAAATGAGCGCGCCGATCAGCAGGAAGGACGCGAGCACGATGGTGTTGCTGTTGCTCTCAAAGGTGTGGATGAAGCTGTAAAAGGTCTCGTTGAGACCCGCCAGCAGTGCGCCGTTGCAGAGCACCATCGAGCCGACAAAGATACCTATCAGCAGGGAAATGAACACGTTTTTCGTCACCAGCGCCAGAACTATGGTCAGCAGCGGCGGGACGACAGACCAGAAACCGAATTGCATTTTTCTTTCCTCCTCTTTCCTCTTCTTATTCCTTACACTTTCCTTACGCTTCTGCCGAGTTTCGAGTCTACTATCCGGCAGTCCTTTGCGGCGACTTCGCCGCCTATCAGTACACAATCTATTCCGACCGGCGGCAGCACAGGCTCGCTGAAGCTTGCGCAGTCGCAGATCTTTTCCGGATCAAAGACGACAACGTCAGCATCCGCGCCGACATTCAGCCGGCCCTTGTTTTTAAGACCGAGCCTGTCTGCGGGCATGGCCGTCATCATATTCACCGCCTCATACATACCGAGCTTCCCCGTTCGCACGAACTGCGCGATAAGCCGCGGGAACGCCCCGGCGGCGCGGGGGTGACCCTGACCGTGGGACATGATGCCGTCGCTTGCGAGCATCACATTCGGGTGCCGCAGTGCAAGGTCGACATCCCGCTCGCGCATGACATAGCACACGGTCAGGCACTCGGGCATTTCGCGGCGCACCTTTTTGAATATCTCCTCAGTGCAGCGCTGACCTTTATACTCGCCCTCGCACAGCTCGACCGCGTCATAGCCGCAGCCGTAGCGCTCCATCCAGCCGTCGTCATAGGTAGTGGAACCGAGAGTGGTGGAGAAGGCATAGTAGGGGTAGCAGTCGCAGCTGACGTCAAGGCCGCGGAGCCTGTATTCATCGGCGATGCGCAGAAACTCCTCCATCTGTCCGAAGCCCGCCATGCTGCCGATGTGCGACACCTGCACGGGTATACCGAGCTTGCGGCCGATCTCAAGCAGCTCGCGCTCGGAGTCGAAAACCTCGTCCGCATCCGAGCGGATATGCGCGGCGATGAGCCGCCCATAGTCCCGGCAGGGTGAGGCCGTCTCAAGCAGTTCCTCCTCGTCAAGACCGGGGACATAGCGTATCCCGTAGGACACGCCGAAGCAGCCGCGGCGCAGACAGTCCGCTATTTTCTCTTGCATCTGTGCGCGCTGTGCCGCCGTCGTTTTTCCGTAGCGGTCTGTAGCTCCCGCGTGCTCGCGGAACCATGCGTGCCCCGCCAGCATCGCGACGTTCACCGCCGCGCCGTCACGGTCGACTATGTCGAGATAGTCCGCGGGATTGCAGCAGCTCAAGCCGCAGTTGCCGCCGACAGCCGTCGTCACGCCCATGCGCAGCATGCAGTTGAATATCGCTTTGTCTGTATCGGAGTATATTCTCCCGTCGGGCTCGACTGGGTCCTCGTGCATATGTATATCCACAAAGCCGGGGCAGACTATTTTGCCCTCGGCGTTTATGAGCCTGTCTGCCGGCGGCATGTCCCGCGTGACGTCGGCGACTTTGCCGTTTTCTATCAGCAGGTTCAGGCTGCCGTCAACGCGGTTTGCCGGGTCTATGAGCCTGCCGCCGTATATAAGCGTTTTCATAGCGCTGTCACCTTACTTTCTTTGGCAGTATTATATATAAAATTTATGCAATGTAAATTGTTGGATATGCTTTATACATTGCAAAAAGTGCTGTGTCATTCCTCGGTGCGCAGCGTCTCCGCCGCGCGGTGTATGCGCTCCATGCGCCGGTCAAGCTCCGCGCTCTGCTCCGCGCATTCAAACAGTTCCCGGTGCAGTCCCTCCTCCATCTGCAGGTCCTTTTTGTACCTGATCCTGTGCTCAAGGCTTGCCCACCAGTCCATAGATATCGTCCTGAACTGTACCTCGACCTTCATGAGCTTCTTCTGGTCGTGCAGGAAGATCGGCGTCTCGATAATGAGATGCAGGCTGCGGTAGCCGTTATCCTTGGGGTTTGCGATGTAGTCCTTCTTTTGTATAAGGAATATATCGTCCTGCTTCAAAAGCGCCTCAGACAGCATATAGATATCCGAAGGGAACGCGCAAATTACCCGCACTCCCGCGACGTCGTTTATATTGCTCTCGATGCTCTGCACCGTCAACGGCAGATTACGGCGGCTGAGCTTATCCGCGATGCTCTCAAGTGACTTGAGCCTCGTCTTTATCGACTCGATGGGATTGCGGTCATATTGCAAAGACAGCTCCTCATTGAGCACCTGGAACTTCGTCGCGACCTCCATCATCGCACAGCGGTAATAGGCCATCAGCTCCTTATACGGCGCGGCATAGTTCCTTATCCAATCCTGAACCTCCTGCTGACTGAGCTTGCTCAGCAGCAGCCGCTCAAGGCCGTCTCTTATTCCGTTATCTCTGAAATTATGCTCCGTGGAAAACGCCTCCAATATTGTTTTCTTTGCGTCAATAATATCAGACATCCGCCGTCAATGCAAATATCTTTATGTACCATCAATTGACAAGAGCACACATGCCTGACGGCGTCAGAAGAAGCTTGCACCGTTCCGCTTCCGCCTTGCGGCAAAAGCTGCACTATGCAATCTCCTTCTTCCTTTTCCATGCAAACCCGCTTCGCTGGGCTTTGCATGGAGTGCGCAAGGTGCTTTTT
>CAKTIH010000001.1 GCA_934565615.1 uncultured Oscillospiraceae bacterium | reverse complement strand
TTTCTGATAACATATCTCCCCCGACGAAAGTCGGGGGAGTTGTTTTATCTGTTTCGGCTCTGCCCAACGACCGCGTGTATGCCCTCCGCGGTCTCGCCCTCGCGCAGCTCGCGCGCGAATATCAGCAGGCGGCTGTCCTTGTATACATGGCTGCATGTGACAAGCACGAGGATCCTGTCCTGCGCGTCGACCGTGAGCGGGATATTGATAACGGAGCGCGCCCTTACCTCGTCAATGAGCGCCTGCATGCCCGCGGCTTCCGAGCTTCTCAGCTCGTCGAACCTGCGCAGATAGAAGCTGTTCTCATCGTCCGGCAGCATGGACGCGTCGAATACCGCGAACACCGCGTACTCCTTCGCCTCGTCGAATCTCACCGTGTCCCATTCAATGACCGCGTTTTCCATCAGATGCTCCAAGTCCCTGTACTGCCAGAGCTTCCCGAACTTGATCCCGCCGTCGATGTTGTGCCCGTAAAGGACCAGATACGGCGCGTCGGCCCAGTCGGTGTTTTTCTCATCGGCAAAAACCACGCCGATGCCGTTGTCCTCACAGCGGAAATTGTGGTCGAGATAAAACTCGTTGTCGCGGAAAACGACCGGCTCGTCGGCAAGCTCACCCGCACGGAGCCAGCCGATGATATCGGGATTGATCTCATATAGCTCCCGGAAACGCTCCGGTATTTCGAAAGCCGCGCCGACGCCGACGGTGACTTCCTGCGTGCCGGGGGACTGGGGAGCGTGGTACAGCTTCGCAAGCTCGGCGGCGTTTTCCGCCTCATGCCGCCGCATCAGCACCGTCCCGGTCAGGGACGATGAAAGCACGGCGAACGTGCACAGCGATGCGATGAGCAGCACCTTGTATCTGCCGCCGCGCCGCTTCCCGTGGCAGCGCTTTCCCGTTTCTTTTGTATGCATGCCGCACGCCCCTTCTCAGAACGCCTCGGACTGCCTGCGGCAGAGCACGATTGCCGCGCCGCTGAGACCTGCGCTCACCGCGATGCCGACCGCAAGTATTGCTTGGATAAGCGGCAGACTGTCGCCGGTCTTGGGGACATCCTCATTCCGACCGGAACCGCCGTCACCGCCGCCGGGGAAGGTGACAGTGTAGTATTTCCCGGTCCAGAGAGTCTCGCTGCTCTCGCTCTCAGAGGACGAGGAAGAAAGCGTCACGGTTGGGTCGTCGACGTTGAAGGAGAAGTCGACGCTCAGATCCACATCCTGCTGCGCCGAGCCCGCGCCGATGAAGGTCTGGGAGGACTGATTGTTCTTCACGCAGGTGAACAGGTACACGCCGTTTTCAATGTTCTGCGTACCGTTCAGGTTCAGCGTCACCGTCGTGTTTGAGGATAGCAGCAGCCCGGATAGCGTGTATGAGCCGTCAGGGTTCGAGGTGACGGCACGTATCCCGTTCTCGCTGTCTCTGCTGCTGTCACCACACAGACGGTAGGAGCCCGCGGCCACGCCGTTTGCGAATACCGTCACTATGAGGTCGCTTGAGGTGCTGTCGGGGATGACCGCCATGCTTATGGTTATGTCCGTCTCATACTGCCCCGCCTCGTTTCGCTCGCCGACTGTGAGGCTCATGTCCTTCGCGAAGTCGTCCTTCGTGAGAAGGGTGTTGTTTATGTCGGCCTCCTGCCCCGGCATGCCGATTAGGTAGCGGTATATCCCGTTTATGAGCGCCTTGTCGGCGGAGCTTACCTCGTCGAACTTGCTGCCGCTGCAATAGCGCCCGACGATGTCGCTGACGTCCAGCGCTGTGCTGCCGCTGTTGCCGAAGTACCATATTGCCGCCTGCGTTGCCGTGAGCGCCATCCCGTCGCTGAGCTGTGCTGCCTGCTCCTTTGTGAGCTGCCCCGCGTCAATGAGCATTTTTTTGAACGCGTCAAGGCTGCCCGGAGTCGGGGTATCGGGATCGACGCTGGAGTTCTCCACGCCCCAGTACCCGTTGAGCACGATCGCGCATATCCTGTCGGCGGCCTCGCCGTCCTCGTTGTTCGCGTAATAGTTCGCGTCCTCAAGCCGCTCCATGTTGTACTGCGCGCCCTTGCGGGGGCTGACGTCGAAGTCCGCGCAGTAGACGTAGTACTTCGAGCCGTCCGCGCCCTGAAGCACGAACTGGTGCGGCTGCCATGTGCTGGCACCGCCTGCCTTGACGCGGAACGCGCTCTCTATTCCGTATTCGCCGAGCCACTGGAAAAACTCTGCGTTGCTGTCATAGTCCGTCAGCTCGTAGTGCCGGTTGTAGAGGTCGCGCTCAGTGTCCGTAGTGCCGCTGCCGTCGTTGCGGAGCGATGGGAAAAAGGTCCGGAAGGTTTTTGAGTAGTCTATATCGGTGCTGCCCGTGATCTTTCCCATCCAAGCCGACAGCCTTCTCTCGCCGCCAGAGACGCTGCATGAGCTGCCGCGGCTCTCGGCGCTTATGACCTTCGTCCTGCTCTTTGTTATGAGCTGCTTCCCGTTCGGCAGGGTCTCGACCTTCGTCGTCGTGGCCACGTATTGTCCGAATACCGGGTCGCTGCAGCCAACGGGCTTGCCGTTTTCAAAGGTGATAACGGTATAGCCCGTCAGCTTTCCTTCGCCGTCATATATTTCAGAAACAACATCACCGCTGAGTATCTTCCCATCCGCGTCGTATACCGGCGCGTTTGCCGGAGCAGGCTTTTCGGGCGGCTCGTAGTCGAGGCTGGTCCAGCCGCCGTCAGGGTTTATCTCCGCGTTTTCCGGCGGCGTGGAATCCTCCGTCGTTGCAGAAGTCGTCGTGGTTTTCAGCGTGCTGCAGCCTGTGATGCGGCCTTCCTTGTCCCGTGTGTAGGCGACGGTCTCGGTCGTCTGCTGCCCGTCCGTGCCGTAGACCGTGCGCGTGTATGTAGTGGTGTTGGTCTGTGCGTCGACGCTGACCTGCACCTTGGTTATAACGCCGTTATCCTCGCTGGTGCTGTCCTCGCTTATCCAAGTGTCGTCCGACCTGACCCAGTCGGGGACGTCGATAGTGTCCTCGTCGAGCCACGCGTCGGCAGTTTCGCTGCTCTCTGCGCTGCCGTCCGGCTTGAGATCGACCGTCACATCCGGGATCTCCGTCTTGATATCGGGCGTGCCCTCACTGGCTTTGCCCGAACCGTTATCGGTCTTTACCTCTGCTGTTCCGCCGTCTGCACTGCCCTTGACCGTCGTCTCGCGCCCCTCGGCTTCGCCCTCGGCGTTTGTGCGGTTCCCAGCCTCATTGCGCGTTTCCGAAGTTTTCCCGTGCTCCTCGCCGCTTATGCCCTCGTCGGACCATTCCTTGTCGAAGCTGACGGTTATCGTCGTCTCACCGGTGACGGGGTCCGTGACGGCGGTGGAGTCGGCGGTGAGCCTTGGGGACTCCGGGGTCCCGTCGCCGGTCTCCGTGCGGCTCTGCGCACTCTCTTCGGCAAACGCGGCAGCGCCAGATAAAGCGCTCAGCGTCATTGCCAGCACCAGCACGCAGGACAGAAGCTTCAAATGATTTCGTTTCAACATTATGCCCTCCCATTGTAATTGACCCGGCCTGCGGCACATTTACTTTTGCCTTGCCGCAGGTCATACCATATAAAGCTTATTCGCGGACACAGGAAAATATGAATACAGTTTTGTAAAGCTGTACAAAATTTTCCATTAAAGTCGGTGACTTGTGACGATTATTGCATTATTCACAAAAAAGACTTCTATTCACTTCAACGCTGTGATATAATATCCACAAGAAGCGGGAATGCTTCTTTGGTCAATACAGCACAGTCGAAAGGAGTTGTCACAAATGAAGTTCACTTTTACCGAGAAGAAGATGGAGTCCTCCGAGGATCTGAGAGCCTATTCGATAAGGAAGATAGGCAAGCTCGACAGGTTCTTCAAGACCGAGGCCGATGCTTACGTCACCTTCAGCATTGAGCGCGGCCGTTTCCTCGCCGAGATCACCATCCACAACAACGGCATGTACTACAGGGCAAGCGAACTTACGAGCGACATGTACGCGTCTGTGGATTCCGGCGTCGCCGCGATAGAGCGCCAGATCCGCAGAAACAAGACCCGTCTTGAAAAGCGTCTCAGAGAGGGCGCATTGGAGAGAGACGCCGGTGCGGCCTTCACCGCAGTTCCGGACGAGCCGGACGAGGAGTTTAAGATCGTCCGCAGCAAGCGCTTCTCCATAAAGCCCATGTCCCCGGAAGAGGCCATCCTTCAGATGAACCTGCTGGGGCACGAGTTCTTCGTGTTCAAGAATATGGACTCTGATGACGCGGTCTCCGTTGTCTATAAGCGCAAGCAGGGCGGCTACGGCCTTATCTGCGATGACGGCATGGACGATTGAGACACGCTCCTTTGTCGACAGAGACTTGATATAAATTACAATACCTCTCCGCAAATGCGGAGAGGTATATTTTATGTGCCTGCTTACGATAGAAGAGGCTCTGTTTATACACAGAGCAAAAAAATATTTGAGATTGTTAAAAAAAAGTCTTGCAATTTCCGGAGAGATGGTGTATATTATAAACAACGAGGAACGTTAAAAATTTATCGTTAATTATTCATCAAATATATGGGAGGAATTAGATATGAAGTGCCCTCGCTGTGGTGGAGAAATGACCCGTGATGATCATCGCAAGTACCCTATTGATATGTGCTATAATTGCGGATACACGGAGAGCAGGGGTAATTCCCGCTCCGCCAAGGTGCTGTCCGGGACGACGAACTTTGAGCATCTCAAGAAGCTGAACTTCAATGAGTTTGTTGCCTTTGTCGGAGACGGCCTTGGCTGCAGCGCCAATAAGCTTGCCGAGTGGCTGACTCATACTTGCTGATAGATCGATTCCATAAAAACCGCTCCAACCTTTTGGTCGGAGCGGTTTTTGTTGCCAATTACGCCAAGCCGGTTTATAATAAACCAAAATAACAAAATAGACAGGATACGGTGAAACAATGGACGAAAACAGAAGCATCGGCAAGCTTTATATTGTCGCGACGCCTATCGGCAACTCAAAGGACATGTCCCCGCGCGGGAAACAGATCCTCGCGGACGCGGATATGATCGCTGCCGAAGATACGCGCCGCTCTATGGTGCTGCTCAATAAGCTTGAGATACGCAATAAGCTTGTCTCGAATCATAAGTTCAATGAATACGGCAAGGCGAAGTATTTTATAAATGAACTCCTCTCGGGCAAAAACGTCGCCGTTATAAGCGACGCCGGCACCCCCTGCATCTCCGACCCCGGCAATGAGCTTATCAAGGCTGCGGTCGAGGCGGGCATCCCGGTCATCGGTGTGCCCGGCTGCTGCGCGGCTGTTACGGCGCTGTCTGTCTCGGGCTTTGATCTGTCGAGCTTCATGTTCTATGGCTTCTTCCCACGCGAGAACGTTGAGCGCCGCCGCCTGCTTGAAAAGATGCGCCGCGGCGATACGTGCACCTACGCGCTCTATGAATCGCCCAAGCGCATTATGGAGCTTGTCGATTTCTTTATTGACAGCTCTGCGCACTGCCGTATGTGCCTGTGCAACGATCTTACAAAGCTGCATGAAATGAGCTTTCGCGGCACGCCCGGCGAGGTCAAGGATCAGCTCCTTGCCAAGGGCAGTTATGATAAGGGCGAGTACGCCGTTGTAGTTGAGATAGACGAGGACTATATTTTCAATAAAGTAGAGCATACCGTCAGCGCCGAGGCGATGCTTGTCGACGCTATGGTCTCCGGCAGCCTCTCGGCAAAGGATGCCGTCGCCGCCGTGCTCGCGGATGAGAACAATTCCTACAGCAAGAACGAGCTCAAGGCCGCCGCGCTGAACCTCAAGCGCCTTTTCGGAGGCTGATATGGGCAGAATAATTCAGGAGCTGGAGCATGCGCTGCCCGGGCTGTCAAAGGCCGTTTTCTCCCAGAGCATTGATAAGTTCTCGGATGAAAAGGTCGTCATCCGCCCCGTCAGCACAAAGACCGGCATCGCCTATCAGGCCGAGAGCTTCCGCAATAACAAGGCCTTTCATCGGAACCTGAGCGCTGACGCGCTTCTGCGCTATGCCGAGGAGGAACTTGAAGGCCGGTACCGTCAGGTGCTGATAGTCTCGCAGAACGGCGGCGGGCAGTTCTGCCTCAAGGTCAACGGCGAGTATAAGCGCACCGGCAAGGCCGCGGCGCTCCCGCTGCCCGGCGGCGCTGCCGCGCATGACCGCGAGAAGGAATATCTTCTGCGCGAGGGTGAGAACATCCCGGCGCTTGTCGACCTTGGTGTATTCACGCAGGACTTCAGGATCGTCCGCGCCAAGTACAGCAAGTACCGGCAGATAAACCGCTTTGTCGAGCTTGTCGATCAGTCCTTTGCCGCCGACGGCAGGGAAGAGATAAGCATTCTTGATTTCGGCTGCGGCAAGTCGTACCTGACCTTTATTCTCTATTATTACTTCTCCGTCAAAAAAGGCATGCGCACCCGCATCATCGGCTATGATCTCAAGGCCGATGTCGTCGAGCGCTGCAATGAGATCGCCGCGCGCTACGGCTATGACGGGCTGCGCTTCCAGGTCGCGGACGTGACGCGGGACACGCTCGCTGATACGCATATCGACATGGTCGTGACGCTCCATGCCTGTGATACGGCTACGGACTATGCCCTCGCTTATGCCGTGAACCGCCGCGTCGGGCGTATCTTCTCCGTGCCCTGCTGCCAGCATGAGGTGAATTCCAGCATCCACAGCGGGGGAGAGCTTGACCTGCTGCTTGAATACGGCATCGTCAAAGAGCGCGTCTGCGCCCTGCTGACTGACTCTATCCGCGCCGCCGTCCTTGAGGACGCGGGCTATAAGGTGGATATGATAGAGTTCATAGACCTTGAGCATTCGCCGAAGAACATCATGCTCCGCGCGGAGTATACCGGCAAGCGCCGCAGCGCAGGCCGCGCGAAGGCCGAAGCCCTGCGCGAGAAATACGGCTTCACCCAGACTTTGCTCGATTTGGTTAAATAACAAATAACAGGCGGCAGTGCCGCCTGTTATTTGTTGCCCTTGAATTTGGTTATGTAAACCGAATTACGTAAATTATTCATCCACCGACCACGGCAGGTCGACATAGGTCGGCTCGTGTCTCATGGCGGGGATGACCTTTTCAATGAGGTCATGCGTCGAAAAAGCGAGCGTCGAAGTGTTTATGCACGGGTGGCAGCCGAAGCGCTCGTCATTAAGCAGGTCGCGGTCGATGAGCAGCCGCACCTTACCGGCCTTGTCGTTCATCAGGCCGAGTACACTGACCGAGCCCGGCGTGATGTCAAGGCAGTCAAGCATCTGCTCCGGGCTTGCGAAGGACAGCCGCGCCGTGCCTATCTGCTTTGAAAGTATCTTCGTCTTGAACGGCTTGTCCCCCGGCATGAGCAGCAGATAGACGTCCGTCATCTGCCGGTTTGTCAGCAGCAGGTTCTTGCATATCTCGGCTCCCAGCAGCTTTTCGATCTCATGGCACTGCTCGATAGTGTCGGCGTGCTCGTGATCCGCGCGGCAGTATTCCACGCCGAGCCTGTCGAGCAGCTCATAGCAGCGCTCCTCCTTAGGGATGCGTGTGTCGGCCGGGCGGCCTTTGTAAAGTATCGGGTCGATCTTCATGTGTTTTTCTCCAATGCTTCAATGAGCGTGTCCGCAATAAAGTCCATGTCCTCCGGTGTGTATCGCTGGTCGCAGGGGAGCGCGAGCATGTGCTCCGTCACGTAGCGGCTCACATCGCACACTCCGTGCGCCGCCTCCGGTTCGGGCCAGATAACGGGACAGTATACCCCGTGCTGTGCCATCGCGCGCTGGACCTCGCCGCGGTTTTCAAGATAAACAGGGAAGTACAGTGTGCTCGCCTCCGGGTGCCCAGAGAGGAAGCGCAGCTTTATACCGTCGAGCGCGGCGAGCCTTTCCTTCAGCCGCGCGGCATTTGCCCGGCGCTTTGCCAGCAGTACCGTGAAATCAACGCGCCGCAGCAGCGCCTCATATTCCGCCGACATCCCGCACGGCTCGCCGCTCTCGTCCAATAGACGTTCAGCGCCGTGCAGCATATCCAAAAAATCCTTTTTCAGCTCCGGTTCCCAAGTCTCGAGGTAGCGCACTTTCATCTCCATGACCTCGCGCCGAGTGTCGCCGAAGCGCGCATCAACACCTGCTGAGCATCTGCCCATATCGGTTCTGAGCATGCCGCCCTCGGGCAGCGCCGCCCACTTGCGCAAGCTTGCCAGCACCGCGTCAGGCGTGAACCCGCCCTCCGCGCGCGGGACGATCACATCATGCGTCCTGTCCTCAACGAGTATTATATCCCGTCCGGACTCACGCCGCGACAGCAGAAACTCATCCGTGAAGGGTTTGATGCCGAAGTAGGGCATGTACAGCAGCACCGCTCTGTCCGTGAGCTTTGCGCGCACGTCCTCTTCATCCCCGGTGAGATCGGGGTTCATCTTATAAAACTCAACGTCGTATCCGTTTGCGGAAAACGGCAGTATCATCGATTCGCAGCACAGCGCGGGCAGCAGCACCTTATGTCCTCTGGCGATGCGCGCGATAGCCTTCATCGCGTCCCTGCCGCTGCGGTAGAGCTGCCAGTCGTCCTGCACAAAGCTCTGCGGCTTGTCAGACATGAGCGCGTCGTTTGACTTCCAGTCAAACTCACTGCCGTATTCCATCCAGCTCCGTCCGCTCATCCGATCACGTCCCTCATCATGCGCAGCGCGTTTTCATAGCATATCCTGTCGGCATTGCCGCTGCCGAAGCGCGCCGCTATGGCCTCGACGAGCCGCGGCATACCGGCGTAACCGCCGAACTCAAGCTCGCAGTCTATCCCGTCAAAGTCCGAACCGAGCGCGACGGCCTCGATCCCTGCCTTGTCCGCGATGTATTCCATGTGCCTCAGGATATCGTCAATCGCCGTGTAGTCCGTCCCGGTGAGAAAGCTCGAATAGAAGTTCACCCCGCACACGCCGCCGTGGTCGCCGAGGACATGCAGCTGCCGGTCGGTGAGGTTGCGGCTGTGCTCGCACAGCGCGCGGGCGCAGGAGTGCGATGCGGCAAACGGTCCCTTTACGGCTTCGGCCACGTCGTCAAATCCGCCCTCCGACAGGTGCGATATATCAACTATCATCCCAAGCTCGCCCATGCGCTCCACGACCTCGAAGCCGAAAGGCTTGAGCCCGAGCGCGTGAAGCTCGGGATCTGCGGAATTGGGGAAGCCTATGGAGTTTTCGTAGTTCCATGTCAGCGCAATCATGCGCACGCCGCGGTCATATAGCTGCTGTACGCGCTCCATTCTGCCGTCGATGCACACGCCGTCCTCCAGCGTGAGCAGTGCGGATATCCTGCCCGCGTCCATGTTCTTCTGTATGTCCGCCGCGCAGCGCACCGGACGGATAAGCTCTTTATGCTTCTCCATCTCCCGGTCAAAGATATCGGCCGCGGTGTTAAAGTACTCCCACGGCCCGGTCGTTATCTTGTGCTTGTGTACCTGCTCGTGCGTCGGCGTGTATACCGCGAAGCACTGCACCAGCGCGCCGCCGCGCTGCAGCGCGTCAAGATCGATGTGCCCCTGCACATCCTCAAGCCCGCAGCCCTGCTCGTGCAGCTTTATCAGCGTGTCGCAGTGCAGGTCGATAATGTTCATCCTGTTCATAGCGTCCCTTTCAGTCCTTGCCGCCTATGACGTCCGGCATATCATTACCCGCCTCGATAAGCGGCAGGTACCAGTCATTGTAGTAATACGGCAGCTTATCCTTGTCGTCCTCCGGCCACTTGCTGCCCCACGGCCTGAGGTAAATTTTATAGCTGAAGCCGCCCTTGCCGACGGCGTCATATTCCCCGGAAATCGTCATGAGCGTGCCGCAGTCATCCTCGCTGACCGTGATGTCCCAACTGCTGCTTTTTAGCTTACGGTCGAGGAAGCTTCCGCCTGTGCAGCGTATGTCTTTATTGTGTATGCTCAGCTCCGCTTCGGCAAGAAAGTTATCCTTCGGCAGGTCCTCATCCCAGAGCAGCATGCTCCCGTCATTTATCTCGGCGCAGCAGTCCCACCAGTAGCCGTACATGTGCGCCCAGTCGCCGCTCGTGCTGTACATGCGCCACCAGCCGTACCAATCCCCGCTGAGGTCCGTCGCGGCGGCCTTCGCCTCGGCGCGGGAGATGCGGTCATTCTCAACGACAACGGTCTTGACCTTATCCGAATCGCCTTTCCCGCAGCCTGCCAGCAATAACACGAGTGCCAGCACTGCGGCAGTTATTCTGAAACGCACTGAACTTTTCTGTAAAAGCGGCATGGCGCACACCTCTATAAATCAGCCAAGCTTAACGACGATGTAATCGTCTATCTTCTGCACAGAGCCGTAGTACGGATATTCGCTCATCGCCTCGACGCGGCTGTCATTTTCGAGCTTTTCAAGCTCCGCATCATCCGCAAACGGGACCTCGAAGCCGAGGAAAAGGCGGAAGAAGTTCTCACGCGAATAGATGTTCACAAGGTCGTGCGCCGGTCCCATCATCAGCTCCGTGTCGAGCTCCTCCGGGATATACAGTAGGTTATCCTGATACCCGAGAACAGCAAGCTTGCTGTTCTCGTCGAAGCCCTCGGTGTCCTTTATCTGTGCGCACAGCGAGGTGTAGAACGCGCTCGCGTTCTCGTACTGCAAATCGAGCTTGAGGTAGACCATGTTCGCGTAGTATACATTTGCAAGCGCCACCACAGCCAGCAGCAGAGAGACAGCGTTTCTGCACGCACGCCCGGCGCGCCCCGGCAGCCGCTCTATCACAATGAACGCGAGCATGTACACCGCCGTGAAGCTGTATATCACCAGCGTGTGGATAGACTCCTTCGACATTATCAGGTACATGCACTCTATCGCGAGCGGCAGCAGCACGATAAGCACAAACAGCAGCGCGGCGTTCAGCGGCTTTCGGTTCTGCCATGCTATGGCGCCAAGCCCAAGGAGAATGAGCGCGCCGAGAACTATGTGGATGTACCGTGACGCCTCCGTCGTTATCAGCGCGAAGTTTCTGAATTCAAATACATAGAGGAACGAGTCATAGGCTATGCGCACACAGCGCAGGAGACTGACGCTCCCGTTCACGTTGTCCGTCACATAGCTGTTGAACTCCGCTCCCGTTACGAGGAACACAAGCTGCGTTATCCCGTAGTATATCGCGATCGAGACCGCCATCAGCGCCAGTGCCTTCAGCCCGAATAGGACTACCTGCACAAGCGAACTGTCCTTGTCGAGCGTGTCCTCTATCATCAGCAGCATATACAGGCACGCCGCAACGGAGATATACGCCTGGTATATCCCGAGCGCCGCGACCAGCAGCAGTACGCTCAGCGGAAGCCGGAACTTCCGAGAGAACCTGTATACATACACAGACCCGACTGCAGAGAGAAAGGCGAAGGCGTAAGCGCTGCTTGTGAACATGAAGCAGAATGTACCCGTCACCGATGGGAAAGCCAGCATCAGCGCACCGAGCAGCGCCTGCAGCGGCTTTGATCCTATGCCGAGTATCTGCACGATAAGACAGACTGATACCGCCAGCAGAGTAATGCTTATGATCCCGTATATCCACGGCATGGACCAGTCGGGAAACAGCACCTTCACTGCCTCCAGCCCCCAGCGTCCGGATGTCACAGTCGCGCCCTTGCCGAAGAGCGACTCTATCTCGTCGTGGTTCAGAAGCTTATTGGTAAAGGCGAAGCCGTGTGCCAGAAGACCCGTGAAAAGTGCGGAAAGAAACGGTGTCTTGTTATTCTTATATGCCCTGCCGATGCCGAGCCAGAGCCGGTCGGCCAGTGCGGTCTTGTTGTCGTCCATAAAATTTCCTCCGCCGTCTCAGCGGTTTTCGATCCGATAGAAGAACCAGCCGAAGCCGAAAGCGGCCATCGGTATCATCAGCACAAAGTAGGGCAGGGCGTATTGGCTCTTCGCCTCGAACAGCAGGTGATAGAGAAGCCCGCCCAAAATTATCAGCGGCAGCAGACTGCTCTCCATGTCGCGCCTGCGCCACAGCTCAAACAGACTCAGCAGCATCCCAAAGAAAATAAGCTGCTGGAACTGATTCATAACTCCGTTAAAGAACTGCTCCCCGCGCCCGCAGAACAGCTCGTATAAGCCGCCCTTCTCGCTGTAGCTCAAATGTACCTGATTTATCCAGACGCTCTCATAGGTCGGCTCGTTCCACTGCGTGCGCAGCTTTGTAGAGAAGAAGCGCAGCGCCTCGCCGGGGTCGGCGGCAAACTCGCCGCAGCGCTCGGAGATCACCTGCTTTGCGTGCTCCGCCGTCGCCTCCGCGTCGTTTCCGCTGTGAGTGAAGAACTTTACGGTGTTGTCCTCCTTGTACCAGCCGGGGCCTGCGTGCCCCTCGCTGAAGCCCATCGCCATCCATGCGATCATCGGTATGCCGTCGCCGAAGTCCTTTCCGGTGCGCGCCTCATAGATGCTCTGCGGCACGCCCTTAAGGCCGAGCACACACGCCGTCGCGAGCATAAAGCATATGAGCGACTTTACAGAGCGTGTGCGTATCACGTCGAATATCCATACTATACCCATTGCCAGTGCAAAGATCAGCATGTTCAGCTTCAGCACCACGGCAAGCGTCATCGCCGCGGCAAACACGAGCGCGTACTTAAGCCTCTTCCTGTTGAGAAAGGCGAGGAACATCCATACCGCGACCGTCCCGCAGCTGAAAGCGGGGATGTTTCCGTAGAGAAAGGTGCAGCTCAGTACCGCCGGCAGGCAGAAGAACAGCAGCAGCGCCGTGAGCTTCTGTATGCGCATGCTTGAGTACACATAGAGGGAGATGCGGATAAGCGCGTGGAAGCACAGCAGCAGCCACAGCAGGTTCACGCCCTGCAATGCAAGACAGTAGTAGCCCTCGGGCAGTCCGGGAATGAGCGCTCCGGCCACGCGGAAGAATATCTCGGAATAGAGCACGTAGCCGAGCTGGAACGGAAAGCGCACAAAGTAGTTTTCCAGCGCCGAATAATCGCCGACGGCGGCTCTCTGCGCGGCATATGTAACATAGAAGGAATCGCTGTACCACGGCGCGCGCAGCTTAACGGAGGCGATGAAGGCCGCGCCGAGTATAAAGGTCCAGCACAATAGCGCTATCTCCAGCCGCCGCAGCTTTATCTCCGTACCGTGACGGTAGAAGATATACAGAGCCGCGAGGAAGATGCACACCAATATCAGGTTCAGGAAAATGTTGTCCGAGTATATCTCGGCGTACTCTCCCGACGGGGTATTGGTGCTTATATCCGTCGTCTGCACGAAGGCCGCCCCAGTCAGATATATCATAAAAAGCATTGTCAGAATAAGTATGACAGCCGCGCCCAGCTTTTCAATGCGCGGCGTATATCTGTCCAGTCTCCCGTGCTTCACGTCCGGCCTCCTATGTCTTTGTTTAAGGCAGCGCCGCACAATACACCTGCGGCATCTGCCGGATAATTTTCGCTCCGATTTAGTCACTTTTTCTTGAAATACACAAAGTATTCCTGCAAAAAAGTGCCGTCATCGGAACACAAATTCTCTCGGCAGCTGCTCTTGCCGCATTGTGCGCTGCTGCCTTGAAAATAATTCTATCACATATAGTCCGCCAATTCAATTCAGACTGTCAAAAAACTACTGAATATGTATATTAGCTAATAGGCCATCCCCAAGGCTCCCCTTGTTTCTCAAGGGGAGCTGTCAGCCGCAAGGCTGACTGAGGGGATAAAACCCCGGAGTTTACCTGCGTAGCCGGCTTTTCCGCCATTCGTCAGAATGAAAATACTATCCCTATCACGGCCGAAGCGAGGATAAAGACTATCGGGTGCAGCCCCTTGAACTTCTTTATGCAGCGCGTTGCGACCAGCAGCACCGCCGCGAGGATGAGCGCTTTGATGTTGAAGAGATCGGCAATTGCTCCGGTGCTCGCGTAAAGCTCGGTATTGAACAGCGCAAGCTTTACCACCAGCACGCCAGCCGCCGCGATAAGCCCGACCGAGCAGGGACGCAGGCCATAGAACCCGGCGTCGACATACTGGTTCTCGCGGAAGGCCTTGAGTACCCGCGCGATAAGCAGTATCACAATCACCGACGGCGTCACGAGTCCCACCGTCGCGATGACCGCACCGGGGATTCCGCCTGTCACAAAGCCGACGTAGGTTGCCATGTTGACGCCTATCGGCCCCGGAGTGGACTCCGATACCGCGACCATGTCCGCCAGCATGCTGTGCGTGAACCAGCCGGTCTTGTCGGAGATATCATACATGAAGGGGAGAGTTGCCATCCCGCCGCCGACGGCGAAAAGGCCCGTCTTGAAAAACTCCCAGAACAAACGCAGATAAAGGCTCATTTCCCGCGCACCCCCGTTTTCGTGAATACTATGCCCGCCGCGGCGCACAGCACGACGAAGGCCACCGGCGAAATATCAAGGAACACCGAGAGGATGAACACAGCGAGGAACAGCACGAGAGTCGCCTTGTCGACGACTGCTTTTTTCCACAGCTTCACAACGGCGTTGAATATCAGCACGCATACGCATACGCGTATTCCCGCAAACGCGCTCTTCACTGCCGGCACGTCCGCAAAGTTCGTGAGGATCCCTGCGATGGCTGTTATGATGACGAGGGACGGGAAGATGACGCCCAGCGTCGCGACTATCCCGCCGAGCACCCCATACAGCTTGTAGCCGATGAAGGTCGCGGTGTTCACGGCGATGACGCCCGGCGTGCACTGGGCGACGGCGTAGTAATCCATAAGCTCCTCATTGGTCGTCCAGCCGCGCTTGTCTATAAGCTCGCGCTCGAGGATCGGTATCATTGCGTAGCCTCCGCCGAAGGTCATCACTCCGATGCGGGCAAAGGCGATAAAAAGCTCCCAGTATTTTTTCATGTGCTCAGTTCCTTCTTGGGCAGCGCGGCATCTGCTCTTGACGCATCGTGCCGTACTGCCCTGATTATTTTTTGCTTTCCAAAATATTTGCCGCCGCTGCCGGTACGCCCGGGCAGCGGCGGCATTGATCGTTTCCTGTTATTTACTTTCCGAGTGCGTTTGCGTAATTGAAGTACTTCTCAATGCGCTCCTCGCACTGCGCCATGTCGCTGCCCTTTACGAGCAGGTAGATCTTTATCTTCGGCTCCGTGCCGGAGGGACGGATGATAAAGGTGCAGCCATCGGCCAGCTCGAAGTAGAGGACGTTCGAGCCGGAGAACGGGGTAGTGCCGACCTTGCCGAGACCTGCGACGTAGATGCTGCCGTCGGAATAGTCTCTCATGCGCACGACCTCAACGCCGCTTATCTCCTCAGGCGGGTTGCTGCGAAGCTGAGCCATGAGCCCCTTCATCTTTTCAACGCCGTCCACGCCGGGCATGACGAGGTTGAGCGTCTTTTCCTTGTAATAGCCGTATTTTTCGTACAGGGCCTTGAGCGCGTCGAGCAGGGTCATGCCGAGCTTGTGGTAGTGCGCCGCCATCTCCGCGACCATCATCGAGGCCGTGACCGCGTCCTTGTCGCGCACATAGTTGCCCATCATGTAGCCGTAGCTCTCTTCAAAGGCAAAGATGTAGTGGTATGTCCCCGCGGCGTCCCAGTGGTTCACAAGCTCTGCCATGAACTTAAAGCCCGTGAAGGTGTCCTCAAAGTGTACGCCGTTCTTCTCGCAGATGGTCCTTGCCATCGAGGTGGAGACTATGCTTGCCATCGCGCCGGGGTTTTCGGGCATCGTGCCGGTGGCGCGGCGGGCGTTGATGACGTAGTCCAGCAGCAGGCAGCCGAGCTGGTTGCCGGTGATGACGCTGTATTCGCCGTCGGCTCCGCGCACCATCGTGCCTATGCGGTCGGAGTCGGGGTCGGTGCCGATGATAAGGTCGCTGTTCACGCGCTTTGCCAGATCGACCGCAAGATAGAAGCCTTCGGGATTCTCGGGGTTCGGGCTCTCGACCGTCGGGAAGCGCCCGTCGATCACCATCTGCTGCTCGACGGGATAGAGGTGCTTTATGCCGAGGCGGCGCAGCGCTTCGGGGACGAGCTTGTAGCCGCAGCCGTGGAACGGCGTGTATACGATGCGCAGATCGTCCGCGACCTCTTTGACGACGTCCTTGTCGATCGCCTGGGTCATGACGTTTTCGAGGAAGAGTTCGTCCGTTTCCTGGCCGATGATCTCGATCTTGCCCTCGGCGACAGCCTCGTCAAAGTCGCAGGTCTTGAAGCCCGTGAAGATGTCTATCGCTTCCATCTGCTTTGCGATGGCTTCGGCCTTGTGAGGCGGCAGCTGCGCGCCGTCGGACCAGTAGACCTTGTAGCCGTTATATTCCTTGGGGTTGTGGCTTGCCGTGATGTTGAGGCCGGCCGCCGTGCCGTAGTGCAGCACCGCAAAGCTCAGCTCGGGCGTCGGGCGCAGCGCATCGAAGAAACGGACGTGTATGCCGTTTGCCGCCATGACGCAGGCCGCTTCCTTTGAAAACTGCACGCCGTTGAGACGGCAGTCGTGCGCGATGACTATGCCGCGGCTCTTGGCGTCCTCACCGTCTGCGAGGATGACGTTTGCGAAGGCCTGAGTCGCGTGGCGGATTATGTGTATGTTCATGTTGTGCAGGCCGAGCTTCATCGTGCCGCGCAGACCTGCCGTGCCGAATTCGAGCGGGGCATAGAAGCGGTTTTCTATCTCCTTCTCGTCACCGGCTATGGAATTGAGTTCCTTCCACTCTTCTTCGCTGAGTGCCGGGCTGTCCAGCCAGCGCTGGTATTCTTCCATATAGGATTTTGACATAGCGGAATACTCCCTTCAGGTTTTCATTTGTTCTCCCGTTTCCTCCGGGAATGTGGTTTTATTTTGTCCGGCCGCGCCGGTGTGTCTACTCTTCGGGTATCTCTGCCTCGCCGCTGAGCAGCGCCTTTGCGTCCTCCAGCATGCTCTGCGGGACGAGCACATCCGTGCCCTGTCCGCTCATGCCGAGCACAAGGCGGCCGAACTCGCCGTCGCCGGGGTATATCTTCAGGCAGGGGATGCCGTAGGCTTCGAGCATGTTTATCGTCAGCTCATCGCCCATGTTGAGGTTTGCGCAGTTGCAGAGCCATGCCGGTTCTTCCGGCTCTCCGTTTTCATCCTTGGGCCAGCGCTCGTACAGCTCACCGCGTATGACGCGCCCCCAGTTTTTCTTTTCGTCCATAAATAATTCTCCACACCAATATTTTCTAAATGAAGTATAGCATCAAAGCCGTGCGGTTTCAAGCGTCATTCGTCAAAAAGCAGATCGCCGTAGCGCAGCTCGCCCGAGCACTTCGGGTAGGACGACACGTCCCATCTGTAGCGGCCCCATGCCATCTCGTCGTTCATCAGGAACCCTGCCTCGGCGCCGTCCTCAATCACAGCCGTGATGTCGACGTGGTAGTAGCTTCCGTCTATGCGCACGATGTTCCAGCAGTGCTCCGTCCAGTCCTCCTGACCGTAGACGATGCGGCAGTCGATTCCCAGCTCTCGGCACAGCACGATGTAGGCCAGCGCCGCGCCCTCGCTGTTTGCCCGCCCGCCGACGAGCGCGGCGTAGGCGGTGTTGTCGCTCCTGTCATCGGAGACGGCGCAGTGCTCCGTCAGGTATTCGCACGCGGCGTATGCAAGCTCCGCCTCGCTCATACCGTCCGTGTCAAGCTCCGCAAAGGCGTCGATAGCCTGCAGCTGCGCCGTGCGCGCGTCAAGCTCCTCGCCCGTCATGCCGTAGTTTATGCTTATCTCGTAGAGCCTCTGTGCTCCCGTGCCGCTGTACATGTTGACGCTCGCGAGCGGCTCCTTCGGCACGAGCGCGGGGTCCTCCCTGTATACGCGCGTGACCGCGGCGGCCATGTCCTCTGCGCTGTACGCGCTGCGGCTTATGAGCACGACGAGCTTTTTCTCACCCTCGGACAGCGCCTCGCGTACGATCTCGTCAATACCCGAGGAGAAGGCAAGGTGCCGTATAGTTCCCGCCGCCTCGCTCACGTCCGAATAGCTTATGTAGACGCTCGCCTCGTTTATCGTGACTATTTTGTTTATCTCATACGCCATGTTCTCCACGCAGTATGCGCACAGCGCGTCCTGCGTGCGCACCTGCCAGCAGGCGCTCGCCATGTCCGCCGTGGTGTCCCCGTCGTAGGCCGCGTCAAAGACTATTGTCCCCTCGGTCTTGCCGGCGTAGGCCATCTTGAGCAGTGCTTGCTTGAGCGCGGAGAAGTTCTTCACCGTGACTTTTCCGTCGGCACTGCTCTCCTCCTGAACGGAGGGGGTGTAGTCCTTGACGGAGACATATTCGTTATTCAGCAGGCTGCAGCCGCACAGCAGACCCATTGCCAGCAGCAGCGCCGCCAGCGCGCCAAGGCGCTTCATCATTTTCACTTCACCTCGGATATGCTTTCAAAGCCGTTGCCGAACACGTTCTTTGCGTCCGTCACGACGAAAAAGGCATGCTCGTCTATGCCCTTCACAAGGCGCTTGAGCTCGGCTATCTGCGGGCGCTTTATGACGCACATGATAACGTCGTGCCGCTCACCGGAGTATGCGCCCGTCGCGTTGAGGAGCGTCACGCCGCGGTGCAGGTGGCCGGAGATTATCTCATGGCTTATCTCATCGTTCTTCGTGCTGATGATATAGCACACGCTCGAATTGTCTATGCCGTAGAGCACAAGGTCGATGACCCGCCCGGTGACGAACATGCAGATAATGGAGTACATCGCGCTCTCGTATTTGTTGAGTATCAGCGCGTAGGCCACGATTATTACCGCGTCGAGTATCAGTATCAGCGTCCCGAAGTTAATATACGCGAAGCGCTGCCGCATGAACTTTGCCACAATGTCGACCCCGCCGGTCGTCGCGCCGACGAAGTAGATTATCCCGAGCCCCGCGCCCTTTATCGTCCCGCCGATTATCGCGCCGAGCATCGGGTCGGTCGTCGCCACTATCCCGAACAGCGCAAACAGGTCGACTAAGGCGGAGCTTAACGCCATGCCTATGAACGAGCTGAACATGAAGCCCGCACCGAAGTGCCGCCACGCTATCGCGAAGAGCGGAACATTGAGGATGATCGTCATCGTACCGACGGGCAGCTTCGTAAGCTCGTTAATTATCATCGCTATACCGATGATGCCGCCGGAGGTTATCGAGTTCGGGTACATGAAGAACTGGAAGCCGACGGCGTATACCGCCGAGCCGAGAATTATCATGAGAAATTTCAGTGCAAGACCGAGAGTACCCTTCGGGGCCTTGTTCAGACTCATATGCTTCTCCTTTATTTTATCTTATTCGTCCATGAGCGACAGCTGCTTTTCCGCCCTGTCCTCGCCCTTTATGAGTGCGCCCGCCGCCGGGATGCTGCGCACCCTGTAGCGTGCGGTGTTCTGGATATCGCTGTCCTTGAGCGGCAGCGCCTTTTCGAGTACGCGCTTTGCCTTGAGGCTCATCACTGCCACGCCCTGTGTGCTGCGGCTGGTCTTGGGCTGGAGCAGTGCTGTGTTGAATATCATTGCCCGCCCGTCGCTTGAGTAGCAGGCGACGTCGAACTCCTCGCCTATGAGCATCACGGCCTTTACCGGGCTCTTGTCCGAGCACGCGCCGACGAGCTTGCGCCGGTTCGTCTTCGTCTCGTAGGCCGACAGCTCGATGCGCGCGGCCTTGCCGTTTTCGAATATCAGCAGCAGGTGCTTCTTATAGTCGCCGGGGTCGATCATCGCAATGACGCTCTCGCCCTCGTCCATCTTGAGCCGCGTCGGCAGATATATGCCGAGCACGGACGCCTTGCCGTCCTCAAAGTCGGACACGCGCGCCTTGTACATCTGCTGCTTGTCGGTGAGAAACAGCAGCTCTGCGCGGTTCGTGGACTCGAAGCTGACCGCCAGTTCGTCGCCGTCCTTGTACTTCTGCTCGCCGCTCATGCGCAGCGACTGCGCGGTTATCTTCTTGAAGTAGCCCTCGCGCGAGAGGAACAGCGTCACGGCGTAGTCCTCGACCTGCTCCTCTTCGTCCGGCTCCTCAAGCTCGGATGCGTAGACGATGCCGGTTTTTCTCGGCGCGCCGTACTTCTTGGATATCGCCTTGAGCTCGTCGATGATGATCGCTTTGAGCTTGCGGCGGTTGTTGACTATCGATTCCAGCTCCTCGATGTCGCGCTCAAGTTCTTCCGTCTCGGAGGTGCGCTTGAGGATATATTCGCGGTTTATGTTGCGCAGCTTGATCTCCGCGACGAACTCCGCCTGCGTCTGGTCTATCCCGAAGCCCATCATCAGGTTCGGCACGACCTCGCTCTCAAGCTCGGTGTTGCGGATGATGTCTATCGCGCGGTCAATGTCGAGCAGTATCCGCTCAAGACCCTTGAGCAGGTGCAGCTTCTCCTTCTTCTTGTTGAGGTCGAAGAACACGCGGCGGCGGATGCACTCGATGCGCCACGCCGTCCACTCCTCGAGTATCTCGCCCACACCCATCACGCGCGGGTTGCCCGCAACGAGGATGTTGAAGTTGCAGGGGAACGCGTCCTGGAGCGTCGTCATGCGGAAGAGCTTCTGCATGAGCTTGTCGGGGTCCGCTCCGCGCTTGAGGTCTATCGCCAGGCGCAGACCGCTCAGATCGGTCTCGTCGCGCATGTCGTTTATCTCGCGTATCTTCCCCGTCTTTATAAGCTCCGCGACCTTGTCGATGATCGCTTCAGAGGTCGTGGTATACGGAATTTCGTATATCTCTATTATGTTCTCTTTCTGGATATAGCGCCAGCGCGCCCGCACCTTGAAGCTGCCGCGTCCCGTGCGGTAGATGCTCTCCATCTGCGCGCGGTCGTAGATGATCTCACCGCCGGTGGGAAAGTCCGGTGCCGGCATGGTCGAGAGCAGGTCATGCTCCGGGTCGCGCAGCCACGCGACTGTCGTGTCGCAGACCTCGGCGAGGTTAAAGCCGCATATCTGGCTTGCCATGCCGACCGCGATGCCCATGTTCGCCGATACCAGCACGTTCGGAAACGCCGTCGGCAGAAGCGACGGCTCCTTCATGCTCCCGTCGTAGTTGTCCACGAGGTCGACCGTGTCCTTGTCAATGTCGCGGAAGAGCTCTGCGCATATCGCGGAGAGCTTAGCCTCGGTGTAACGCGACGCCGCATAGGACATGTCGCGCGAGAAGACCTTGCCGAAGTTGCCCTTGGAGTCGACAAACGGCGTCAGCAGCGCCTGATAGCCCGCCGAAAGGCGCACCATCGTCTCGTATATCGCCGCGTCGCCGTGGGGGTTTAAGCGCATCGTCTGGCCGACGATGTTCGCGCTCTTCGTGCGCGCGCCCGTCAGCAGCCCCATCTTGAACATCGTGTACAGCAGCTTTCTGTGCGAGGGCTTGAAGCCGTCTATCTCCGGTATCGCGCGCGAGACTATTACCGACATCGCGTATGGCATGTAGTTTGTCTCGAGCGTCTCGGTTATCGGCTGCTCCAGCACCTCGGCGCGCAGGCCGACGACGTTTGGGTTGTTGTAGCTTTTCTTTTCCTGTGGTGTTTTCTTTGCCATTGCTTTACGCCCTTATCTCCGGCATCGAGCGCCGGATATCAGTATTTTGCCGCCTTGCTCTTCTTGACCTTCTGGCCGGTGGTGAGGCTGCGCTTGCAGCGCGGGCAGGTCTTTGCCGCGAGCAGGCCGAAGAAGATGACCTTGTTGCAGCTCGGGCAGCGGCAGAACTTGAAGATGACGTATATCGCGTAGGCGAATACGAGCGTCGACGCGACGACGAAGATGAGCTGCAGTGTGGGATTGCTCTGCGTGAGCAGACCGAGCACGCACGCGATGGCCGCCGCGATGACGAGCTTCTTTACAAGGTCCCTGCCGTAGGTGAAGTTGTTTGTGAAAGTTGAGTAGTTTCTCATTCTCTATGTCTCCCCATGATTTATGATATGTCTGCCAGGTCCAGATACAGGTGTCCGAACTCGGCGATATGATTTTTCCTGCCTTCAAGGTTATCGCCCAGCAGCAGATCAAAGGTCTGCGCCATGCGCTCTATATCCTCCGGCATTACCTTTATGAGTCTGCGCGTCTCCGGGTTCATCGTGGTCATCCACATCATGTCCGGGTCGTTCTCGCCGAGACCCTTGCTGCGGCTGATGCTCGCCTTCGCTCCCTTGAGTGAGTCGATGATCTCCGCCTTCTCGCGCTCGGAGTATGCAAAATAGGTCTTGCCCTTGGATTCTATCTCGTACAGCGGTGACTCCGCGATGTACACATACCCCATGTTTATAAGCGTCGGCACGAGCCGGTAGAGCATCGTGAGTATAAGCGTGCGTATCTGGAAGCCGTCGACGTCCGCATCGGTGCAGATTATGACCTTGTTCCAGCGCAGGTTGTTGAGGTCGAAGCTTGACAGATCCTTTACGTGCTTGTCCTTGACCTCGACCCCGCAGCCGAGCACCTTCATCAGGTCTGTGATGACGTCGCTCTTGAATATCCTCACGTAGTCCGCTTTCAGGCAGTTGAGTATCTTGCCTCGCACCGGCATGATCCCCTGAAACTCCGCATCGCGCGAGAGCTTGCACGCGCCGAGTGCGGAGTCGCCCTCCACGATGTATATCTCGCGGCGCTCCGGGTCGCGGCTGCGGCAGTCGACAAACTTCTGCACGCGGTTCGCAATATCGATGCTGCCGGAGAGCTTCTTTTTCATGCCCTGCCGCGCGCGCTCCGCCGTCTCGCGGCTGCGCTTGTTTATCAGCACCTGGTCGGCTATCCTGTCGGCCTCGGGCTTGTTCTCAATGAAGTATACCTCTAACTGTGCCTTGAAAAACTCCGTCATCGAGGTCTGTATGAAGCGGTTGTTTATCGCTTTCTTCGTCTGGTTCTCGTAGGAGGTCTGCGTTGAGAAGCAGTTTGTCACAAGTATCAGGCAGTCCTGTACGTCCTGGAACTTTATCGCGGATTCGTTCTTCTGGTACTTGCCCGCCTGCTTTATATACGCGTCTATCGCCGAGGTGAAGGCGAGCTTCACGGCCTTGTCAGGTGCGCCGCCGTTTTCCAGCCATGAGGAGTTGTGGTAATATTCCAGAGCGCTGGTCTTGTTCGAGAAGCAGAACGCCGCGGAAATCTTGACCTTGTAGTCGCCCTTGTCCTCACGGTCGCGTCCCTTGCGCTCGGCGGAGATGAACTCCGGTTCCGTGAATGCGGCGCCCCCCGCCAGTTCCTTTACGTAGTCGACTATGCCGTTTTCGTAGCAGTAGTCGCGTGTCTCAAAGCCTGCGTCCTTTTCTATGCGCAGCCGGAACGTGACACCCGCGTTCACGACCGCCTGCCTGTGCAGCATGTCGTCAAAGTATTCCTCGGGGATGTCGATGTCCGTGAACACCTCGACGTCCGGCCGCCAGCGTATCATCGTGCCGGTTTTCTTCCGGTCGGCGGGCTCTATTGTGAGTTCCTTGCCCTTCTTGCCGACTACCTCGCCCTTTTTGAAGTGCAGGGAATATTTGTTCCCGTCGCGCCAGACCGTTACATCCATGTATTCCGATGCGTACTGCGTCGCGCAGGAGCCGAGACCGTTGAGGCCGAGGGAAAATTCATAGTCGCCGCCCGCGTCGTTCTTGTACTTGCCGCCGGCGTACAGCTCGCAGAATACCAGCTCCCAGTTGTAGCGCTTCTCGTTCGGGTTCCAGTCGAGCGGGCAGCCGCGTCCGAAGTCCGCAACCTCTATTGACTTGTCCTTAAAATATGTGAGAGTGATAAGATTGCCGTAGCCCTCTCTCGCCTCGTCGATGGCGTTCGAGAGAATTTCAAATACGGCATGCTCGCAGCCGTCCAGCCCGTCCGAGCCGAATATGACCCCCGGGCGCTTTCTTACTCTGTCCGCGCCCTTGAGCTGGGATATGCTGTCGTTTCCGTATTGCGGTGATGTGCTGCTCATAAATGCTTGACCTTTCGGGTACGCGCGCGAAGAACGCTGCGTACAATAACAATATGATAAACCTACGGGCACATGCCCCTCTATTTTAACTCATATAGTATAACACATTTCCAACATTTTTCAAGCGAAACGAGTGCTGAAAAAGCGCGAACACAAGTGCAAAAGGCGGGCTGCTGATGCAGCCCGCCCCGCGCCGGATATTTTCTTTTTACGGGAAAACTCTCCGCACGCTTGACATTTTCCCGTTTTGGATGTATCCATATATTAAACAATATACGGTCATATATCCTGCGGCTTTCTCTGTCTGTTCCGCCGGGAATCTGTCTGCTTCTATTATCTCCGATGCGTGCCGCGGATACTCATACAAAAAATGGAACTGAAAGGGTCATGGTATAAATATGGAAACCGCCTCTCTTATCTTTACGGCAATTGCGCTTGTGCTGTCGATCGTCGTTGTCATAAAGCTGCTTGCCGCGCCGGTGAAGCTCGTGTTCAAAATTCTTATAAACGCCGTTTCCGGGTTTCTGCTTCTTATTATCGCCAATTTCATAAGCGGCTTTTTTGATTTTTCACTGCCCATGAATTTTATCAACTGCCTTATCTCCGGTGTGTTCGGCATCCCCGGCGTCGCGTTTCTGATCGTCTTGAAGCTGTTCTTTTAAAATAGCTGCGCCCCCAACAAGGCTCCCCTTGTTGCAAGGGGAGCTGGCGCGTAAGCGCCTGAGGGGATAAAAATCTCCGGCTGCCTGTGCAGTCAACAATGCCTGCTTTTCTAAAGCAAAACCACCCCTATTATATACGCCGTCACCGCGGCGATGCTCGCGCTTATCAGGCGCCCTGTCAGATGCAGGGCGCCTTTTATTTTGCTCCCCGCCAGCACTGCCAGCGTTTGAAAGTGTACCGACAGTCCGCCCCAGCCGAGTACGCCCGCCGCGAGCGCGAGGTTGTGCGGCGTGAGGTCAAGCCCCGCCATCGCTCCCGCGGCGCTGCCTAACTCCAATACGCCCGTCAGCAGTGCGCGGGAAAAGTGCAGCTCCCAGCCGAGGTGCGATGACAGGAAACCGCAGGCGAGGGAGAACAGCCCCTTCGCGTCAAGTAAGCCCACTATCACCGAAAAGCACAGCACAAACCCGCATACGTTCAGTATCGATGCGACCGCCTGCTTCACCGCCTCCGGCAGTACCGAACCCGTGTCAACGCTTTCCAGCAGCACCGGCTGCGTCTCTCCGCAGAAGCTGCGGTTTCTGAAAAACAGCCCCGCCGCGAGCGCCGAGAAGATATGTACCGCATATAGCAGCAGCCCGATCTTTACCGAGCCGAACACCCCGCTGCCCACAGCGCCGATGATGAACGCGGGTCCCGAGTTGTTGCAGAAGCCGAGCAGCCGCTCTCCCTCGCTTGCCGTTATGGAGCCCTGTCTTTCCATGTCCGCGATGTACGCCGCGCCGAGCGGGTAGCCGCCCGTCAGGCCGATGAGCAGCGCCGAAGCTCCCGCACCGCTTATTCCGTAAAGCCGGGAGGCAAACGGCGCAAAGACCTTGCCCAGCATCCCCGGCAGACCGAGACGGTTGAGGAGTATCGACAGCACAAAGAACGGGAACAGCGCCGGGATTATCATCCTTCCGCACAGCTCCAGCGCATTGAGACAGGCTGCCGCCGCCTCCTTTGCCGAGAATATCAGCGCCGCCATCGCGCATAGTGCCGCCGTCACCGCAAGCCTTCTGTTCATCGTGCCATCCCTCCCTTGTCCATGTATCATGCTATGTTTCGCGGCATAGATTTATACAGATCGGATAGGAGGTGCTGCCCGTGAAAAAGCTGCGGGAGCTTCCGTATGAGCTGGCAGATAAGCTGGAGCTGCCGGAGGATGTGCTGCTCGGCTCCGGTAAGCTGACCGTGACGGGCGGCAGGAGCGCCGTTATAGAAAATCACCGCGGTGTGCTCGAGTATACCGCCGAGCGCATTGTCGTCGCCGTTCCGCGCGGCAAAGTCTGCCTTGACGGCACAGGGCTGCGCCTGAAGGCCATGAATAAGAATGAGCTGCTGGTGGGCGGACGTATCAGGAATATCGAGTGGGGTTAGCTTATGAACAGGATCTTTGAGCAAATAAAGGGGCGCGTCAGGGTAGAGGTGTTCGGTGCGTTTCCCGAGAGCCTTCTCAATGCCTCCGCTCTGAGCGCTTTGGAGCTGTGGGAGCTTGAGTGCGTCAATGAAAACACCCTGCGCTTTAACGCCCATGAGGGCGACCTTGCAAAGCTGCGCGAGCTTGCTCGCGCCTGCTCCTGCGAAATGACCGTTCTTGAGAGCCGCGGCGGCAGCGAGAACCGGCGCTTTGCGCGGCGGCGCGTGTGGCTGCTCGTCACGGCGGCTGTGCTCGCGGCGGTCTTTCTTGTTTCCACGCTCTTTGTCTGGGACATCGACGTGCGCGGCAATAAGCGCTTAAGCCGCGCGGAGATAATGCGCGCGCTTGAGGACTGCGGCCTCGGCTGCGGCAGCTTCTGGCCGTCACTTTCCTCGGATATGATCCGGAGCAAAATGCTCCTGCGCCTGCCGCAGCTCGGGTGGATGAGCGTCAATGTCTGCTCCTCACGCGCCATCGTCCTCATCGAGGAGTGCGAGGAGAAGCCCGTTATTTATAACGAAGCCGGCGCTGCCGATATCGCCGCCTCGAAACCCGGCATCATCCGCCGCGTTTCCGTCCTGCGCGGCAAGGCGCTCGTCGAGCCGGGGCAGGCCGTGACAGAAGGGGAGACTCTTGTCACCGGCAGCTTGGAGAGCCTTGCCGGGGAGCCGCGCACCGTCTATGCGCGAGCCACCGTCATGGCCGATACATGGGCGGAGCTCAACGCCGTCTGCCCCGAGACGGGGCAGCTCAAGCAGCCAAAGGGCGTCACGCGCAGCCGCTTCGCGATCATTTTTGGAAAAAGACGCATAAATTTATATTTAAGCAGTGGAAAAGCTATTGACGGATGTGATAAAATCATTGCAGAATATACACTTGGAGCAGAGGGGCTTTTCGCCCTGCCGCTGCGCATCGTGAAGGAGAGCTATGTTCCCTATGAGCTTTCGGAGGGAACGGGATATGACGCTGACGCCATGAAGCTGCATCTCTCCGCACTCCTCGATGCCGGGACGGATGGGCAGATCCTTCAGCAGAGCTTCACCGAAGCTGGTGCTGATGGCCTGTTCGTCGTCACGCTCCGCGCGCACTGCCTCGAAAATATAGCCGTTGACCGTACCATCAATTGACAAGCGGAATGAAAGGAAAAAGATGATAGACAAAACCATAGAAGTCGAAAGGATGGAGCATGTCATCAGCGTGTTCGGCTCCTTTGACCAGAACCTGCGCATTATTGAAAACGAACTGAGCGTCAAGGTGCTTGACCGTGATAATATGATCCATATCTGCGGCGAGGAGGAGAGCGTCATGCTCGCCGAAAAGGCCATCAACGGGCTTCTCACCCTTGCTGCGAAGGGTGAGAATATCGACGCGCAGAACGTCCGCTATATCCTCAAGCTCGTCTCCGAAGGGAAGGAGACGAAGATAAACGAGCTTGCCGGGGACGTCGTCTGCATCACCGCCAAGGGCAAGCCCATCAAGCCAAAGACGCTTGGTCAGAAGGCGTACTGCGATGCTATCGCGAAGAATACCATCACCCTCGGCATCGGCCCCGCCGGTACCGGCAAGACCTATCTTGCTGTCGCCGCCGCCGTTGCGGCTTTCCGCGCCGAGGAGGTCAACCGCATCATCCTCACCCGTCCCGCCGTCGAAGCGGGGGAGCGCCTCGGCTTTCTGCCCGGCGACCTGCAGAGCAAGGTCGATCCGTACCTGCGCCCATTGTATGATGCGCTGTTCGATATGCTCGGCGCCGATACCTATCAGAAATATCTTGAGCGCGGCAATATCGAGGTCGCACCCCTTGCCTACATGCGCGGCAGAACTCTGGACGACAGCTTCATTATTCTCGATGAAGCGCAGAACACCTCCCGTGAGCAGATGAAAATGTTCCTGACCCGTATCGGCTTCGGCTCCAAGGTCGTCATCACCGGCGATATTACGCAGATCGACCTGCCCGAGGATAAGACCAGCGGCCTCAAAGTTGCCATGAAGGTGCTCGACGGTATTGAGGATATCGCCATCTGCCAGCTCACCGGGTCTGACGTTGTCCGTCACCGCCTTGTTCAGAAGATCATCGAAGCCTATGAGGTGTACGATAAGAAAAACCCGGCGGAGCCGCCTGTTAAAAAGCTGCCGCCGAAAAAATTCAAGAGGAGTTGAGCCGGAACATGCAGCATGAAATTTATGTGAGCCGCGAGGCGGCAAATCTTGGCCATAATGAGTCAGCCGGCTACATCAAAAAAGCGGTGAATATGGCGCTCGATGCAGAGGGCGTGGACGTGCCCTGCATCGTCAGTGTTATGTTAACTGATGACGACGGGATACACGCCGTGAACAAGGAGTTCCGCGATGTTGACCGTGCCACGGATGTTCTCAGTTTTCCGCAGAATGAGCTTAAACCGGGGCGTTTTGACGCCCAAATGTGCGAGCGCGACCCGGAGACGGGACATGTTCTCCTCGGCGATATGATGATCTCCGTACCCCGCTGCGAGGCGCAGGGAGAGGAATTTGGCCACGGATATAAAAGGGAGCTCATGTACCTCACGGTACACTCGATCCTCCACCTGCTGGGCTATGACCATGTGGACGAGGGCGAGATGAAAAAACAGATGAGAGCCCGCGAAAAATTCATCATGGGCGACGATATGGATTAAAAAATACGGAAATACGGGAGAAAAAATACATGACTAAATCAGCGATGATAACCATATGCGGCAGGCCGAACGTCGGCAAATCCACCCTTACCAATTCTCTTGTCGGCGAAAAGATCGCCATCGTTTCCAATAAGCCGCAGACTACCCGAAACAGGATCACCGCCATTGTCGAGCGCGGCGAGACTCAGTTTGTGCTCATGGACACTCCGGGCTTTCACAAGCCGCGCACAAGGCTTGGCGACTATATGGTGAACGTCGTCCGTGAGAGCGTCGCGGATGTTGACTGCGTGCTCCTTCTGGTCGAGCCCATCGGGTCGATCGGCCCGCAGGAGCAGGCGCTTATCGAGCGTCTGCGCCAGACCGGCGCACCGGCGGTGCTCGTAATAAACAAGATAGACACCGTGGACAAGTCCAAGCTCCTTGAGGTCATGGCAGTCTATAGCGCGGCATATGACTTTGACAGCATCATCCCCATCTCCGCAAGGACAGGCGAGGGACTGGATGAGCTTCTCGCCGAGCTTGACAAATACGCCGTCGAGGGGCCTCATCTTTTCCCGGACGATATGATAACCGACCAGCCGGAGCGCCAGATATGCGCGGAGCTCGTGCGCGAAAAGCTGCTCAAGTGCCTTGATAAGGAGATACCGCACGGCACGGCTGTAGAGGTCACAAAGTTCTCCGAACGCGAGAACGGCATAATCGATCTTGAAGTGACGATATACTGCGAAAAGGACAGCCATAAGGGCATTATCATCGGCAAAAAGGGCGCGATGCTCAAGAAGATAGGCGAGCTTGCCCGCGAGGATATCGAGGACTTCATGGGCACAAAGGTCTACCTCCAGACCTGGGTCAAGGTCAAGGAGAACTGGCGTGATTCAATGGCGTCCCTGCGCAACTTCGGCTTCACGCAGGATAACTAATTTTTCCCATACGTATTCCATGCGCCTTTGCAGATAATAAACGCAGAGGTGATTTGAATGAGCGCTGACCCTATATGGAAGGCATTCGCTGAATCGGGCGACCCGCTGTATTATCTGTTGTATAAGACCGTCTGCATGGACACCGCGGCGGATAAAAAGCGGGACGGAACGAAGCGGGAAAACAAGGATACGGGTCAGCAGACCCAGACTCTCGGATGATTGGTGTACATAGATGTTCAAAACGGTGAACGCCCTCGTGCTGAGGGGAGTGAGGTATAAGGAAGCCGACCGGATACTCACCCTGCTTACGGATACCGACGGGAAGATAACCGCCAAGGCGCGCGGAGCTTTGAGAAAAAGCAGCAAGACCGCCGCGGCGACCCAGCAGCTGACCTATTCGGAAATGACGCTTTTCGGTAATTTAGGCCGCTGGACGGTGAACGAAGCCACTGTGAAAGAGGGCTTTGACGGTCTGCGCGCGGATATCGGGAGCTTTGCGCTGGGCTGCTATTTTGCCGAGTGCGCCGACGCATTGAGCGTTGAGGATCAGCCGGATGCGCCGCTCATGCAGCTTGCGCTCAACTGCCTCTATGCGTTAAGCCGCGGGATGTATACTCCGGAGCATATCAAGGCCGCTTTCGAGCTGCGCCTGATGTGCCTTGCGGGCTATACTCCGGAGCTTTCGCGCTGCGAGGTGTGCGGCGAGGAAGAGCCGGGTGACCCGCTGCTTATGCTCGAGCGCGGCTGCGTGTGCTGCCGCCGCTGCGCTGCCGGTGCAGGGCAGACGGTGAAGCTCGACGCGGCGTCTCTAAACGCGATGCGGCATATCTGCTCGGTGTCTCCAAAGCAGATACTGTCCTTTTCACTTGAGGGGGAGGGGGCAAAGCGCCTGTCTGCCGCGGCGGAGGAGTATCTGCTGCTGCACACCGAGCGCCGCTTCCCGACGCTCGATTACTGGAAGAATGTGAAAATTTAACGGAATAATTATATAGGACAAGATATGAGCTTTTTTGAAAAATCACTTACAACGCTTGAGCTGCCGGCAGTCTTGACTATGCTTGCCGCCGAGGCCGTGGGCGATACGGCAAAGGAGCGCGCGCTTGCGCTCGCACCGTCCACGGATGAGGCCGAGGTGCGGCACAGGATAGAGGAGACGACGGCGGCAAAAACCATGATGGTCGTGCGCGGCAGCCCGTCATTCTACGGGGTTAAGGACGTGCGCGCTTCGCTTGCGAGAGCGGACCTCGGCGGCGCGCTCAACACGCGGGAGCTGCTCGATATAGCGGGAGTGCTGCAATGTGCCCGGCTTGTGCGCGGCTATATCGCGGATGACAGCGTCGGCAAAACGCCGATAGACCATCTGTTCTACGCGCTGCGCACGAACAAATTCCTTGAGGAAAAGATAACCGGTTCGATAGTCGGTGAGGATGAGATAGCAGACGCGGCGTCTCCCGAGCTTGCGACGATACGGCGGCAGATGCGCGCTGCGGCGTCAAGAGCGCGGGAAGCTCTGCAGAAGATAATTTCCTCCCCGAGCTATGCCAAGGCTTTGCAGGAGCCGATAATCACGATGCGCTCCGACCGTTATGTCGTGCCGGTGAAGGCGGAGTTCAAAGGCTCCGTGCCGGGGCTGGTGCATGACATTTCCTCCTCCGGAGCGACGCTTTTCATCGAGCCTATGGGCGCGGTCAAGGCGAATAACGAGCTGCGCGAGCTTGCAGCGAAGGAGAAGGCGGAGATAGACCGCATCCTTGCAGAGCTCTCCGCGGACTGCGCAGAGCACCGGGACGATATAAGCTCGGACTATGACGTGCTCGTCAGACTCGACCTGATATTTGCCAAGGCAAAGCTATCCTATAAGCTCAACTGCCAGCAGGCGGCGATGGACGAGCGGGCGATAGTCCTGCGCCATGCACGGCACCCGCTGCTCGACCAGAGCAAGGCTGTGCCAATAGACGTGGAGCTGGGCGACAGCTTTGATACGCTCGTCATCACGGGGCCGAACACCGGCGGCAAGACCGTCTCCATAAAGACGATAGGTCTGCTTGCGGCAATGAACCAGTGCGGCCTGCACATCCCGGCGGACGACGGCAGCCGGCTGCCCGTGTTTGCGCACATACTGGCCGACATAGGCGACGAGCAGAGCATTGAGCAGAGCCTGTCGACCTTCTCGGCACATATGAGCAACATAGTTAACATAATATCTGAATGCGACAACAGATCGCTGATACTTTTCGACGAACTCGGCGCGGGCACCGACCCGGCGGAGGGCGCGGCGCTGGCCATTGCGGTCATTGAGCACGTGAGAAAATGCGGCGCGATCGTCGCGGCGACGACGCACTACGCTGAACTCAAGGTATACGCGACGAATGAGGCCGGGGTGCAGAACGCCTCCTGCGAATTTGACGTCGACTCCCTGCGCCCGACCTATCATCTGCTGGTCGGCATACCGGGAAAGTCGAACGCCTTTGCAATATCAAAGCGTCTCGGTCTGAGCGATGAGATCATCGAGGACGCGAAGAACCGCGTCAGCACCGAGAGCGCGAGCTTTGAAGCGACGATAGAAAAGCTCGAGCAGACGCGGCTGCTGCTGGAAAAGGACAGGAACGAAGCGGCGCTGAAGCTGCGCGAGGCGCAGGAGAACGCGAAGAAGGCGGCGTTCCTCAAGGCGGAGCTCGAGGTACGGCTTGACAAGGCTGACCTCAAATCCCGCCGCGAAGCGGAGTGTATCATTGCCGACGCGCGCGCAACTGCCGAACAGGTGTTCGCGGAGCTTGACGAAATGCGCAAAGCGGCGGACAAGGATCAGGACGCACAGCGCGTGAACGAAGCGCGCGCCCAGCTTCGCCGCCAGCTCAACCTCTCCGAACAGGCCCTGCAGAAGGAGCTTACGGACGATGAAGCGGACAAGGTGTCGGCCCGCCCGGTGAAAGTCGGGGACGTGGTAAAGATAAAATCAATGGGCGTCAAGGCGACAGTCATTTCCAAATCGCCCGACGGTGTATTGAGCCTGCGCGCGGGAATAATGAACGTGAGCGCGAAGGAGGACGAGGTGCTGCTGCTCGAAGGAGAAAAAGCACCGGAGGCAAAGAGCAGCGCCGCAAGGAGCAGCTCGCAGCTCAGGAACGTCAGCGTCGCGAGCGAGATAGACCTGCGCGGCATGGAGACGATAGAGGGCGTGCTCGCGGCGGAAAGGTACATCGACAGCGCCGTCATGGGTAAGCTCAAGACCGTCACCATCATCCACGGCAAGGGAACGGGCGCACTCCGCGCCGCCGTGCAGCAGATGCTCAAGAAGAACAAAAGCGTCAAATCCTTCCGGTTGGGGAGATTCGGCGAGGGCGAAGCGGGCGTGACTGTTGTCGAACTGAAATAAAATCCGTCGACGCATTTGTTAAGAAATGTGAAAAACAACGAAACGGACGAAAGCTGTTGACGATTGGCTTAAAATTTGATAAACTGTCAGCACAGTCTTGTATTAGTATAAGGAGTGGCAAGTATGATAACCAAAGAAGTAGTCATTAACAATCAGGTAGGTCTTCATGCCAGACCCGCGACTTTCTTCATTCAGAAAGCCAATGAATTCAAGAGCAGCATTTGGGTCGAAAAAGAGGACAGACGTGTCAATGCGAAGAGCCTTCTCGGCGTTCTCTCTCTCGGGATCGTCAAGGGCACTGCGATAACCATCATTGCCGACGGCGCTGACGAGGAAGCGGCTATCGCCACCCTGTCGGAGCTGATCGATTCTGACTTTTCAGAGTAATCAGAGATAAAAAGGCGGAGGCGTGTGTACTTGTTACACACGCCTCTTTTTGAGTTGTACCGGCGTTTGCCGTATCTGGAGGACACGATGAAAAAGGAAACCAAGGCCATGCTTGAAATGCTCGCGGCGGCGGCACTATGGAGCATTGCGGGAATAATAATGAAGTTCATACCGTGGAACGGCTTTGCCGTTTCGGGTATGCGCAGCCTTATATCGGGGCTGACCTTCGTGGTGTATATGCGTATAAAGGGGATGAAGTTCATCTTCACAAAGCAGACCTTTATCGCGGGGCTTTTCGCTGCGGGCGTGTACACCTGCTTTACCTGCGCAAACAAGCTCACCACGGCGGCAAATGCAATTGTGCTGCAATTCACCTCGCCGGTGTTTATAGTTATATTCACGGCGCTTATATATAAAACGAAGATCCGCAAGGCCGACCTGCTGGTGGTCATCTTCACGCTTTTCGGGATAGCGCTGTTTTTCTTTGACCAGCTCCAGCCAGGATACATACTCGGAAACTTCGTCGCTATCGCGGCGGGGATGTTCATGGCGGGGATGTTCATGGCGGTCGGCGACCTTGAGGGCGAGATGCGCTTTTCGGCGATAATGATCGGCCAGTTCCTCACATTCCTGATAGGGCTGCCGTCTATAATAATAACGAAACCTGAGTTTACTCTTACGGCGACCGCGGGCATAATCATACTCGGCGTGTTCCAGCTCGGCATTGCGTATATACTCTATGTGAAGTCCACAAAATACTGCCCGCCGCTTGCATGCAGCCTGCTCGGCGCGGTGGAGCCGCTGCTGAACCCCGTCTGGGTGCTGATATTCTACGGTGAGAAGCCGGGCATGTTCGCGATCATCGGCGGCGTGGTCGTTATCGTGACGATAACGGTGTGGTGCATCAAGGGACAGGAGAAAGCCCCAGAGGAAGCAAAGGCCTGACACAGGCCGGAGGGAAGTCATGCTCGATTCGCTGCGTGAAAAAGCAAATAATCTGCCGCTGCTGCCGGGCGTGTACATCATGCTCGATGAGCACGGAGAGGTCATATACGTCGGCAAGGCGAAGAAGCTGAAGAACCGCGTAAGCAGCTATTTCCACGGGGAGCATCTGCCGAAGGTCGAGGCTATGGTGGAAAAGGTGCATGACTTCAACGTCATTGTCGCGGGCAGTGAGTTCGAGGCGCTGGTGCTGGAAAACTCGCTCATAAAGCAGCACAAACCGCACTATAACATCCTGCTCAAGGACGACAAGGGCTACCCCTTTATCAGGCTCGACCTGCATGAGGAGTACCCGAAGATGACGCTGACGAACCGCGCAGGGAAGGACGGGGCAAAATACTTCGGTCCCTTCGGCGGGCGCGGACAGACCTATGACATTATAAGCACGATATCAAAGGCGCTGCTGCTGCCGGACTGCTCGCGGAAATTCCCGCGGGATATCGGCAAGGAGCGCCCCTGCCTCAACTACCACATGGGCAGCTGCGCGGGCTGGTGCCTGAAAGACAGCAGCGCGGAGGACTACCGCCGGCGCATAACGCAGGCGGCGATGATACTTGACGGCAAGAGCAAGGAGCTCACAGATGAACTGCGGAGCCAGATGGAGCAGGCGGCGGAGGAGCTGCGGTTCGAGCGCGCCGCCGAGCTGCGCGACAGGCTGCGCGCGATAGAGGGGCTGACGAACAAACAGCGCGTCATTGCCACGGCCTTTGCCGACACCGACGCGATAGGCTTCTGCCGGGGAGCCAAGACCTGCTTTGCAGTGCTGCATTTCGTCGACGGCAGCCTTGTGGGCAAGGACGTCGAGATGATGGACGAGCCGATTGAGGACGACGGCGAGGCCGTGTCCGACCTTGTGCGGCAGTATTATACGGCGCACCGCGGCGGATGGCCGAAGTCGGTGCTGCTGCCCTGCGCAATAGACGACCGGGAGGAGCTTGAGCGCCTCTTGAGCGAGGTCTCCGGGCGCAGGATGTATATAGACACGCCGCAGCGCGGGGAGCGCATGCGGCTCATCGAGAGCGCGGCGCTCAACGCGCGCGAGGAGATACAGCGGCGCACGACCGCTGAGCAGCGCAGGTCAAAGACGCTGGAATGGCTCCAGAAGGCGCTGGAGCTGCGCAACTTCCCGAAGCGCATAGAGGCCTTCGATATATCTAACCTCGGCTCGACGGGCATAGTCGCGGCAATGACGGTGCATATAAACGGCAAGCCGCTTAAACGTGATTACAGGAAATTCCGCATACGCGGGCTTGACGCACCGGACGATTACGCGAGCATGTACCAGGCGGTATACAGACGCTTCAGCCACTACAAGGAGGGCGACGAGAAGTTCTCGACCCTGCCGGATCTGCTGCTCATCGACGGCGGCGACAAGCACGCCGCGACGGCGGAGCGTGCGCTGCGCGACCTTGGGATATCCGTACCGGTATTCGGCATGGTAAAGGACGACCGCCACCGCACAAGGGCGCTGATAGACTCAGCCGGGCATGAGACGGGAATAAAGACCAATCAGGCTGTGTTCGCGCTCGTCGGCTCGATACAGGAGGAGACGCACCGCTTCGCGATAGAGTACCAGCGCTTGCTGAGAAACGAGAGCTACGCCTCAAAGCTTGACGCGATACCCGGCGTCGGCGAGAAGCGGAGAGCTGATCTGCTGAAATACTTCAAGTCCGTCAAGGCGATACGTGAGGCGAGCGTTGAACAGCTGGCGCTCGTCGTGCCGCGGAACACCGCCGCGGCGATATACGCATACTTCCGCAGCGAAGAGAGCGAGGAGAAGGAACAATGAGAGTGATAACAGGCACGGCGCGCGGGCACAAGCTCAAGACGCCGGAAAATTATGACATTCGCCCGACGACCGACAACGTGAAGGAATCGGTTTTCAACATCATCCAGTTCGACATAGAGGGACGGCGTGTGCTCGATCTCTTTGCGGGGACCGGTCAGCTCGGCATAGAGTGTCTCAGCCGGGGCGCGGCGGAGGCCGTGTTTATAGACGAGAACACGGCGGCGGTGAAGATCGTCAAGGAGAACCTCAAGACCTGCGGCTTCACGGCGGCGGTACTGCAGCAGGACGCGCTGAGCTATCTGCGGCACTGCGGGAAGTTCGACCTCGTTTTCGTCGACCCGCCGTATGACTCGGGACTGTACGAATCCGTGCTGGAAACCATCAATTCGGTTGACATATTGTCGGATGGTGGTATAATATTATGCGAGTCGCGCCGGGAGAAAGTGCTTCCGGATATGCGCGCTCCTTACAGAAAAAAGAAAGAGTATAACTACGGCAGGGTAAAGCTTACCGTGTATATAAAGGACAGCCTTTGATGACTACTGCGATCTGCCCGGGCAGCTTTGACCCGATCACTCTCGGCCATGTTGATATAATCCGCCGCGCGGCGGAGATATTCGACGAGGTTGTCGTCTGCGTGATGCACAACGCGGCGAAGAAATCGCCCATGTTCACGCTTGAAGAGAAGCTCAGCATGGCGCGCCGCGCCGTCGAAGGGTACAAGAACGTGCGTGTGGACAGCTTTGACGGATTGCTCACGGAGTATGTACGCCGCTATGATAAGCCCGTGATCGTAAAGGGCCTGCGCGCTGCATCGGACTTTGACTATGAGTTTCAGATGAACATGATAAACAAGCGCCTGAACCCCTCGGTCGAGACGATGTTCCTCACGGCGAGCGAGCGGTACACCTTCCTCAGCTCCTCAATAGTGCGGGAGGTAGCCCAGTACGGCGCGGAGCTCAAGGGACTCGTGCCGGACGCGATCATCCCCGATATAGAAGAAAAAGCCAAACAATGGAGGTAGTCCTCGCATGGCCAACAATAACGACGTTATAGAGCTGCTTGATATCCTGTACGGCATGGTGACGGAAGCCTGGGGCGTTCCCCTCGGCAACGACAAGTGCATCATCGAGCGCGAGAAAGCCATAGACATTATAAGCGAAATAAAGGCGAATCTCCCGTCCTCCATCGCCGAGGCGCAGAGGCTCGTCTCGGCAAGGGATGAGTTTATCGGCAACGCCAAGCGCGAGGCTGAGGCGCTGCGCAAGAGCGCCGAGGAGCAGGCGCGCGCCATGATAGAGGAGCAGGAGGTCATACGCACGGCGAGAGCCAAGAGCGCGGAGATGATCTCTGCCGCCGAGGCGAAGTCGAGCCAGCTGCGCCGTGTCGCGAGCGAGTATGTGGACAACATTATGCGCCAGACCGAAGAGAGCATGAACGCCGCGCTCGCAACGATACAGAACGCGCATAATTCCTTCCGCTCTCTGGGCGGCGGCCAGCCGCAGGAGCCGAAGGAGAACGCCGTGAAGCTCACCGGAGTCGAAACTATCCAGCGCGGCGAGGAGGAATAATTTCCACTGCCGACACAATATACATAACAGTCAGCCCACCCAAAACACAAGACTTTGGGTGGGCACTTTTTTTGCCGATTTTGATAAGGAAAATGTCAAAAACTTACAAAAAGTTTCACTTGCTTTTTTGTTTATGCCACCCTATAATATATATCAAAGTGGCAGAAAGTGGGGCAAAATGGTGAGATGTCCCACGATGGGGGAGGGCATTTTGATGACTGGGGAGTACCAGCATTCTCTTGACAGCAAGGGAAGGCTGTTCATGCCCGCAAAGCTCCGGGAGGAGCTGGGCGCGGTGTTTTATATAACGATATCGATGGATCGCTGCCTGTGCGCGTACAGCAGCGAGAGCTGGGACGCGCTATCGGAGCGGGTGAACGCGATGCCGTATGTCAAGCAGCGGAAAATGCGCCCGCTGTTTGCGCATGCCGCACGCTGCGAACTGGACAGCCAGGGGCGCGTGCTCGTGCCGCAGAACCTGCGCGACTACGCGAATCTTACAAAGAGCGTGACCGTTGTCGGCTGCAACAACCATGCCGAGCTTTGGGACAGCGACGCGTGGCAGGCAATCTTCGAGCAGGAGACGACACCGGAGAATATCGCCGCGGTTATGGAGGAGCTTGAATTTTGACACAGGGATCCGAAGCGATTGAAGCAAAGCATTTTTCCGTAATGCTCAATGAATGCATTGAGAACCTCAACATAAAGCCCGACGGAGTGTACCTTGACGGTACGCTCGGCATGGGCGGACACTCATATCAGATCGCCTCCCGGCTCGGCTCGGGACGCCTCATCTGCATCGACAGGGATGAGACGGCCATAGAGCGCGCCGGAAGGCGTCTTGCGCCCTTTAAGGATAAGGTGACGCTCGTTCACGGCAATTTTTCGGACGCCGCGGTGATACTCGATTCGCTCGGCATAGAGGGTGCGGACGGGATGCTGTTTGACCTCGGCGTGTCCTCACCGCAGCTGGATGAGTCCGAGCGCGGCTTTTCGTATATGAACGATGCACCGCTCGACATGCGCATGGACAAGGGCGAGAGCCTCACGGCCTACGACGTTGTGAACACTTGGGACGAGCAGCGCCTGCTGCGCATCCTGTGGGACTACGGCGAGGAGCGCTACGCCCGCCGCATCGTCGGCGCGATAATGGAAAGGCGCGCGCAAAGACCCGTGGAGACGACGCTGGAGCTGGTGGACATCATCAAGGGCGCTATGCCCGCCGCCGCGCTGCGTGAGAAGCAGCACCCGGCAAAGCGCACGTTCCAGGCGATACGCATCGCGGTGAACGACGAGCTCGGCGCGATCGCGAGAATGATGGAGACAGCACCGGACAAGCTCAATATCGGCGGGCGGCTGTGCGTCATTAGCTTCCACTCGCTGGAGGATCGGATAGTCAAGTCCGGAATCGCGGCGAGGGAGAACGGCTGCACATGCCCGAGGGAAGCACCGGTCTGCACCTGCGGCTTTGTAAAGACGCTCAAGAGCGTCACGAGAAAGCCGATACTCCCGAGCGAGGAGGAGCTTGAAGTCAACCCGCGCTCACGCAGCGCGAAGCTGCGCGTGGCGGAGCGAGTATAGCGATATGAGAAAAAGGAGCGCTGCGCTCTTCAAGGCCGTGTGCGTGGTATTCTCGGTATGTACGCTCGTGCTGTGCCTGCTGTGGCGGGTGCGCCTTGCACAGGCCGAGGAGAACATCGCAGCGCTTGAGGACGCGCTTGAAGAAGCACAGACCGAGGCCCGTGTGCTGACAGCAAAGTACGACAGCAGCATAAGTCTTGAAGAGCTTGACAGCTACGCGCGGGGCGTGCTGGGAATGCAGCCGCCGGAGCCGGGACAGATCGTTTATCTGGACTGGCCGGGATAAGGATATCTGCCGCCGAATATGATGTATAGGGGGCAGCGCCGCATTATACGGCGTCGGCATCTGACGGATAATTTGTGCCCTGATTTAGTCACTTTTTCTTGCAATACACAAAGTATTCCTGCAAAAAAGTGCCGTTATCAGAACGCAAATTTTCTCGCCAGCTGCTCTTGCCGCACAACACGGCGCTGCCCGAAAACATCAGGCGGGAGTGTATCATGGAAAGATCAAAAAGCGGCAGCGCGGTGAGGAGCGGGCCGGGCAGGCAGATGCTGCGGCGCTGCGTCGTTTTGGCGGCAGTGTTCGGCATAGGCGTGTTCGCGGTGCTTCTGGCGCGGCTGTATCAATTGCAGATAAAGGAACATGAGTTCTATGAGGAGCTTGCGATAGAGCAGCAGCTTCGCTCTACTCCGGGCTCCGCGTCGCGCGGCGCGATATACGACGCGAACATGAACGCGCTGGCCGTCAGCGCGACGGTGGATAACGTCTATCTCAGCCCAGCGGAAATAGAGGCCTACGGCGAGGACCGTGCGCTTATCGCCCGGGGACTTTCGGAGATACTCGGAGTGGACTACGACGAGGTATATGAGAAATCCGGGAGGACGGGGAGCTGGTATGTGACCGTCGCGAGGAAGATAGAGAGCGACAAGGCTGACGCAGTGCGCGCGTTCAAGACAGAGCACGACCTGCGCGGGGTGCGGCTCGAACCGGACACAAAGCGCTATTACCCGAACTCATCCCTTGCCTGCCACCTGATAGGCTTTGTCGGCACGGACAACTACGGGCTTGAGGGCATAGAGGCAAGGTATGATTCAGCGCTCTCCGGTACGGCGGGGAGGACCGTGCGCGCGACGAACGCCTACGGCACGGAGCTGCTGTTCAATCAGTTTGAAGAATACCGCCCCGGTGAGGACGGCTATGATATAGTAACGACCATAGACTCCACGATACAGTACTACGTGGAGAAGCACCTGCGTCAGGCGGTGGAGGATTACGACATCCAGAACGGCGCGGGGGCGATCGCTATGGATGTGAACACGGGCAAGATACTCGCAATGGCGTCGCTCGGAAATTACGACCTTAACGATTTCCTCGCGGTCAGCGAGAAAGACAGGGAATACATAGACGAGGCCGAGACAAAGGAAGAGGCGGCGGAGCGGCTTGCCGCGGCGCAGGCAAAGCAGTGGCGAAACAAGGCGCTGTCCGACACATATGAGCCCGGCTCGACCTTCAAGATAATCACGCTCGCGATGGCGCTCGAAGAGGGCGCGGTGAGCCTGGACGATACCTTTTACTGCGGCGGCAACGTCAGCGTCATCGGGCGCACGAGCCCGATACGCTGCTGGAAAACCACAGGGCACGGCTCACAGACGCTGACGCAGGCGGCGCAGCACTCATGCAACGCTGCGTTTGTGAACATCGGGCTGCGCGTCGGCGCGGAGCGGTTTTATGATTACTGCGAGGCCTTCGGCTTCCTGCGCCTGTCGGACGACCCGGACGCGAACCTCACGGCCAAGACGGGCATAGACCTGTCGGGCGAGAGCGGGAGCATCTGGTGGAGCAAGAATACCTTCTGCTCGCAGAAAAACCTGTCGCAGCTTGCGGCGGCGTCCTTCGGCCAGACCTTTACGATAACCCCGCTTCAGCTCGTGTGCGCGGTGAGCGCATGCGTGAACGGCGGGTATTTGATGGAACCCTACGTCGTGCAGCGGATGCTGAACCCCGACGGGAGCGTAGCATACGAGCGCGAGCCGCACAGAGTGCGGCAGGTCATAAGCGAGAGCACGAGCGAGAAGGTGCGCACTATACTCGAACAGGTGGTCGGCGACTCAAAAGAGGGGACGGGGCGCAACGCCGCCGTCAAGGGCTACCGCATCGGCGGCAAGACCGGAACGAGCGAGAAGGTCAGCCTTGAGGCGCAGACCGGGCAGAAGGAATACATCGTCTCCTTCATAGGCTTCGCGCCGGCGGATAAGCCGCGCATAGCGCTGCTGGTGTTTCTGGATACGCCATCGAATAAATCCGGGATATACATAAGCGGCGGCCAGATGGCGGCGCCGGTCGTCGGGAGCATGATGGCGGATATACTGCCGTACATGGGCGTTGAAGCCGAGACGGACTTAGAGCGCGGCGAGGCTGTGATGCCGATGGCCGTGGGGCAGAGCCTGCACGGCGCGGCGGAGCTTATAGAGGACGCAAATCTCAGATACCGCACGATAGGCTACGGCGACACCGTGACGCGGCAGCTGCCGGCGGCGGGCTCGGCCATCGCTGAGGGGAGCGAAATAATCCTGTACCTCGACGCGGAGATATCTCCTGACACGGAGACGGTGCCCGACCTCACCGGGATGAGCTACGACGAGGCGCGGGATACGCTGTCATACTACGGGCTGTATATCTCGACGAGGAGCACCGTGACAGACAGCGCAGCGCAGACCGTGAGCGGGCAGAGCATAGCCGCCGGAACAGGGGTTGACCACGGTTGTATAATAGAAGTATCACTCATCGATCAGGATGATTCGATACTCGGAAAATATTAAAATCACTGCTCAAGATAAAAATATAAGGTACGCAGTCGGGAGGACGGATAATGAAGCTGAAAGAGCTGATAAAGGATATAGAAGTGCTCAGTACGAACGCGGCACCGGACACGGAGATAAGCGGGATCAGCTATGACTCGCGCCTTACGCGCCCGGGCGATCTGTTCGTCGCGATAAAGGGCTTTGAGACGGACGGACACCGCTATATTCCCAAGGCGATGGAAAAGGGCGCGGCCGCGGTGCTGTGCGAGGATATCCCGGCGGACGGTACGCCGTATGTGCAGATAGCCGACTGCCGCTACGGGCTTGCGATGGCGAGCCGAGAGTTCTTCGGTAACCCGGCGTCCGAAATGAAGATGATAGGCTTTACCGGCACGAGCGGGAAAACCAGCTCGACCTACATAATGAAGCACCTGCTTGAAGCGGAGCTCGATGCAAAGGTCGGCCTAATTGGGACCAACGGCAACATGATAGGCGACGAGTTACTGCATTCGGAGCACACGACGCCGGAGAGCTACGAGCTTCACAAGCTCTTCCGCGAGATGGCGGACGCAGGCTGCACGCATGTGGTAATGGAGGTGTCGTCCCATTCGCTGACGCTTGAGCGCGTGGCGGGGATCACCTTTGATGTGGCGGTGTTCACGAATCTTTCGCAGGATCACCTCGACCTGCACGGGACGATGGATGAATACGCCGCGGCGAAAAAGAAAATTTTCTCCCAGTGCCGCATGGGCTGCGTGAACGCCGACGACGCGCGCGCGCCGTTCATGCTCGCGGGCGTAAAGTGCCCGATGCTGACCTATTCGGCGGCGGGCAGGGACGCTCAGCTCAAGGCGGAGAACGTGCGCCTGACGGGCGAGGGAGTGCATTTCGAGGCGGTATACGGCGCAGAGCGTGTGCAGACGGAGCTTGCGATACCGGGGATGTTCTCGGTATACAACGCCCTCGGCATCATCGCGGCGGGGCTGAGCCTCGGGATAAGCCTTGAAAAGTGCGCCCACGCGCTTTCCGGCGCAAAGGGCGTCAAGGGACGCATGGAGCGCGTGCCGACAGACGGGGATTACTCGATAATCATCGACTACTCCCACAAGCCCGACGCGCTTGAGAAGGTGCTCAAGACGCTGCGCCCGATAACGCGCGGGAGACTTATCGCGCTCTTCGGCTGCGGCGGCGACAGGGACCGCGGCAAGCGGCCCATCATGGGCGCGATCGCGGCGGACAATGCGGATTTTGTCATCGTCACGAGCGATAACCCGCGCACAGAGGAGCCGATGGCTATCATCGACGAGATAGTCGCGGGGCTCAAAGACAAGCAAACTCCGTATACGGTGATATGCGACAGGATAGAGGCAATAGGCTGGGCTATTGACAACTCCCGCCCCGGTGATGTAATATTGCTTGCCGGGAAAGGTCACGAGGACTATCAGGTCATCGGCCATGAAAAGCACCATATGGATGAGCGCGAGATAGTCGCGCAGTTCCTTGAAGAGAGAAAAAAGTCTTGAAGATAGAAAAACGGGACGCGGAGCGCCCCGAGTAGTCTGGAGAATATTATGACGATAAAGCTGATCACTTCTTTCGTGCTGGCGTTCCTGTTTGCGACGGCGTTCGGGAAGTATTATATTCCGTGGCTGCGCGCCCAGAAGGCCGGGCAGGAAATAAAAGGACAGGTCGAATGGCATAAGAGCAAGAGCGGCACGCCCACGATGGGCGGCGTGATGTTCATTCTGGCGGTCACGTTCGTGTGCCTGACAGTCGGCTTTGAGGGGATGCTCCAAGGCAACTTCGTACACATATTTGTGCTGCTGTTCGCGTGGGTGTTCGGACTTATAGGTTTTCTGGACGACTGGGAGAAGCTCAAGAAGAAGCAGAACCTCGGCCTTACGGCGAAAATGAAGTTCCTGCTCCAGCTCGTCGCGGCGCTCGTGTTCGTGCTGCTGATGCGCGAGATAGGCTATGTCAAGCCGAACCTCTATATCCCGTTTTCCAATAAGGTAATACCGATGCCGGAGTGGCTGTACTTCGTGTTTGCGTCCTTCGTCATCGTCGGCACGGTGAACGCCGTGAACATCACCGACGGCATTGACGGACTCGCGTCCGGGACATCGATCCCTGTGTGCCTGTTCTTTGTGGCGGTCACGATGCGGTGGGGGCAGAATTATCTTGAGCTCGGCATATTCGCTTCCGGTCTTGTCGGCGGGCTCATGGGCTTTCTTGTGTATAACTTCAACCCCGCGAAATGCTTCATGGGCGACACCGGCTCGCTCTTCCTCGGCGGAGCCATCGCTGCGATGGCCTTTGCCTATGACATGCCGATGATCCTTATCACGCTCGGTTTTATATTCATCATCGAGACGCTTTCCGACATTATTCAGGTCACGTATTTCAAGCTGACCCACGGTAAGCGCGTGTTCAAAATGGCACCGTTCCACCATCATCTTGAGATGGGCGGCTGGACGGGAAAAAAGTGGAGCGAAAAAGAGCTTTTCGTTCTTTTTACCGGAATATCTCTGGCTATGGCTATCATATCATTTATAGGGGTGTACCAGCGTTTCGCCTGAAAAATGATTGAATGAACAAGTCGGGGAGGTGGGAAGATGCGTTATGACGGTGCCCGCCTCGCCGACTTTTCGGTATCGGGAGATACCAAACGGCGGCAGAGCTTTGACGGAGCGTTCTTCACGCTCTCTATGCTGCTGCTTCTTATCGGGGTGATAATGGTGCTCTCGTCGAGCTACGCGAGAGCCTATTACGATCCGGGCAACGTGACCGGAGGGAACGCCGCATATTATTTCGTGCGGCAGCTTATCTTCGCGCTGCTCGGGATCGGCTGCATGCTGCTGGCGTCGAAACTGCCGATGGGCTTTTACCGGCGCTATGCGCTGCACTTTCTGCTGCTGACGCTGATGCTGCTGATGCTCGTGCCGGTGATCGGCGTCAAGGCCAACGGCTCACGCCGGTGGCTCGGCATAGGCGGACTCACGCTCCAGCCCTCGGAGCTTGCAAAGCTTGCGGTGATACTGTCCTTTTCATTGCTCATCTGCCGCTTTCGCGGCCGGATGCGCACGGTGCGATATGGGCTGCTGCCGTTTGCGGGGATACTCGCCGTGATAGTGGGGCTGCTCGTTTTGGAGCCGCACTTCTCGGCGTCGGTCATAATCCTTGCCGTCGGCGCGGTCATGCTGTTTCTCGGAGGGGTGAGCTTCGTGTGGTTCGCGGGAGCCTTTGCTGCGGCAGGCGCGGGACTTGCCGTGCTGCTGACCTTCTTTCCCTACGCTTCGACGCGCATCAGCACATGGCGCGACCCGTTTTCGAGCTCCTCGGACGAGGGGTACCAGATAGTCCAGTCGCTGTACACGATAGGCTCGGGCGGCCTTAGCGGTCTCGGCCTCGGCGGGAGCAGGCAGAAGTTCCTGTACTTGCCGGAGGAGCACAACGACTTTATCTTTTCCGTCACCTGCGAGGAGCTGGGCTTCATCGGCGCGGCGGTCATACTCATTCTTTTTGCGATGCTCATACTGCGCGGCTACTGGATAGCGCTGCACTGCCGCGACAGGTTCAGCTTCCTTGTCTGCGCCGGGATAACGACGCTGCTGGCGATACAGGTATTCCTGAACGTCGCGGTCGTGACGAACCTTGTGCCGTGCACGGGAATATCGCTGCCGCTCTTCAGCTACGGCGGGACGGCGCTGCTCATACAGCTCGGCGAGCTAGGGATAGTTCTGAGCGCGTCGAGGGATATATTGGAAACATAGAAACAAAGCGTTTACTTGAAAGGAACTGCGGATATGAAATTTGTCTTTACCTGCGGCGGCACTGCCGGACACATTAACCCCGCGCTCGCGGTCGCGGGACGGCTGCGCGAGCTGCTGCCCGATTCGGAGATGCTGTTTATCGGCGCGGAGGGCAAGATGGAGATGGAGCTCGTGCCGCGCGAGGGCTACCGCATAGAGGGACTGAAGATCACGAACATCAGCCGTGAGCACAGCCTGAGCGGCATCGCACATAACCTAGACACGCTCAAGAATGTCGCGGTATCGCTGCATGAGGCGAAGAAGCTGATACGCGAGTTTTCTCCTGACGCGGTCATCGGTACGGGCGGCTACGTCTGCTACCCGGTGCTGACGGCGGCGCACGAGCTGCATATCCCGACCTTCGTGCATGAGAGCAACGCCGTGCCGGGGCTCACGACGAAGATGCTGGCCGAGCACGTTGACCGCGTGCTTGTCGGCTTTGAGGACAGCCGCCGGTACTATAAGCACCCGGACAGAGTCGAGGTCACCGGAACACCGGTGCGCGGTGAGTTCGGCAGTGAGACGAAGGAGCAGGCAAAGGCTGAGCTCGGCATCCCGGCTGGGGAAAAGCTCGTGGTCTCAGTATGGGGTTCCCTCGGTGCGGGACACATGAATGAGATCATGACAGAGATGATACCCATGCTCGACGGCAGGCAGGGCTTCCACCTGCTGCATGCCGCCGGGAGCAGGTACTATGCCGACATGGCCGCGAAGCTCGGCGAGACCGCGCCCGATATGGCCGGGAACGGAGTCGAGCTGCGCGAATATATCTACGACATGCCGCGCGTCATGACGGCGGCGGACCTTGTGATGTGCCGCGCGGGTGCGTCGACGATCTCGGAACTGTGCTACATGGGAAAGCCGGTCATCATTGTCCCGTCACCGAACGTCACGAACAACCATCAGGAGAAGAACGCGCGCGTGCTTGAGGAAGCGGGCGGCGCAAAGGTGCTGCTCGAAGGCGAGTTCGACGCGCAGTCTCTGCTCGCGGATGTGAAGGAGCTGCTCGCGGATGATGATAAGCTCAAGGCGATGAGCGCGGCGATGACCTCGCTTGCTGCCGAGGATGCCACGGAGCGCATCTGCGGCATCATCCTCGACACGATCCATAAAGAGTAAAAAGCCTCAGACAATAGCATACTGTAACCCCCCGGCATAAGATGGACTGATCTGATATGCGGGGGGTTAATTATGGATATTTGGCATATACGGGGCGGGAATAAGCTTGAGGGCACCTGTTTTGTCCAAGGCTCGAAAAATGCCTCCCTCCCGATAATCGCTGCTTCTATCGCCGCTCCGGCACGCTCGGAGCTGACCAACGTACCGCAGCTACGGGATGTGGACGCGGCGCTGCGGATACTGAGACACCTCGGCTGCACGGCGGAGCAGCTGGGAAACGATGTGTACATAGACTCAACGGGGCTCGCCGAGAGCACGATACCGCATTCGCTGATGCTGGAAATGCGCTCGTCGGTCATATTCATGGGGGCGCTGCTGGCGCGCTGCGGCGTGGCGCGGCTGAGCCTGCCGGGCGGCTGCCAGCTCGGCAAGAGACCGATAGACATACATCTCGCGGCGCTGCGGCAGATGGGCGCGCAGATAGATGAAAACGGCGGGGAAATAAGCTGCCGCGCGGATAAGCTGCACGGGACGGAGCTGGAGCTGCCGTTCCCGAGCGTCGGGGCGACGGAGAACATCATGCTCGCTGCGACTGCCGCCGATGGCGTGACGGTCATCCACGGCGCGGCGCGCGAGCCGGAGATATCGGCGCTGGCATCTTATCTGCGTCTGCTCGGCAGCAGGATAACGGGGGACGGCACGGACACCGTGACGGTCGAGGGGCCGATACGTGAAAGGCATGTCGAGTACCGGATCATACCAGACAGGATAGTTGCCTCAACGCTTGCGTGTGCCGCGGCGGCGACGGGCGGCGATGTTGAGCTGCGCGGGGTCGATCCGACGCATTTTTCTACGGTTCTCCACTTCCTAAAGCTCGCCGGATGTGATATAATATCCTCCAAACGCAGCGTGAGGCTGCGCTCGGACGGGAAGCTGACGGCGGTGGGAGAGATATCCACAAGTCCGTACCCGGGTTTCCCGACGGACGCACAGCCTGTGCTGATGGCGGCGCTGCTGCGTGCAAATGGAAAAACAGTGATAACCGAGAATATCTTTGAGAACCGCTACCGGCAGGCACCCGAGCTTATGCGTCTCGGCGCGGACATCACGCTCTCCGGGAAAACGGCGGAGATATGGGGCGTTGAGCGCCTGCGCGGAACCTCACTCACGGCGACCGATCTGCGCGGCGGGGCGGCGATGATAATCGCGGGACTGTGCGCCGAGGGAGAGACGGTCATCTGCGACGACGGCCATGTCAAGCGCGGCTATGAGCATCTTGACAGCAGGCTGCGCGCGCTCGGCGCGGATATCTACCTTGAGCACTGACGGGTCACGCCATGCGGCGCGACCGGGAAAGGATACACGATGGCATTCAATATAAAGCCGAAAAGAAACAGGACAGACACCGAGGAGAACATAAGCCTGCAGAAGATACTCAGCAGCTTCAGCGGGCCGATGATGTTCTTCCTTGTGATCGTCGCGGTCATTTTTGTGATGAGTGTTTTTTTCAGAGTTTCGGATATACAGGTCGAAGGAAACACACACTATACCGATGAAGAAATTATCAGAGCCATAGACATCGAGGAGGGCGACAACCTGTTCTTCTTTGACAGGTTCGCCGCCCTGAGCCGCGTTTTCGCAAAGCTGCCGTATGTCGAGGAGGTCTCGGTCGAGAGAAAGCTGCCGAACAAGGTCACGATAACCGTGAAGGAAAGCCAGGCGCTGGCTTATATCGTCCTCGGCGACGAGGACTGGACGATCGACCACAGCTGCAAGGTGCTGGGCAAGGCGACGGAGGACGAGCTGTCCGGGCTTATCCCGATAGTCGGCATCTCTCCGGGAACGCTGCTCATAGGCGAGCCGCTCCAGACCGACAACGGGGACACCGCGGTCGTCGATTTCATAGCCGATGTGCTCTATCAGCTCGAGCAGCGCGGGCTTTACACGCAGGTCGGACGCGTGGATTTCTCCGATCAGCAGCGCGTCAGCTTCACCTACGGCGATAAGTACACCGTGATCATCGGGGATAGCCACGGCATCGAGCACAAGTTCGGGATGGTCGTGTCCGTCATGGCTCAGCTGCTTGAGGGAGACATCGGGATCATCGACGTCAGCGACGGTACAACGGCACATTTCAGCCCGAACTAAAAACGAGTTACAAAAAAATTACAAAAGTTTTCTATAAAATGAAAAAACCTATTGACTGTTGCAGAAAAATGTAATAAAATACCGACGATGAAACTATATCGATACTTAGCATTTTATGCGACGTAAATATATTGGGAGGCATACGTATGGATTTCAAAGCCGAAGGGCCCGAAAATGTGGTCAATATAAAGGTCATTGGTGTTGGCGGCGCCGGCAACAACGTTGTTAACAGAATGGTCAAGGCGGGGACTCAGGGTGTTGAGTTCATCGCTATCAATACGGACAAGCAGGCTCTGGCGGTCTCCAATGCCGACCAGAAGCTTCAGATAGGCGAGAAGATGACCCGCGGTCAGGGCGCTGGCTCCGATCCCGAGGTCGGCAAGCGCTCCGCAGAGGAGAGCCGCAACAACATCGCCAAGGCCATTGAGGATGCCGACATGGCGTTCATCACCGCCGGTATGGGCGGCGGCACCGGCACGGGCGCGGCACCTATCGTTGCCGAGATCGCGCGCGACGCAGGTCTGCTCACGGTCGGCGTTGTGACGAAGCCCTTCAAGTTTGAGGGCAAGCGCCGCATGGATCAGGCGAACGCCGGTATCAAGGAGCTGCTCGGCTGCGTCGATTCCCTGCTTATTATCCCCAACGACAGGCTGAAGTTCGCGACCGACCAGAAGGTCACGCTCGCGAATGCTTTCGAGATCGCGGACGATGTTCTGCTTCAGGCCGTCACCAGCATCTCGAACCTCATAAAGAACACCGGCTTCATTAACCTTGACTTTGCCGATGTCACCTGCATCATGAAGAATGCCGGCTTTGCCCACATGGGCGTCGGCCACGCCGCAGGCAAGGGCAAGGCCGAAGAGGCCGCGCGCATGGCAGTTGCAAGCCCGCTTATGGAGACCTCCATCAACGGTGCGCACGGCGTGCTGATAAACATCACCGGCTCCGAGGACATGGATCTCGAGGATGTCGAGACCGCGGCGAACCTCGTTCAGGAGGCAGCGCACCCCGATGCCAACATCATCTTCGGCGCGACCTTCGATGAGAACATGGACGACGAGATCAGAGTTACCGTTATCGCTACCGGCTTTGACGACGGCAATCTTGCCGCTCCCGCCGGCAACACTGAGAAGAGCGCTTCCGCGTTCGCTCCGGTGCGCCCAGCGGTGAATAAGGCTCCGTCCCAGGGGCTGTTCACCGGCGCTGCCGAGAAGGCTGCCGCCGCTGCCGCGCCTGTCGCTCCCGCGGCTCCCGCAGCGGAGGAGAAGCCTGCGGCTCCGGAAGAGGATCCGTTTGACAGCATCTTCAAGATATTCAATACAAAATAAGTCCGTGTAACCGGACACGGGGCAGGGGAAAGAATATTTACTTTTGCTCCGGGATAATGTATAATAATAGGCCGTGTCGAAACGCGTATAGGCATTCCGACACGGCCTATTGATTTTTTGCGGTGAGGGTGAAGGCTGCTTGCTGAAAAATGCGGTGCGCTTTGTTCGCACATTTATTGATATATTCAACGGAAACAGGCTGACGCGTGCCGCGGCGGCTCTTTCGTACTACATGACGATGACGTTTTTCCCGGTCGTTATCGTGCTGTATACCCTGCTCGGCAACAGCTACGATAAGGCGATGCGCATCGTGGCGTTTGCGGAGAACCTCATGGCCGAGGAGACCGTCAGCTATATAAGGGACTTTCTCGGCTATGTTGCGGCGAACAACAGCACGGCCATGATGATCGCGGGGCTTACGGTGCTCGTCACCTCCGCGTCCGCGGCGATACGCTCCATGCAGTTTACGATCGGCGACGCGCAGGGCGGGATGCGCTTTCAGGGGATATGGGGCTTCATCGTGAGCATACTGATCTCCCTGCTGCTGATAGTCGCGATCTACTTCGGCATGGTCGTCATGCTCACCGGCAGGAGCGTAATGAACAAGCTCAATGAGCTGCTGCCGTTTATCGACATCAGCCAATCGTGGAACCACATGCGTTTCGTTATCCTCGGCGGCATAATGTTTCTGCTGCTATGGGGCGTGTATGAGTACCCCAAGAGAAAGACAGACACGTACCACACCTTTCCCGGGGCGATACTTTCGACGCTCGCGCTTGTCGGTGTGAGCATCGCGTTCTCGGTGTTCATCGGCGCGTCGGTCAAATACTCGCTGGTGTACGGCTCGCTTGCGTCCATCATACTGCTGATGATGTGGCTCTACACGAGCAGCACTGTCATCTACTGCGGCATGGCGCTGAATTTGACGATAAGAGATTTCAAGCCAACACCGCGAGAAGAAAAGACTGCGGAGACGGAACAGAAATAAAGAAGATAAACGAACCCCATCGGCATGATTTTTGCCGGCGGGGTTCGCTTTGTATATCAGTCTCTTGAAAATATATCGCGGGTATAGACTTTATCCTCAACGTCGCGCAGCTCGTCGCAGAAGCGGTTGGCGATGATGACATCGCACATGGACTTGAACTCAACGAGGTCGTCAATGCGGCGGCTGTTGAAGAAATTATCCTCCTTGAGAGTCGGCTCGTAGACGACCATCTCAACGCCCTTGGCTTTGATGCGCTTCATGACGCCCTGAATGCTCGACGCGCGGAAGTTATCTGAGCCGGACTTCATGGTGAGGCGGTAGACGCCGATGACGCAGTTCTTCTTTCCGTCGAAGAAGCCTGCCTTGCGCAGGACACTGTCGGCGATAACGTCCTTGCGGGTGCGGTTGCTCTCAACGATGGCGGAGATGAGGTTCTCCGGGACGTCCTTGTAATTGGCGCGGAGCTGCTTGGTGTCCTTGGGCAGGCAGTACCCGCCGTAGCCGAAGGAGGGATTGTTATAGTGCGTGCCGATGCGCGGATCAAGGCACACGCCTTCAATGATCTGCTTCGTGCTCAGACCGCGCGCTTCGGCGTAGGTGTCGAGCTCGTTGAAGAAGCTGACGCGCAGGGCAAGGTAGGTGTTCGCAAAGAGCTTTACTGCCTCGGCCTCGGTCGGGTTCGTATACAGAACGGGGATATCCTCCTTTATGGCGCCCTGCACAAGAAGCTGCGCAAAGGTGTGTGCCGCCTTCCGGAGACGCTCGTCATCCGTCGGCGCGCCGACGATTATGCGCGAGGGGTAGAGGTTGTCATACAGAGCGCGTCCCTCACGCAGAAACTCCGGGGAGAAGATGATGTTCTCGCTGCCGAATTCGCGGCGGACTTTTTCGGTATAGCCGACAGGGACGGTGGACTTGATGACCATTATCGCATTGGGGTTCACATCCATGACAATACGGATAACATCCTCAACACAGGAGGTGTCAAAGTAATTCTTGTCGGGGTCATAGTTCGTCGGCGTTGCGATGACGACGAACTCGGCGTCACGGTACGCACCCTCCTTATCGGTCGTTGCGGTGAGGTTCAGCTTGCGCGAGGCAAGGTATTCTTCGATCTCCTTATCCTTTATGGGCGATTTTTTGGAGTTTATCAGCTCAACCTTTGCGGGCGTGGTGCTCACTGCGTAGACCTCGTTATGCTGGGACAGCAGCACGGCCAGAGACAGGCCGACATAGCCGACACCGGCGACAGCGATTTTCATAGGCGATCTCCTTTGTTTATTTATATCTTGTAGTATTCCTTATACCAGCGCGCGAAGCGACGCAGCCCCTCGCGCAGCGGAGTATCCGGCCTAAAGCCGAAGTCACGCTCAAGCGGGGCGGTGTCCGCGTAGGTTATAGGCACGTCGCCAGGCTGCATCGGGACAAGCTGCTTGTGCGCTTCAAAGTCATAATCCGCAGGGAGCACACCGGCGCTGACAAGCTCCTCGGACAGAATGCGGACAAAGTCCAAGAGATTCTCGGGGTGGCTGTTGCCGATGTTATAGACCTTGTACGGCGGGACGGGCAGCCCATCCTCACCGACGGCACGCTCGGGAGCCTTCGCCATGACGCGCATGACGCCCTCAACGATATCGTCGATGTATGTAAAGTCACGCTTACAGTTGCCGTAATTGAAGATTTTTATAGTCTCACCGGCGCGCAGCTTGTTTGTAAAGCCGAAGTACGCCATGTCGGGACGCCCGGCGGGGCCGTACACCGTGAAGAAGCGCAGGCCGGTGCTCGGGATATTATAGAGCTTTGCGTAGGCGTGCGCCATAAGCTCGTCCGATTTCTTTGTCGCGGCATAGAGACTGACGGGGTTATCGACCTTGTCATCCGTCGAGTATGGCACTTTTTTATTGCTGCCGTAGACCGAGGAGCTGGAGGCGTAAACCAGATGCTCCACGCCCTTTGCGCCGCCGTCATACGAATGACGGCAGGCTTCAAGAATGTTATAAAAGCCGATGAGGTTGGACTCTATGTAAACATCGGGGTGGTCGATAGAGTAGCGCACGCCGGCCTGGGCCGCGAGGTTGACGACGATGTCAGGCTTATACTCGGCAAAGATACCGTCAATGACGGCCTTATCGGCCATGTTGCCGCGGACAAAGGAGAAGCGGCAGCCGGTGCCTTCACGCTCCTGCGCGAGGGCACGGAGCTTTTCAAGGCGGTACTCTTTAAGGGAGACCTCGTAATAATCGTTCATGCTGTCGATGCCGACGACATGAACGCTGTTGCCATTCAGCAGCGCTTCACACAGAAAGCTGCCGATGAACCCGGCAGCGCCGGTGACAAGGATAGTCTTATTTTCAAAATCAGTCATAAAAGAAACGTCCGTTCATCAAAGATATTCTTTTCATAGAATACACCAAATCTGTCAAAACATCAAGAGCAGGTCCGATAATAAATGAAACGGGTGTATTTACAAACGGCGCACGGATGAGTATAATTTCTACAAAACCAAGTATGGAGTGAATAAAATGAAGAAACATCTTTTCCTTACCGGCCCGTCGGGGATCGGCAAGACTACTATTATAAGACGGGCGCTCGGCAAGGCGGCGGGCTACGCGGGCGGATTTATAACGGAGCGCGTGACGGACGGCGGCGGACGCATCGAGGGCTTTGACCTCTATCCTGCTGCAGCGGCGATCGGACACGACGGATTTGACGGACAGCGCTTTCTTGATCTCAGCACCGTCCCGCCGAGAAAGGACAACGAGGTGTTCCGCGAGAGCGCGGCGCAGATGCTCAAGGAGGCGGAGTTCTATCCGTTCGTGATGCTCGACGAGATCGGCGGCTTTGAGATGCTGATACCGCAATTTCGCAATGAGCTTGCGGAGCTGCTCAACTCTGACGCGCCGATAATAGGCGTCATCAAGGGCGCAGAGAACGCCGAGGAGCTGAGAGCAAGCTTCGGGCTTGGTGAGAAGTTCACGATGCTAACGGACAACCTGCGCGCGGTGCTGGCAAACGATGAGGACACGGTAGTCATCGAGGTGAAGCAGCGCGGCGACGAGACGGCAAGGCGAATAGTCGAGGCGTGGGTAAAGGAGTACGCGGACATAAAGTAATGAGATCCGTCCATAGGATGGATGAAAAATGGGCGCACTGCAAGTATTGCAGTGCGCCCATTTTAAGGAGAAAGATGATTACTTGGTCTTGACGTACTCGTTCATCGGGTGAACCATGTACTCGTTGTACGGGAACTGGTCGGTCGTGACATAACCGGCGGGAGCGTCAATGAGCTGCGGGATGCGGTTGACAAGCGTGGCGCAGGTCAGCTCGACGGTCGCGGGCTGGTTGACGATGCAGGTCGTCTCCGGCTCGCCGTGCAGCGTCCAGACATTCTTGTCGGTCTCTTCGGGATTATAGATCTTGCCGACGCATTCGGTGACGAGGGTGATGCCCTCTTCGGTCTCGGTGGTGACGATGGCGCGCATACCGGTTGCGTTGCCGGCCTTGACGACCATGCCGAGCGTCTCGGACTTAAGGTCCTCCTTATCGACGCAGGGGATGCACTTCTGGGTCTGGGAGGTGATGTGCAGATTCATCTTGCTGCACAGCCAGCCGTTCTGGTTCCACATGTAGGAGGGGACATACTTGCCGCTCTCGACAAGCTCCTTCATCTCATCGGACGGAGTGTCATTATAGCAGCCGATGGTCTTGTTGAACTCATCGATCGTCAGACCCGCGCCGTGACCCTCGGCAAGAGCGACGCCGTAGTCCTCGACGTTATACCAACTGCTGCCTTCGATCTTGGTGATCTTGTGGGAGGAGCCGGCAAGGTTCGTGACCATAGTGCCCCAATAAAGGTCGCAGTAGCCGACGCCGGTGAGCGTGCAGCCGCCTTCCTTGGCGAGCTTATCGAGCTTTGCGGTGAGAGCGGGGGAGGAGTTCCACGGATAGAGGGCTTCCTCGCAGGTGGTGATGGCGTTGACGCCGTGGTGCGCGCAGATGGTGAATATATCCTCCAGCTCCGCGACGGTGCTGCGCGTGGCGATGATGCACACATCGGGCTTGAGCTCGCCGATGCGCTTGTCCGCGTCGGCAGAGTTCTCTACCGTGACGCCGACGAAGGGATAACCGTTGCCTATGATCTCGGAGACATCCTTGCCGATGTGGGTCTTATTGCGGCAGAAAGCGCCGACCAGCTCACCGCCGTGCTCAAGCACATAACGCATGAGATAGCGGCTCATCTTACCTGCACCGTACTGAACGACTTTGATTTTGCGATCCATATAATTGCCTCCTCAAATTGTTTTAAAAATTCGGTTAGTTTTTTAACAACCTTACGGGATTTATTATACAGATTATTGTTACAATAATGTCAAGGAAAATTTTGCTGCGCAGATTAACCAAAAAAGCGCACGGGGATTTGTGCTTTATAGAACATACGGCGGCGATCAAAGTCAAACATCGGGAAGTCGACGACGACCTCGCAGATGTAGTCCCCGGCGATCTCGCAGCCGCGTGTCTGCACATAGTCCAGCAGGCGGCGGACGTTCTCGGCCTCCATGCTGAACTCGTCCGAACACAGACAGAGATACGACGCGGCGGGCAAAGTCTCCATCGCCTGCGAGCTGTTGCCCTCGTCGACGAAAAGAAAGACCTCGTTTGAGAACAGCTCGTCCGGGACAAGGTGCTCACGGCGGATTATCGTGCCGATGTTGGTGAAATACGACAGCGGCATGTTGTTTGCGACGAGGTTGGTTTTCATCTGGCGGAGCATGTATTCGTAGCCGCTTTCGTCCTGGTCGAAGTAATTCACGTCGCAGCTATAGCGGAAAATGCGGCGCTCGGGGATATATTCGAGGAAAATTTCACCGTTTCGCGGCATTGCCTCATAGCGCCGGTAGTTATCGAGCGTGCGGGTGATGGCGCTCTGCGAGCGGCGCAGCTGCCGGATGCGCTCCTCAATGCTGTCGGCCTGCTCGGCGAGCAGAGCGCGCAGCGCCGCTGGATCGTTGCTGTCAAGAAAGCTGCGTATCTGCCGCAGTGTCATTCCGTAGACCTTCATGTTCTGGATGAGATCGAGCTTTGCAGACTGGGTGATGTGATAATAGCGGTAGCCTGTGACGGGATCGACGCAGCGGGGGACGAGCAAACCTTCCTTGTCGTATAATCTCAGCGTCTGTTCACTGACGTGATTAAGCTCGGCCATCTGCCCAATCGACAGCTTTTGCAGATCCATAAACTCTCCTCCTGCTATAAGGTTTAAGCCATTATATTGCGGCGCGGGAGGATATGTCAAGACGGAAAGAAACGAAAACTGCTCCGTATGAAACGGAGCAGTGGTGGGAATATATTGTTCATTCGGCGGCGGTGCGTTTCTTTTTCGGTTCGATCTCACTGACGAGCATCGCGCCGATGACGAGCACACAGCCTATGGCGGAGACGGCGCTCATGTCCTCACGGAGGAGGACGACGGACAGAAGGATAGCCGTTATGGGGTCTATGTAGCTGAGCACTGCGGCGGTCTGCGCGGGGATACCGGCGATGCCGCCGAAGTATAGGGTATAGGCAAAGCCGGTGTGGACGATGCCCGCGACGAGGAGCAGCATGACCGGGGTGAAAGTGAACTCGAGCGCGGCAAGGTTCTCGGTCAGCAGTACATAGGGCAGCATCACGATACTCGAAATGCCGAGCTGCATTATCGTCCGGTCCCCGGCGGAGATATCCTTGAGCGTCTTGTTGAGCATGACGATCACCGCGTAGGTCACGGCGGAGACAAGACCGAGAATGATACCCTTGAGGCCGTACAGCCCGGTTTCCAGAACGCCGGAGACGAGAACCATACCAAGAAGCGCAACGGCAGCGCAGCCGAGCTTGCGCGCGGTCAGCCGCTCTCCGAGGAGCGGGGAGGCAAGCATCAGAAAGACGGGGGACATGTAATAGCACACCGTAGCCACGGCGACGGAGGTGTAATTATACGCCTCGAAGAGCAGCAGCCAGTTGAAGCCGAGCAGCGCACCGGAGAGAAGCAGAGTCTTGAGATTGCGCTTCACGGCGGTACGGTCTATCCATGTGCGCGTGATGACGCGGAAGCACAGCAGAAAGAGAAAGCCGATGGCGGCGCGGGCAAACGCGATGAAGCTGGACGGATAGGGGATGTTCTTTCTGACGACGCCGATCGTGCCGTATATGAGGAGCGCGATTATCAGCTTGAGCTTATCGGAATTGTAGGATTTCATTGTCTCACCTGCGTGTAAAGAAATTGCCGGGTCCGGCGGTCACTCCGCGAACCCGGCAATTATAAAGCAGCATGTATTATCTTGTCAAGTGAGCATAAGCATCATGCGCCGGTCGGGCAGACATAGGCATAGACCGCGCCGCCGTACTCGATGATGCCGGCGCTCATAGCGTAGAAGTCTGCGCTGTCAGAGAAGCTCACGGTATCGGGACGGGAGAGGGAAACGGGTTTGCCCGAAAGCTCCGCGTCAATACGGTAAAAGCTGCACGAACCCGCGTCGGATATATGAGCGGGAAGCTCTTTGACGAGCCGCGCATACTCTTTGCTCTGCTTGCCGACACTCACGGCGCGGAGCGTGTCAAAGTCTGCCGCTTCTTCGGCGGGGTACTTGAGACAGAGCGTCGCCGCACCGCAGTCGATGAGCGCGCGCCGCGTACCGTTCCAGCCGTCTATGACCTTTTCCATGTTCATATACCCGAAGATATCCGCGTCCGCCGTCGAGCGCGGGCGCTCGCGCACGGTGCCGTCACTGTTGCCCTCGATATCGACGAAGCTGAACGCACCGGAACCGGAGGCCACGGCCGCATCGGTGACGATACCGACATGCGAGGGAGTCAGGCCATCGTCATACGAGACGAACACGAGGTCACCGCGCCGGGGGACATAGCTTCTGCCGTACTCAAACACCCCGGCTTTACTGAGCCTGTCGACCATCGCGATGCAGCCGGATTCATACGGCACGGCGGCACGGGGGATATCGGCGTAGTTTGCGCAGAAGGAGACGAACATGACGCACCACTCCCCGTAAGGGAAGCCGTACCAATCGCCGTAACGGGTATAGGGCAGCATGGTCTTACCGTCCTCGGCGGGAATGGAGTTTTCAGCGAGCGGAGTATAGCCGAGCTGCGAGAGCGCGACAGATACAAAATCGTCACGCCAGTTGCCGGACAGGGTATCGGGCAGCGTGGCCTCCCAATCCTCGGGAGTCTCGACATTGTCCATGGAGACATAGTAGCAGCTTCTGCTGTGGCTGTGCTCCGGAACCGTGCAGTGCAGCTCCTTTTTATAGCAGCTGTCGGCGTGCCTGTGGCCGTCCACGACATCAGACTCAGGCAGCTCGCAGATCAGGACAGGCTGGCTTTCATAGCAGGTCTCGTCATGCTCATGGCTTTCGTCGGCGCAGACAAGCGTCTCGCACTGCTCATAGCAATTATCATCATGCACATGATACTCGGGAGCTTCCTCAAGCTCGCAGATGAGGACGGGAGTGTAGCAGGCATCATAATGCGTGTGCTCCTCAAGGCCGCACTGAAACTCACCCGTCAGCGCATATGCTTCGGGAGAGAAGGGCAGCACGACCGCAACCGCCAGAGCGGCGCACAGGATGCGGTATGATGTTTTGAAAAAAGAGCTTTTCATAACATTACAAATAATATACAATAAATTACAAATGATGTATATAAATAGAACTAATACACAATGTATAGTGTACACCGCGGGATAAATAAAGTCCAGATTTTTCTTCGGTTTTTGGAATTTTTAAGAAATATACGGCGGAAGCCGGGAGAAAATCTAAGGGCGTACTGACGCAAGAGAGCTTGCGCAAATCCGCACTGTGCTGTATAATTATATAAAACGTTTTCGGATAGAGCCATTCCGCGCTGAATAGGAGCTGATACAATGGATAAAACAGAGATGACAGAGTTGCTCAGGGAGGTAGCGGATGGGAGCGTATCGCCGGAGGAGGCGGCGCTCAAGCTGAAGATGCAGCCGTTTATGGAGATAGGCGAGTTTGCCAAGGTCGATTTTCACCGCGGGATACGCCAGGGCGTACCGGAGGTGATCTACGGCGAGGGCAAGACCAAGGAGCATATTCTGTCCATTGCGAAGGCAATGCTGGAAAACGGACAGAAGACCGAGCTCGTAACAAGGATGAATAAGGAAGCGGCAGACTATGTCGGAGCACAGCTGCCGCTGGAATATAACCCGATGTCGCGAACCGGAATAATAGGCGAGCGCCCGGAACCGACCGGCAAGGGGCGGATAGTCGTCGCGACCGGCGGGACGAGCGATATCCCCGTTGCAGAGGAGGCCGCCGTGACGGCGGAGGTGCTCGGCAATGAGGTGCTGCGGCTCTACGACGTTGGCGTGTCTGGCATACACAGGCTGCTGTCGCACATGGAGGATATAATGTCCGCGCGTGTAATCGTCGCCGTGGCCGGGATGGAAGGCGCACTGCCCTCAGTCATCGGCGGACTTGCCGACTGCCCGGTCATCGCGGTGCCGACAAGCGTGGGCTACGGCGCGTCCCTCGGCGGCGTCGCGGCGCTGCTGAGCATGCTCAATTCCTGCGCGAGCGGCGTCTCGGTCGTGAATATTGACAACGGCTTCGGCGCAGGCTATATGGCCAGCATGATAAACCACCTTGATTGAGCAACGGGAGAGATACACATGACCCTTGAGGAATTTTTTGAAGAGCACCATAAAATCGCGTTGGCTTTCTCCGGCGGCGTGGATTCGTCCTATCTGCTGTACGCGGCAAGCCGCTGCGGCGCGGACGTTGCGGCGTACTATGTGAAGTCGCAGTTCCAGCCGGAGTTTGAGCAGCGCGACGCGATAGAGCTTGCCCATAAGCTCGGCGTGCGGATGAGGCTTATTGAGCAGAACATCGTTTCCTGCGCGGAGGTCATGGCAAACCCGCCCGACCGCTGCTATTACTGCAAGAAGCACATCATGGGCGCGATACGCGAACGCAGCCGCGCCGATGGGTACGCGCTTATAATCGACGGCACGAACGCCAGCGACGATATATCCGACCGACCCGGCTACAAGGCGCTCGGCGAGGAGGGTATACTCTCGCCGCTGAGAATATGCGGGCTGACAAAGGCGGAGATACGCCGCCTGTCGCACGAGGCGGGGCTGCCGACATGGGATAAGCCCGCCTACGCCTGCCTCGCCACGCGCATAGCGAGCGGGGAGGAGATCACGGCGGAGAAGCTGAATGCCGTTGAGCAGAGCGAGGACTATCTGTTTTCACTGGGCTTTACGGATTTCCGCGTCCGCGTGCGCGGAAACGGAGCACTGCTGCAATTCACGGCAGAGCAGACGGAGCGCGCACATGAGCGCTTCCCGGAGATAGAGAAGAAGCTGGCGGAGTATTTTGACTCCGTGACGATAGACCCGAAGGTCAGGGAGAAAAGTGTATGAGAGCGCTGTATTTTGACTGCTCGATGGGCGCGGCGGGGGACATGCTCACCGCGGCGCTGCTGGAGTTGTACCCCGAGAAAGAAAAGTTCCTTGCGGAAATGAACAGGGTATTTGACGGCAGGGCGGTCGTAAGCGCCGCGCCCGACACCAAGTGCGGCGTGACCGGCACGCACGTCACCGTGACCATTGACGGCGACGAGGAGAGCGAGGGCGCGCAGTACCACGGTCACCACAAGCACACGGACATTGGGGAGATCATGCGCTTCATTGAGTCTGTACCGCTTCCGGAAAAGGTGCGGCACGACGCGGCGGAGGTCTATAAGATAATCGCCGCGGCGGAGAGCAGCGTACACGGCTGCGCCGTGGAGAACGTGCATTTCCATGAGGTTGGCAGCATTGACGCGATGGCGGACATGCTGAACGTGTGCATGCTGATGTACCTGCTCGCACCGGAGAAGGTGTACGCATCGCCCATTAACGTCGGCGGCGGAACGGTGAAGTGCGCGCATGGTGTACTGCCCGTGCCTGCCCCGGCGACGGAGCTTATACTGCGCGGCATACCAACGTATTCAGGCAAGATAAAGAGCGAGCTGTGCACCCCGACGGGCGCGGCGCTGCTCAGATATTTCGTGGACGAGTTCGGCGAAGCGCCGGTGATGACCGTCAGCATGGCGGGCTACGGGACTGGCAAAAAGGACTTTGAGGTGCTCAATGCCGTCCGCGCCCTGTTGGGCGAGACGGAGAGAGAGCATGACGAGGTGCTGGAGCTGAGCTGCAATATCGACGATATGACCGCCGAGGAGCTCGGCTTTGCGATGGAGCGGCTGTTCGAGGCAGGGGCGCTCGACGTGTGGTTCACGGCGATCGGCATGAAGAAGTGCCGCCCGGGGACGATGCTCAGCTGCCTGTGCCGCCAGGGGCAGCGGGACGACATGCTCCGCTGCATATTCAAGAACACGACGACGCTCGGCGTGCGCGAGCACGTATGCGCAAGGCATGTACTCAGCAGGGCGGCAGCGCAGCAGGACAGCGGCATAGGAACGGTAGGCATCAAGCGCGCATCCGGCTGGGGCGTTTCCCGGCAGAAGGCCGAGTATGACGACCTTGTGAAGATAGCCAAGGAAACGGGCATGAGCCTGATGGAGATAAAAAAGCTTATTAACTGAGGGAGGTACGCTTATGTATTGCACAAGAAAGGTTCTGGATGATCTTATTTGGGTAGGCGCGGACGACAGACGGCTCGTATGCTTCGAGGGCGCATACGATGTGCCGAACGGAGTCTCCTACAATTCATACCTGCTGACGGACGAAAAGACCGTGCTCTTCGACACGGTGGACAAGGCCGTGTTCGGGCAGTTCTTTGAGAACATCGACCATGCGCTCGGCGGGCGCGGGCTTGACTACATCGTTGTCTCGCACATGGAGCCGGATCACGCGGCGACGCTTGAGCTGCTTCTGCAGCGACACCCGGAGACGCGCGTGATATGCAACGACAAGATAAGGACAATGATAGCGCAGTTCTTCCGCGGCGACGATTTCAGCGCGCGGATGGACATCGTCAAGGAGGGCGACACCTTCAAGGCAGGCCGCCACGAGCTGACCTTTGTCATGGCGCCGATGGTGCACTGGCCGGAGGTAATGATGACCTATGACCTGACGGATAAGATACTCTTCTCGGCGGACGCTTTCGGCACCTTCGGTGCGCTCAACGGCAAGCTCTTTGCGGACGAATGCGACTTCATGGCAGAGTTCCTTGATGAAGCGCGGCGCTATTACACAAACATCGTCGGCAAGTACGGCATGCAGGTGCAGGCGGTGCTGAAGAAGGCCGCGGCGCTTGAGATCGCCTATGTCTGCCCGCTGCACGGCTTCGTGTGGCGCAAGGACTTCGGAACGTATCTTGAGAAGTACCAGCTCTGGAGCAGCTACGCACCGGAGGAGAAGAGCGTCATGCTGGCGTATGCGTCGGTATACGGCCACACGGAGAACGCCGCGAACGTCCTTGCCGCGAAGCTCTGCGAGCGCGGAGTGACGGTGCGCATGTTTGACACCTCGGTCATCCCGGCGAACCACATCCTCTCCGCGGCGTTCAGAAGCAGCCACCTTGTCTTTGCGGCGACGACCTATAACAACGGCGTGTTCGTGACGATGGAGAACCTGCTGCATGACATCGTGAACCACAATCTTCAGAACAGAAAGATCGCCGTCATAGAGAACGGCACGTGGGCACCCACGAGCGGCAAGCTGATGCGCGAAATGCTCTCGGCACTCAAAAAGTGCGAATTCATCGGAGAGAACGTGACGCTGCGTTCCTCCCTCGCTGAGAGCCAGCTTGCGGAGCTTGACGCCCTCGCCGATGCCATTGCGGCGGACATCAAGGGGTAAGAGAGTATACGACTAATTAGTCAGAAAAAGTTCCGACTCATTCGAAGAGTCGGAACTTTTTGGTTTAATGGCCTTGGCAATACATCAAGTATTCCCGGCGGGAGCTATGCTTCGGACATCCATGCTTTTATGACTGCGTACGAGTTTAAATCCTCTCCCAGAAAGAATATAGTGTCTGGATATGCCTGCTTATCAAAGCTTGCGATGCCTGTACCGTTCTTTTTCAGCAATGAACGGCATTTACGCAGTACTTGGATTAGCTCACTGCACATCAAGGTTTCCCAAATGCCGATTCTTTTAATTAAGGCTTCATCATATTGGCCGGTACAAACATACACTGCGTATTTACAATTATTATATATTGACTCAGGTGTCTTTGTGCCGTATACAGTGGCAAGGCCTATACCAGTTATATCTTCTTTCCTGATCCTTTTTCTGAAAATAAAACCGCGTGCGAGCTCATTTTCAGTTAAGATAACAGGCCTGCACCAAAAATCAAATATTAATATTGCAAAGATAATCTCTATTATAAAAGCTATGAAGGCAAAAGCAAAAAATATATATGCGATCTGATCTAATAATTGAGACGAAGGAGGCTGCGTGATGAGTTCTGTCAAAGCAAAGTGCGAAAGGATAACAAAAATAGCAAAACCTAAACAGCTCATAACCAGCCAAAATATTGAGGGAGAATAAACCATTTTTTTCATACGCCTAAGGTTATCTGACATAAGAGAAGCACACTCCTTAAAACAGCACTTATGGGATATGAATATTATAGCATATATTACACAAGGTTTTCAATATTCCGACAGTAAACAGAAACCCAGCAGAGCCGAGGCCCTGCTGGGTTTTGTTATAAGGTTTAACCGAGAAATCAGATGAACTTATCGATGATGTTCTCGATACCCTGGTTGTTGCCGTTGATGTACATGCAGACATCCCATGCGCGCCAGATAACGGTACGCAGGTTGCCGATGGCAACACAGTCGCCGACACGGAAGATGGTCTCCTTGCCCTTGACCTTGCGGGACAGATCCTTGCCGCCGACAGGAGTGGGAACGAAGCCGATGCCGTTGACAACGTTATCGCACTCGACGAAGAACTTCTCGCCGGTCTTGACGTTCTTAACGGTGCAGCCCTTGTCGGTGATCTCGGTGATGGTGGACTGGAGGTAAACGGGAACCTTGTGGTACTCCATAGCATCACGCAGGAAGGAGGTGTTGGCAAGGCAGGTGACATCGGACTTGACGAGGTCGTTTGCAAACTCGACAATGATGGGGTGCTTGCCGTAGTTGAGGAGCAGGTCATATGCAGCCTCGCAGGAGGACTGGCCGCCGCCGAGGAAGAGGACCTTATCGCCGACCTCATGCTTCTCCTTGAGCAGCTGAGTGAAGGTGAGAGCCTTCTCAAAGCCGGGGATCATGGGCATGGTTCTGGGAGTGGAACCGGTGGCGATGATGACAGCGTCGAACTTGCCGATGGTGTTGACGTCGGTGACTTCGGTGTTGAAGTGGACTTCAATGCCGGCCTTCTCAATCTCTCTCTTGTACCAGCGGATGAGCTCCTTATCGTTCTCTTTGAAGGTCATGGCGGAAGCAGTCAGGAACAGACCGCCCAGCTCATTGGTCTTTTCAAAGATAACGGGGATGTTGCCCTGCTGATGCAGAACCAGAGCAGACTCCATACCGCCGATGCCGCCGCCGATGATGGCGACTCTCTTGGCCTTCTTGGTGGGAGCAATGTAGTATCTGGTGTGCTGCATGGTGGTCGGGTTCAGAGCGCAGCGGCCGAGATGCAGGGAGTCCATAAGGTTCTGGGTGTTGGAGGAACCCTTGTACTTTGCAAAGTTGAAGCAGCCGTTGTGGCAGCGGATGCAGGGCTTGATCTCGTCCTCGCGGCCTTCGAGAATCTTGTGGATCCACTCATGGTCAACGAGGTTCTGACGTGCGATAGCAACAGCGTCGAGTCTGCCGGCTGCGATCTCTTCAGCGGCCTTGACAGGATCCATACGGCCTGCGCAGACAACGGGCTTGGAGGTGAACTTCTTGATGTGCTCAACATAGCTGAGGTTGCAGTTATCCGGCATGTACTGAGGCGGATGTGCCCAGTACCAAGCGTCGTAAGTACCGTTGTCGCAGTTGAACATATCGTAACCGGCGTCCTCAAGGTACTTGATGGCCTTCTCGGACTCTTCCATGTCACGGCCCCACTCCTCGAAGTCGGTCTCATAAGGCATTGCGCCCTTGCACCAACCCTTGGTCTTGGAGACGACAGAGTAACGCAGGGAGACGGGGAAGTCAGCACCGGCGTATTTCTTGATGCACTGAACGATCTCTACCGGGAAACGGAAGCGGTTCTCGAAGGATCCGCCGTACTCGTCGGTACGGTAGTTCCAGTTGGCCATGGTGAACTGGTCAAGGAGGTAGCCTTCATGAACGGCGTGGATCTCAACACCGTCGACACCGGCGTCTCTCAGCTTCTTCGCAGTCTTACCGAAGGCTTCGACCATCTCGTGGATCTCTTCGACGGTCATGGGACGGGACTTGACATCCTCAGCCCAGCGGTTGGGGGTAGCGGAAGCGGACGCGCAGGAGTACTGAACGTCAACGATGGGGGAAGCGAGCTTGTTGAGGAAGTCGTTCT